>NZ_JADPJR010000057.1:0-848 GCF_023073535.1 Bradyrhizobium sp. 179 | reverse complement strand
GGCGATCGCAAGAGCGTTCAGCCGATGGCAGAACGCCTCGCAACCGGCAACTACGATCAGCTGCACCATTTCATCGCCGATGGTGTCTGGGACGAGTCATCGCTGGAATCTGAGTTGCTCAACCAGGCCGACGGGCTTGTCGGCGGCAAGGATGCGGTGCTGGTCATTGATGACACCTCACTGCCGAAGAAAGGTGAACGGTCGGTTGGTGTTGCGGCTCAATACGCGTCGGCTCTCGGCAAAACGGCAAATTGCCAAACGCTGGTGTCTTTGACGCTTGCGCGAGGTGAAGTGCCGGTGATGATCGCTTTGCGTCTCTTTCTGCCTGACAGCTGGACTAGCGACCTGTCTCGTCTAAAGCGCGCTCGCGTGCCGGTCGAACATCGAACGGCACGGTCCAAGCCGGAAATTGCTTTGGCCGAGATTGACCGCGCGATGGCAGCTAACGTGCGCTTTGGATGTGTACTGGCGGATGCGGGATACGGGCTCAGCGCACCGTTTCGACAAGGGTTGACAGAGCGCGGGCTGGCTTGGGCCGTCGGCATCCCTCGGCATCTCAAGGTGTATCCGGTCAATGTGAAGCTCATTTGGCCGATTACCAAAGTCCGCGGGAAACCCGGAAGCACCACGTACCAGATATTTTGTCGATTGCGGCAGAACAAATGCTGGCGAGCGCCAGGTGGAAAACCGTGAGTTGGCGCAGCGGGACGAAAGGTCGACTGAAAGCCCGATTTGCTGCTGTCCGTGTCCGCACCGCCGACGGACCTCCGCAGCGGATATGGGATAAGGGTCAGCAGCATCTCCCGGGCGACGAAGCCTGGCTCATTGGCGAGCAACGTGCCTCAGGG
>NZ_JADPJR010000109.1:0-869 GCF_023073535.1 Bradyrhizobium sp. 179 | reverse complement strand
GGATTGGAGGCCGGCGGGCATGGCGAAACCGCTGTCGATGGATCTTCGCGAACGTGTGCTTGCCTGTATTGGAGGCGGCGTTTCAGGCCGGCAGGCTGCCGAGCGATTTGGGGTAAGCGCGGCGAGCGTGAGCCGCTGGCGCACGCGCGAACGGGAACAGGGGGATGCCCAGCCGAGAGCTCAGGGCGGCGATCGCAAGTCTCATCGGATTGATGCCCATGAGGCGACGATCGTGGCTTTGCTCGAGGCCTCTCCCGATATCACCATCGAGGAATTGCGTGACAGCTTGAGCAAACAAGGCCTGTCTTTCGGATATGGCACGATCCGACGCTTCTTCGAGCGCCACAAGATCACGCGTAAAAAAAGACCGCCCATGCCACAGAGCAGGATCGCCCGGATGTCTTGACGCGGCGCCAGGCCTGGCGTGAGAGCCAGGACAAGCTCGATCGGGACCGGCTCGTCTTCATTGACGAGACCTGGGCATCGACCAACATGGCGCGAACACATGGCCGTTGCCAGCGGGGCGAACGCCTGCGGGCCAGCGTTCCTCACGGCCATTGGAAAACGACAACCTGCGTCGCCGCTCTAACCACGCGCGGCATCATCGCACCCTGGGTGCTCGATGGTCCCATCAACCGCGATGCCTTCGAGACCTATGTCGAAAAGGTCCTCGTACCAGAGCTTCCAGCCTTCGCCATCGTCGTCATGGACAACCTCTCCAGCCACAAGGGGCCGCGCGTCCGCGAGATGATCGAGGCTGCCGGCGCAACGCTCCTTTACCTTCCGCCTTACAGTCCCGACTTCAACCCGATCGAGAACGCCTTCGCAAAGCTCAAAGCAAATCTGCGAAAGGCCGCCGAACGCACTGT
>NZ_JADPJR010000026.1:0-876 GCF_023073535.1 Bradyrhizobium sp. 179 | reverse complement strand
AGCATGCGCTCCAGCACGATCCCGGCAAGCAAGTCGGCGTTGCCCCCGAGTTTGCGGCCGATGTCGCGGATAATGCGGCCGAGATAGGTCTTGAGCTTCTTCAAGGCCCTGTTGGCACGCTTGAACTGCTTGGCGTGGGCATAGCGCTGATGCTTGATCAGCGCGAACTTGCCCACCCTGGCATAGGACTGGCGCAGCTTGACGCCGTACCTCTTGGCCAGCCGCACCAGGATCTCGCGGGCGCGGTTCAGCAGCCGCGCATCGGTGGGGAACATCACGTTCTTGGGCTGCACCGTCGTGTCGACGATGACGCGATTGAGATCGGACGGCTTGAGCGCCTCGGTCTTGGTGGCAACCGAAAGGCTCTCCTGCAGCAAAGCCTGCAGCTTCTCCTCGCCCATCCGCTGGCGCCAGCGCGTCAGCGAAGAGCGATCGAACACCAATCGGTGCTGGAAGAACTCCTCGCCGCAGAAGAACTGGTAATAGGGGTTCTCCACCCAGCGCTCGCACAGGACCTCGTCGGAGAGGTCGTAGGTGTGCTTGAGGATCGCCAGCCCCGCCATCAGCCGCGTCGGCAATGGCGGCGGGCCCGGCTTGTCCTCGTAGACCGCCCCGAACCGCTGCTCCAGGAACGACCAGTCGATTGTCCCCGCCAGCTTCACCAGCGGGTGCCCCATATCGATGATCGCGTCCAGCCGCGAGCGCAGAAGATCGGTTTGTCCCGTCCCGCGTCGTTCCTTTGGTCGCATCGCTCCCTCCGATGCGACGACGGAATCACGACTCGTGATTCGACGGAATCCTCAAAAATGAAACTGCAAGCTTTTGGGCCGTCAAAGCCCGAAAGTTTGCAATCCCAAAGACCTTCTCGCCCCGAAA
>NZ_JADPJR010000126.1:0-886 GCF_023073535.1 Bradyrhizobium sp. 179 | reverse complement strand
CGCGTAGCGCCGCGATGCTCATGTGCTATTTCGAGCACATCGCCGCCGCGCGTGCCACGCTCAAAATAGCTGCCGAGTCATTCTGCCGCACTTATCCAGCGACCTGCGGGCGCCGTGCTTCTTCCGGGCGGACCAACCTCCAATCCAGCCCCTCGAACAAGGCCGCGAACATCGCCGGCGACATCCGCATCACGCCGTCCGCGATCGTTGGCCAAACGAACTTGCAACCTTCGAGGCGCTTGTGAACCAACACCAGGCCCGTTCGGTCCCACACCAAAATCTTGATTCGGTCCGCTCGTTTCGATCGGAACACGAAGGCTGCCCCGCTGAACGGATCGAGACGAAGCATCTCCTGCACCTTCGCCGCAAGCCCATCGTGGCCACAGCGGAAGTCGATCGGCCGCGTTGCAACGTAAATCTTCAGATCTGCACCGACCGCGATCATCGTGACGCTCGCACCGCGCGGATCACCCGGGACAGCTGCTCGCCATCTATGGCCGTATCCGTCCGCAGAATGACATCACCGATCGCAATCTCAAGCTTGATCGCCGAAACCTGACGCTCCTCCAACGCACCTTCCACGACCAGCGGCGCGAATGTCGGATGCGACGCCTCGCACGGCGGCAACACGCCCCGTTGCCGAAGCCGCCGTCGCCAATCGTAGATCTGCCAGCGCGTCGCTCCGTGCTTGCGCGCCACCTCGGCCACCTGGGCACCGGGCAACAGACTCTCGGCGACGATCCGAGCTCTCTCCGCTTCCGAACGCACGCGGCGCCCCGACGGTCCTTCAAGAACTTCCAACCGGCTCACCGACCCCGCCGACGGGCCGTCTAAATGGACGTCCTTTTTGCTGTCCAATCCCATCTCAAACCTCCGTCCAACCCGG
>NZ_JADPJR010000112.1:0-891 GCF_023073535.1 Bradyrhizobium sp. 179 | reverse complement strand
CCTTCTTCGTTTGGCCGCGCCCCGGATCGAGTACCGGCGCCTTGGTCTCATCCATGAACAGCCGATCCGCCATGGCCAGGTGGTGGCGCATGTGGTCCGCGATGGGCTGAAGATGGAAGCAGGCGCGGCCGGACCAGTTGCCCAGCGTCGCCCGATCAAGCCGGATACCCTGGCGCGCATAGATCTCGGCCTGACGGTAAAATGGCGTATGATCGCCAAATTTGGAGACGATCACGTGCGCGATGGCCGCTTCGGTCGGCAGCCCGCCGGGCACGACGTGCTCCGGTGCGTGCGCCTGCACGACGGGGCCCGCGCAGCGGCGACAGATGTATTTCGGGCGGCGCGTGACCAACACCCGCCATTGCGCCGGGATCACGTCGAGCCGTTTGCTGACGTCCTCGCCGATCTTCGCCATGGCACCGCAACCGCACGGACAGAGCGTGCTCGCAGGCTCGATGATCCGTTCCACCCGCGGCAAATGGGCAGGCAAGCAGCCGCGATTGCGATGAGGACCTTGATCCGGCACGTTCCGCGATCGGCCATTGATCACAGTCTCGGCTCTCTCCTGCGCCGCGTCCAGGATGCCTTGCGCGATCTCCACGTCTTCCAGCGGCAAGTGATACTGATCTGGCCGCAGCTTCTCGGACTTCGCGCCGAACTTCTCGCGTCGCAATTCGCCGAGAATGATCTCCAGCCGACGTCGCGCTTCCTCCGACGCCGCCAGCGCCCCCTGATGCTCGCTCAAGGCCGCCTGCGTTTGCGCCAAAAGCGCCTTGAGGCGTTCGTTTTCGCCGCGTAGCGCCGCGATGCTCATGTGCTATTTCGAGCACATCGCCGCCGCGCGTGCCACGCTCAAAATAGCTGCCGAGTCATTCTGCCGCACTTATCCAG
>NZ_JADPJR010000040.1:0-893 GCF_023073535.1 Bradyrhizobium sp. 179 | reverse complement strand
GGGCCAGAAGCGGTCGTAGCGTCCAATCAATCTACCAGCAACCATAGGTAACAGACGCGAGCGGCTCCATCTAAACAAGAATGGATTGCTTCTCCATCTCTGGGTAGTCTCGGCCGATTTTGAGAAGGCGGAAAGCATGATGTCAGCAGACTACGTCTTTGGCTTCGCTATCGCGTTGGTCGTCGGGTTGAACCTGTATCGTGGCCCGCGCATCGCAAGCGAGCGTGTTGCCATGCAATGGGGTCGCAACGGCGAGCCGACTTGGTACGCCCCAAAATGGCTCGCAATGTGGGGGATGATTGCCTTCATGGCCGCCGTCCGTCTCTTCATTTGGGCGGCTTCAACATATGCGCCGCAGCATGTGCACGGTGCTGAATTGGGAATAGTAATTTTCTCGTTGATCGCCGCCGGTTCTCACATGTTCGTTTTGATGAAGGTGAGAGGGCCCCTCTGAAAAGCTAGCGCAAGTCTGCTTCGGGTCAAAGGCTGACCGTTGGCAGGCAATGGAGCAGGTCGGCAACGGGCCAATATCAGACCCGGCTGGGTGCCGACGCCAGCGAAGTGTATGACACTACCTACTCTTCAGCGCGCCCGCTGCGAGCGTCGGTCTTCTTTGGGATCGGTGCTGGTCGCGAGATACGCCCAAATCTGGACTTAGGATGGCTAAAGGTTCCGGGGATAGCCTTCTGGTTGCACTCGCCAGACTGAAACCTGAGGCAGTGCAGTTGCTCTTCGAAGGCGCAAGTGCATGGTTGAGGCTTTTTGTTATCGTCTGGCATCGTGCCCTCGCATTGCCGCGATTACCCACGGGTGTAGGTAGGCATTCTTTCGCTCTGATAAGAGATGGTGCTCAAATTGTATCGATTGTCGGAGGCGAAGTCCGCTTTGGGTCA
>NZ_JADPJR010000072.1:0-150377 GCF_023073535.1 Bradyrhizobium sp. 179 | reverse complement strand
TCCCGACACCGCCTCGATTCGACGCAAAATCAAGCGCGCGGGCTGGGATGATGCCTTCCTCCTCAGTATGCTTCGCCATATGCGATAGCCCTGCCCGCAAGCGGGAGGGAGCGCACCTCTTTCGTAGCGGCACCGATCTTAACCCGATCGAGTCCTACGCCGCAAAGGTCGCCCGATGTTTCTTGCTGTCCAGCAGCGCCAGCACGGCATCGGCCGCCACCGGCCGGCTGATCAGATAGCCCTGCACCTCGTCGCAGCTGATCTGGCGCAGATATTCGAGTTGGTCGGAGGTCTCGACGCCTTCAGCGACGACACCGATGCGCAGGTCCCGCGCGAGCGAGACCACCGACTTGACGATCGCAGCGCAGTCCGGCTGCACCAGCACGTCGCGGATGAAGGACTGGTCGATTTTGATACGGCTGAACGGCAGCTTGCGTAAATAGGTGAGCGAGGAGAAGCCCGTCCCGAAATCATCGAGCGCCACGGTGACCCCGAGCTCCAGCAGCGCATTCAGGACCGATGCGGCCGAGCCGTATTTAGACAGCAGCATCGATTCCGTGATCTCGATCTCGAGCCGCCTGGGAGAGATCTTCGCGTCGGCAAGCGCCTGCACGATGGTCTGGAGAATGCCGGTGTTGTGAAATTGTGCCGCAGAGAAGTTCACGGCGACCCTAATCTGTTCGGGCCATTGCGCCACCGTCGTGCAGGCGCGGCGGATGACCCATTCGCCGATCTCGTGGATGAGCCCGGTCTCCTCCGCGATCGGTATGAATTCGCTCGGCGGCACCAGTCCGCGTATTGGATGCTGCCAGCGCAGCAGCGCCTCGAAGCCTGTGATGCGGTTGTCGCCCAGACCGAGGAACGGCTGGAACACCAGGAACAGCTCGTCCCTCGCGATCGCGCCCGCGAGGTCCGATTGCAGCGCCTTGCGGTCGCGGGACGCTTTGTCGTCGCTGGTCTCGAAGAAGCAGACCGTGCCGGCTCCCGCCTTCTTGGCGCGATAGAGCGCGGCGTCGGCATTCTTAATGAGGTCGAACGGCGTGTTGCCGTCGCGCGGCGCAAGCACGATGCCGACGCTGGTCGCGCCGACGATCTGGCGGCCCTCGATCTGGAACGATTCGGCGAAGGCCGCGACGAAGCGCTCGGCGATCTCGAGCGCATCTTCTGGCCGCGCCACATTGTTCATGACCAGCGCGAATTCGTCGCCGCCGATGCGCGCGACATGCTCGGCCGCGCGCGTGCAGCGCCGCAGGCGGCTTGCAACCTGGACCAGGAATTCGTCGCCGGCGGGATGACCAAACTGGTCGTTGACCTCCTTGAAGCGGTCGAGGTCGAGCAGCAGCACCGCGAATTCCTCGCCTGATAACGCCAGCCGTTTGAGCGCGGCATCGAGCGTTTCGTTGAACGCGACGCGGTTGGGCAAATGGGTGAGGGGATCCCGCCGCACCGTGCGCTCCGCTTCGAGTTGCTGCATCACGCGATGCGCGAACGAGAACGAATTGACGAACACGCCGCGGAGCAGCACGCTTCCGTAGACCACGACCAGGAATGCGATCAGCAGGAAGGCAAGATCGCCGTTCCGGCACAGGCAGATGGCGATGCCGAGGAAGATGGGCGCCGTGAAGGCGATGGCCGCGATCGGGATCGTCGCGAAGGCCAGCGCGCCGCCCGCCAGCATGCCCGAGCACAGGCAGGTGATGACGAGCTGGCCGCCGGTCGAAGCGTCGGAGAAGAACGCGACTGGGACGATGCCCCAGGCCGCGCCAAGGATGAAGGCGTTGCGCACCAGCCGGTGCATGGCACGGCGCGAGACGAATTGCGGCTTGGTGATGCGGCGCGTGGCGTGGGATTGCAGGCCGAATGCGATCGCGGCGGCGGCCACGGCGACCGCCCAGATCAGGGCCGGCATCCGGTCCGGCGACTGCCACAGCGCGACGGCCAGCACGATGGCGTTGCAGGCATTGGCCAGCATGATGCCGACGGAATAGCCCAGCACCAGCGACATCTGTTCGGCCCTAATATGACCGGCGACGGCCTCGTCGGCTGCAGGACCGCCTAACGCCGACAGATCGCCGGCGAACAGCCGTGCGAAATAGCTGGTCGTTTGAGTCCGCATTCGAGAGCCTGGCAGCGTCCGCCGTTGGTCCGGCTGGAAGCTGAGAATTCGCTACAAACCTTTGACGAACTATGAATTGTCCTCGGCCGCGACCGCCGCCGTGACCACTTCTGCGTGTTCAAACGAGGGTATCGATAACAAATCGATACAAATGCGCGATGGCAGGGGATGTTCGCCCGTAACTCCGCTGTTGTGCCCCGGCTTGCCGCCTTTGCTAAAGCTCCGACGGGCCGAGATACCATTGTGGCCCCGGCGTAGCCTTGGCGGAGACGGGACCGGGGCATCAATACGCCGCGGCCTATCAATTGACTATTGGCGTCTCGGCGTACCGGATCGTCCAGTCAAGCCGGGCGATGACACCGCTGTCCGGAATCATCGCCCCAACTGCTTCGGATCGTAATAGAACCTCTCCTCGATCACCTGATCGCCCCGCCAGGTCTGCCACGCGACCTCGTCGAGCGTCCGGGTGATCCCTTCGGCGTTGGTGAAGCTGAAGCACCAGCGGGTCGCGACATGGTCGCCCTCGATCAGGCTCGGCCCAATGCGCACGGCCTTGACCTCCTTCGAAGCGGCCAGCACGCCGCGCTCCTTGGCGATGAGCTTATCGCGCCCAACCGTCGGAGCAGCGCTGTTCTCGTAGGTGACGGCATCAGGCGCGCAGAACTGTTCAATGGCGCCGATGAAGTCTCCTGCTTCCAGCCGCTGCGCAAACGCTTCGACAATGTCACGACTCGGCAATGGCACACCTCACGAGTAAAACCGACTGATAGTCGGTAAATACCGACCGGTGGTCGAAAAGTCAACTGGCCGCCTGTGCCGAACTCGACTAAAGCGAGAGTGAGTTGAACCGGTGCGAGCCGAGAACTCACCTCTCCCGAAGTTCCGAAGGGAGAGGTATTCTGAACCCAGACGAGACACATGGCAAAGCAGGCGGAGCGGCGGGCGGCGACCATTGAAGCGATCCTGACGGCGGCGCGCCGTCTGTTCGGGACACAAGGCTTCGCCGCCACCACCATGGACGAGATCGCGGAGGCCGCCCGCGTCGCCAAGGGCGCGGTTTATCATCACTTCAAGACCAAGGAGGCGGTGTTCGAAGCCGTGTTCGACCAGGTCTCGCGCGACCTCGTTGTCGAGATCGACAGCGCCGCGCGCGCCGAGAAGGACGTGCTCGCCGCTATGGTTGCCGGTACCCAGCATTACTTTGCGGCGACGGCAAAGGGCCCCACCGGCCAGATCATCCTGCGCGACGGGCCAGCCGTGCTCGGCTGGGAACGTTGGCGCGAGATCGACGTCAAGCATTTCGGTGGCAAGCTGCCGCGCACCCTTGCGGCCGCGATGGAGGCCGGCCTGATCGCGCGACAGCCGGTCGAGCCGCTGGCGCGGCTGCTGCTCGGCGCAGTCACGGAGGCCGCGGTCGCCTGTGCCGGGCGCGCTGATATCACAAGGGCGGGGGCGGAATATGCCCGTGCGTTCAGGTCGCTGGTCGAGGCGCTGCGCCTGCATGCATGATTGTGCTAAGTGACGAAGCTGGAAACGCCAACACCAACAAAAAGAACAGTAGCGCATGAACGCAAATTCCTCCCACGCGCCGTCCGATCCCGAATTCGACTACATCATCGTCGGTGCCGGCTCGGCCGGCTGCGTGCTCGCCAACCGGCTCTCGGCGAATGGCAAGCACAGCGTGCTGCTGCTCGAAGCTGGCCCGAAGGATTCCAACATCTGGATCCACGTGCCGCTCGGCTACGGCAAGCTGTTCAAGGAAAAGACCGTCAACTGGATGTACCAGACCGAGCCGGAGCCCGAGCTGAAGGGGCGCCAGGTCTTCCAGCCGCGCGGCAAGACGCTGGGCGGCTCCAGCTCGATCAACGGCCTGCTCTATGTCCGCGGTCAGCACGAGGACTACGACCGCTGGCGCCAGCTCGGCAACACCGGCTGGGGTTATGACGACGTGCTGCCCTACTTCAAGAAGGCCGAGAACCAGACGCGCGGTGCCGACCAATATCACGGCAGCGGCGGCCCGCTGCCGGTGTCCGACATGATCGTGACCGATCCGCTGTCGAAGGCGTTCATCGACGCCGCGGTCGAGACCGGTCTGCCCTACAATCCGGATTTCAATGGCGCCACGCAGGAAGGCGTCGGCCTATTCCAGACCACGACGCGCAATGGCCGCCGCGCTTCGACGGCGGTGGCCTATCTCGGCCCCGCCAAGTCGCGCAGCAATCTCAAGATCGAGACCTCCGCACACGCTCGGCGCGTCCTGTTCGAAGGGCGGCGGGCGGTCGGAGTCGAATACCGGCAAGGCGCGGCCTTGCGCCGCGCGCGGGCCCGCAAGGAAATCGTGCTGTCGAGCGGGGCCTACAACTCGCCGCAACTGCTTCAGCTCTCCGGCGTCGGCCCGGCCGATCTCCTCCGCACGCATGGTATCGACGTCGTGCTGGAGGCGCCGGGTGTCGGCCACGATCTTCAGGACCACATGCAGGTCCGCATCGTGATGCGTTGCTCGCAGAAGATCACGCTCAACGACACCATCAATCATCCGCTGCGCCGCACGATGGCGGGCGCACGTTACGCGCTGTTCCGCAAGGGCTGGCTGACGATCGCGGCGGGCACAGCGGGCGCGTTCTTCAAGACCAGCCCGCGGCTCGCTTCGCCCGACATCCAGGTGCACTTCCTGCCGTTCTCGACCGACAAGATGGGCGAGAAGCTGCACGATTTCTCCGGCTTCACCGCCTCCGTATGCCAGCTCCGGCCCGAAAGCCGCGGGACCCTGCGCATCAAAAGTGCCGACCCGACCGTGCCGCCGGAGATCCGCATCAACTACATGTCGACCGAGACCGATCGCACCACCAACGTCGAAGCCCTGAAGATCCTGCGCAAGATCCTGAGCGCAGCGGCGCTGAAGCCGTTCGTCGCTGGCGAGGTCGATCCCGGCACGAAAATATCCACGGATGCCGAGCTGCTCGATTTCTGCCGCGAGCGCGGCAGCACCATCTACCATCCGACCTCGACCTGTCGTATGGGCAACGACGCGCTCGCGGTGGTCGACCAACGGCTGAAGGTGAGGGGGCTTGATGCCCTCCGCGTCGTCGACGGCTCGGTCATGCCGGACCTGGTGTCGGGGAACACCAACGCGCCCATCATCATGATCGCCGAAAAGGCCTCCGACATGATATTGGAGGATGCGCGCTAACCCGCGCGCTTCGAGAGGACAAAGACTTGGCTACGCGATTCAAGATCGGCACCCGCAAGAGCGCGATGGCGCTGGCACAGACGGAAGAGATTGTGCGCTGCCTGACCGCCGCCGTGCCCGATCTCGACGTCGAGATCGTCAAATTCGACACGACGGGCGATCTCGACCAGACCAGCAAGCTCCTGCCCCACGGCGGCAAGGGCGGCGCCTTCGTGGCGCAGATCCGCGCCGCCGTGCTCTCGGGCGAATTGCAGGCGGCGATGCACTCGCTGAAGGACATGCCGGGCAACGAGGACACGCCCGGCCTCGTGATCGGCGCCACGCTCTCGCGCGATCCGCCCAGTGACGCGCTGGTGCTGCGTTATGGCGCGACGCTGGAGACGTTTCGGCAAACGCGCGGCCGAGGCTTCAAGATCGGGACCAATGCCGTACGGCGCGCAGCCTATGCGCGTCGGCTCTTTCCGGAGGCAGAGATCATTCATTTTCGCGGTGCGGCCGACACGCGTGTGCGCAAGCTCGACAACAAGACGAAGCAGCGTCTGCCCGATGGTGGCGAGGTGGGTCCCGCGGATGCGCTGATCATGGCGCGCTCCGGCCTTGATCGCGTCGGCCTTTCCCATCGCATCGCCTACGAATTCACGCCGGCGGAGATGCTGCCCGCCGCAGGCCAGGGCATCGTCGCCGTTGAATGCGCGGCGCAGGATTGGCAGACGCGGCAAATCCTTGCATCGATCGACGATCCCGCCGCGCACGCCTGCGCCAACGCGGAGCGCGAAGTGCTATGGGTGCTCAACGGCCACTGCAATTCGCCGGTGGCGAGCTTTTCGACCATCGCCGGCGATCGGATGTCGCTGACGGCCTCCGTGCTCGACCTCTCCGGCAACACCATCATCGAGGCCTCGCGTTCAGGCCCCGCCAACCGCCCGCGCGAACTCGGTCGTGCGGTGGGTCTGGATCTGCTGGCCAAGGGTGCCGCCGAGATCATCGAGCGCAGCCGGCCGCACTAGCCTGCCTGTGAGATCATAATCGGCGATGATGTCATCGTGCACCTGTTTTGCCCGACGTGTCAAACGCGCCGGGTGAGTCATGCCGGCTTAGATTTTTCAATGACTTGTCTACTGTGCATGGGGTTGTTTTCGCGCTTTTTGTTTTGCCGCGCCCCACCTGCGAAATAAATCAGCCCCGCACGCGCTTCAGCATCTGCTCGACATGGGCGATCGGCGTTTCCGGCTGGATGCCGTGCCCGAGATTGAAGATCAGCCGCCCTTGCGCAAAATTCGCCAGTACGTCGTCGACGGCGCGGTCGAGCGCGGTACCCCCAGTGATCAGCACCAGCGGGTCGAGATTGCCCTGCACGGCGACCTTGCTCTGCACGCGCTCGCGGATGAAGCCCGGCTCCGCGGTCCAGTCAATGCTGACCGCGTTGACGCCGGTTGCCTCGACATAGGCCGGCAGCTGCGCGCCGGCGCCGCGCGGGAAGCCGATGATCTTCGCATCCGGCACCTTTGCGCGCACGCCTTCGACGATGCGCCGCGTCGGCTCGGCCGACCAGCGCGCGAACTCTGCCGGCGGCAGCACGCCGGCCCAGGTGTCGAAGATCTGCAAGGCGTCGGCGCCGGCGGCGAGCTGCGCCAGCAGATATTCGACCGAGTTGTCGACCAGCACGTCGATGATCTCTGCAAACGCCCCCGGATGCCGGTAGGCCATCATGCGCGCCGGTGCCTGGTCGGGCGTGCCCTGGCCGGCGACCATGTAGGTCGCTACCGTCCACGGTGCGCCGCAGAAGCCGATCAGCGCGGCCTCGGGAGCGAGCGCGCCGCGCACGATCCGCAGCGCCTCAAACACGGGTGCGAGCTTGGAGAAGTCGGCCCGCGCGGCCAGCGTCGCAACCTTCGCCGGGTCATCCAGCGGTTCGAGCCGCGGGCCTTCGCCGACCTCGAAACGCACGGAGCGGCCGAGCGCATAGGGGATCACGAGGATGTCCGAGAAGATGATCGCGGCATCGAAGCCGAATCGCCGGATCGGTTGCAGCGTCACCTCCGCGGCAAGCTCCGGATTGAAGCAGAGATCGAGGAAGCCGCCCGCCTTGGCGCGCACCTCGCGATATTCCGGCAAGTAGCGGCCGGCCTGCCGCATCATCCACATGGGGGGGATGGCTTGGCGCTGGCCGGAGAGCACGTCAATGAAGGGCTTTGGCGCAGACTGGGGCACGAATGGTCCTGAAGAGAGTTATGGCTCCTGATACACTGCCGCGGCCCCCAGCGGAACAGGGGAACCAGCGCGAGTGGGCCGCGTTGACCAGCCAATGGAGGAGATCATGGCTGAGAGATTCAACCCTGCGCCGCACGACAAGCATGCCGATGACCTGCGCGAGGCGCTCGCCGCCGATCGCAACGCCAAGCTCGACGGCGGTCTGAAGGATACGTTCCCGGCCTCCGATCCCGTCAGCGCCGCGCAACCGACACCCTCGAAGGCGGATGCGGATGCCGAGCACCCCACGCTCTGGGAGAAAGTTAAGGCCATCTTCAGCTAGCGGGCGGGGGAGCCGTTCCCGATAGGCGCGGTAATGTTCTGTTAGCGATGCGCTGATGCTTGCGTCCGTACGAGTACGGGAAACAGGGCATATCGCCGCGCATTACCGCGGTAACTTCAGAGTTCAATAACAGAAGCGGCAGAGTTTCCGAAAAGATCGGAGAATTCTCTGCCGCATGAGTGCTGCCACCCAAAGAGCCGGATGGAGCCGTCTGCCGCTGCGCGCGGCGGCGTTCGTCGTGCTGACCTGCGCGACCATTCTCGGGGTCAGCGGCTGGCGCGAATGGGCCGCGCGCGATGCGGTGCTCAAGGGTGCCGAGACCGAAATGGCGAACGTTGCCCGTTCGCTGACACAGCATGCAGAGGACAGCCTCGATCTGCTGGATTCCGGCGTCGTCGGCGTCGTCAGCCGGCTGGAGATGGACGGCGCCGGTCCAGCCACGATCGCGAAGCTGCGCACCCTGCTGGAAGCGCGCAAGAGGGCCGTCGAGCGCATTCACAGCCTCGCCATCATCGACGATCAGGGCAATTGGCTGACCTTGCCCGGCACGATCGGCTCGACCTTCAGCGACGACGCGTTCTTCCGTCATCATCAGCTCTCTGCGAAGCGAGAGGCCCATGTCGGCCGTCCCGTGAAGAGCCTGCTGGACGGCGAATGGGTCGTCACCCTGTCGCGTCGCTTCAACAAGCCGGACGGCAGCTTCGGCGGCGTGGTGCTCGCGACCATCAGCTCGAAATATCTTTCGCATTTCTACGAGCAGTTCGAGATCGGCCGCAACAGTTCGGTGGCGCTGACGCATGGCGAGGGCCTGATCGTTGCGCGCAACCCGAGCAACGACAAATTCGTGGGCCGCAACGTCGGCGACACGCCGCTGTTCCGCGACGCCAGCCTGCAGCGACCGGGCGGCGCCTATCATTTCAAGTCGCCGCTGGATGGCGTCCAGCGGGTCAGCTTCTTCAAGCGCAGCAGCCGTTACCCGTTGGTCCTGCTCGCCACCGTTGACAAGGACGAACTGCTGGCGCCCTGGCGCGCAGCCGCGATCTCCCGCATGCTCCACGTGGTCGCCCTCGTGATGCTGATCGCGGTCATCGGTGCCGTGCTGGTGCGGCAGCTGCAACGGGGCCAGCGCATGGCCGCGGCCCTGATCGAGAAGGAGGCTCACTTCCGCCTGCTCGCGGAAGGCTCTAGCGATATGGTGACCCGCATCGGGCTCGACGAGCGGCTGCGCTATGTCTCGCCCTCGTCGGTGCGCCTCGTCGGCTGGCGCGCCAATCAACTGATCGGCACGCCGGCGCTCGCGGGCGTCAATCCGGAGGATCGGCCGCAGGTTCAGGCGATCGTCGACGCCATGAAGCGTGGCGAGAAGGAGGAGGCGCGCCTCGTCTATCGCAACTCGCACCGGGAGAACGGCGAAGTCTGGCTCGAATCGACCATGCGGGTGACACGCAAGGACAACGGCAACCTCGACGGCGTGGTGGCGATCTCGCGCGACATCACCGAACACAAGAAGCTGGAGACCAGGCTCGAGACGCTCGCGATCGAGGACAGCCTCACCGGCCTTGCCAACCGCCGCCGCTTCGACGAATGTCTGAAGGACGAGTGGGCGCGCGCCTATCGCGACCGCTCAAGTCTCGCCTTGCTGATGGTCGACGTCGACCACTTCAAGGCCTACAACGACGAATATGGCCATCCCGCTGGCGACGCCTGCCTCCGCGGGGTGGCGCAGGTCATCGCGGCCGAGATGCAGCGTCCGGGCGATCTGGCGGCACGCTATGGCGGCGAGGAGTTCGCTATGCTGCTGCCGAACACTGATGCCGAGGGCTGCGCCCGGATCGGCGACCGGATTCGACGGGCGATCCGCGAGGCGGGCCTCGTTCACACCACCAACTGTGCCACCGGTTGCGTTACCGCTTCGCTCGGAGGCGCAGCCTGCCGGCCGGTGCTGGAGCGCACGGCGGGCGTGGCCTCGCTCGTCGAGGCGGCCGATCAGGCGCTCTACGGCGCGAAAGAAGCCGGGCGCAACCGGTTGATGATGTCGGGCGAGGTGGCCAGCCTAATGCTCAAGGCGTCCGGTCAGTAGCTCATCGTTTCAATAATGCGGCGGGCGCTCGTTGGCAGGCCCCGGCGCATTCGCCTCGGCATCCTGGAGCCGTTCACTGAGCTGCGCGATCTGCCGCGTCAGCGCATCGATCTGCTTCCACTGTGCGGTGATCGTCTGGTTCAGCGTTTCGATAGTATCGTCCTGATAGCTGAGGCGCATCTCCAATGTGTCGATGCGCTCGCTCAGCGTCTTGATCTCATTCGTCACGGCCGTGCCCCTTGTCGAGTTCGCGCAAAGCGTGGCGGAGCGCGACGCGCTCGTCGAACACGAAGCACTCGCCGCGCCAGCGGCTCTGCGTCTCCGGCACCTCTGCCAGATATCTCAGGATGCCGCCCTTGAGGTGATAGACCTCGGCAAAGCCGCGCGCGAGCAGATGCGCGCTGGCCTTCTCGCAGCGAATGCCGCCGGTGCAGAACATCGCGATCCTGCGGTGCTTGGCCGGATCGAGCTGATCGGCGGCAAAGTCCTTGAACTGGCCAAAGCTCTTGATGCCGGGATCGACCGCGCCCTCGAACGTGCCCATCGCCACCTCGAAGGCGTTGCGGGTGTCGAGCAGCAGCGTGTCGGGTGCCGCGATCAACGCATTCCATTCGGCGGCGTCGACATACGTGCCGACCTTCTTGGTCGGATCGGCGGCCGCATCGCCGAGCGTGACGATCTCCTTTTTCAGCCGCACCTTGAGCCGGCGGAACGGCATCGCCGCCGCGGTCGAGAATTTGAGCTCGAGATGGTCCAGCCTGCCGCCGAACATGTCGCCGTGCGCGAGCTCGTGAGCGAAAGCGTCGATCGCCTCCGGCGGGCCCGCGACGGTGCCGTTGATGCCCTCCTGGGCCAGCAGCACGCTGCCCTTCAGGGCCAGGCTAGCACAGAATGCACGCAACGGCTCGCGCAGCTCCCGGTGATCCGGGAGGGCGGCGAATTGGTAGAAGGCGGCGACCTTGTAAGTCATGGCGGCTCGTTTAGCAGGCGACGGCCGCCCGGAAAACCCGCTATGGCTGAAGCCGCGAACCGTGCATATACGCCCAGCGGATGGCAGCCATTTCATTGGTATGCCAGCATTGCTCCGGCGGGCCGGAATATGCCATGTAGGCCGGGTTTTTCCGAGCTGGCGCGCCGTCGCGCCGGACGTCCAAGAAAGCAAGAATTCGCATGAGAAACTTCCATTTCCCCGGCAGGTCCACGGTCCACGCCACCAACGCGATGGTGGCGACCTCGCATCCGCTGGCCTCGCTCGCCGCGATCGAGGTGCTGCGTGAGGGCGGCACGGCGGTGGACGCGGCGGTCGCCGGCTCGGCCGTGCTTGGCGTGATCGAGCCGCAATCGACCGGTATCGGCGGCGACTGCTTTGCGCTGATCCAGCCGCGGGGCGAGGGCAAGATCATCGCCTATAACGGCTCCGGCCGCGCGCCGAAAGCGGCGAACGCCGACTGGTATCTCGAGCGCAAGATCAATTCCGTGCCGCTGACCTCGGCGCATGCGGTGTCGATTCCGGGCGTGGTCGACGCCTTTGCCACCGTGTTGCGCGATCACGGCAAGTTCGGCTTCGACCGGCTGCTCCAGCCCGCGATCAAGGCGGCTGAAGAAGGTTATGTCGTCGCGCCGCGCATCGCCTTCGACTGGAAGAACCAATTCGAGAAGCTGAAGGGTGGCACCAACACCGTGCGTTATTTGTTGCCGGGCGGAAAGCCGCCGGTGGCCGGCGACCTCATCCGCCAGCCGGAGCTCGGCAACACGCTGCGCGCGATCGCCAAGGACGGTCGCGACGCCTTCTATAAGGGTCCGATCGCGGAAGACATGGTCGAGACCCTCAGGGGCATCGGCGGCCTGCACACGCTCGACGATTTCGCCGCGCATACGACGGAAGTGACCACGCCGATCGGCACCATGTACAAGGGCTATGACGTCTGGCAGTGCCCGCCGAACGGACCCGGCCTCACCATGCTGCTGATGCTCAACATCCTGTCGCGGTTTGACCTGAAGAAATATGCACCGCTCAGCATCGAGCGTTTCCATCTCGAGGCGGAAGCCGCGCGCATCGCCTACATGCATCGCGAGCTGCATGTCGCCGATCCCGACCACATGCAGATCGAAGTCGCCAAGATCCTCGCCAAGGAATTCTGCGACGAGCACATCGCCAAGATCCGCATGGACGGCATGCTCGACCTGCCCAACGTCGCACCGCCGATGAATCCCTCGACCATCTACATCACGGTGGTGGACAAGGACCGCAACGTCTGCTCGTTCATCAACTCGATCGCGCATTCCTTCGGCTCGGCGATCGTCTCGGACAAGACCGGCGTCTTGTTCCAGAACCGTGCCGGCGGCTTCCGCATCCAGCCGGGCCATCCCAACTGCATCGCGGGCGGCAAACGGCCGCTGCACACGATCATGCCGAGCCTGCTCACCAAGGGCGGCCGCTCCGTGATGCCGTTCGCGGTGATGGGCGGACAATATCAGCCGGTCGGCCAGACCCATGTGCTGACCAACATCCTCGACTATGGCTGTGACGTGCAGGAGGCGATCGACATGCCGCGCGGCCTGCACTACGAGGGCCAATATCAGCTCGAGGACAGCGTGCCAGCCGCGATCGTCGAAGGCCTGAAGAAGCTCGGCCACAAGACCACCAGCGTGGTCGGTCCGCTCGGCGGCGCCCAGGCGATCTGGATCGATTGGGACAAGGGCACGCTCACCGGCGGTTCCGATCCACGCAAGGACGGTTGCGCGCTGGGCTATTGAGGCCGCCCGCGCGGTTCCCCGCAAGATCAGGAAAAGTTGACGAAGGGCGGCGCGGCATTTGCTGCGTCGCCCTTTCTCGTTCGGAACGGAGCTCATGCCTTCAGGTTAAGGGGCGATGAGCGGTGCAGGCGTGTGCTGCTTGGTTCGAAGCAGTGGAGGCCGTCCATGTCCCATAAATCAAGTTCCAAAGCATCCGCATTCGATCGGCGCGCCTTTATGGTGGGCGCTGCCGGCAGTGCGCTTGTTCCGATCACGGCGCGCGCAGCCGCGGGGGATACAAGCGCGTCAGTCGCACAAGATCCGGCGCTTCCTCTCGAGGTCACCCTCCACGTCAACGGCAAGGACAAGCGCCTGAGCATCGATCCGCGCACCACGGTGCTCGACGCGCTGCGCGAACACCTCAAGCTCACCGGCAGCAAGAAGGGCTGCGATCACGGCCAGTGCGGTGCCTGCACGGTGCTGATCGACGATCGGCGCGTGCTGTCGTGCCTGACGCTTGCGCTCGCCGCCGAGGGACAGGAGATCACGACGATCGAAGGGCTTGCCACCGACGACCGTCTGCATCCGATGCAGCAGGCCTTCATCGACAACGACGCATTCCAGTGCGGCTATTGCACGCCCGGCCAGATCATGTCCGCTGTGGCCTGCGTCAAGGAGGGCCATGCAAACAGTGAGGCCGATATCCGCGAATATATGAGCGGCAATATTTGTCGCTGTGCCGCTTATCCCAATATCGTCGCCGCCGTGAAGCAGGCCGCGCCCGAGATCATGAAAGGCTAGGCGCATGCGACCGTTTTCGTATCAGAGGGCAACAGACCCTGACATGGCCGTGCAGGCACTCAGCGCCGCCGCGGCCGCGAACAATCCGCTGACCCAGGCCGCTGCGCAGCCGCTCGCCGGCGGCACCACGCTGATCGACCTGATGAAACTGGATGTGATGCGGCCGGCCGCGATCGTCGATATCAATCCGCTCGCGCACGGCTGGTCGGCGATCGAGTCAACGGGCGATAATTTGCGGCTCGGCGCGCTCGCAAAGATGTCCGACGTCGCCGCGCATGACGGCATCCAGCGCAACTACCCGGTAATTGCCAATTCGCTGAAGCTCGCTGCCAGCGCCCAGCTACGCAACATGGCGACGCTCGGCGGCAACGTGATGCAGCGGACGCGTTGCAGCTATTTCCGCGATGTCTCCTACGAGAATTGCAACAAGCGCCATCCCGGCTCCGGTTGCGCCGCGATGGACGGCGTCAACCGCATGCATGCCGTGCTCGGAATCTCCGACCAGTGCATCGCGACCTATCCCGGCGATTTCGCCCAGGCGCTGATCGCGCTCGACGCCGTGGTCGAGATCACGGGCAAGGCCGGCACGCGCAGCATGCCGTTCGCCCAGCTTCACAAGGCGCCAGGCAGTACGCCAGACATCGAGACCACGCTGCAACCCGGCGAGCTGATCTCGGCCTTTGCAGTGTCCGGACGCTGGCCGCGATCGGTGTATCTGAAGGCGCGCGACCGCCAATCCTACGAGTTCGCGCTGTCTTCGGCTGCGGTCGCGCTCGACGTGCAGGACGGCACGATCAAGGATGCGCGCGTCGCGCTCGGCGGTGTCGCAACCGTGCCCTGGCGAGCGCGCGAAGCGGAGGCGCTGCTCAAGGGACAAAAATTCGACGAAGCCTTAGCACAACGCGTCGCCGATGCCGCGTTCGCAGACGCGAGGGGGCGGCGGCACAACAGCTTCAAGATCGCGCTCGGCAAGCGCGTGGTGGCACGCGCGCTCCAGCAGGCCGTAACGATGGAGATCTGATCATGACTGCTGCTGCTCCCGAGCCGAAGACAAACATGGGCCAGCCCGTGCCGCGCTATGACGCCGTCGTAAAGGTGACGGGACGCGCCACCTATGCGTCGGACATGCCGCTCGCCGATCCCGCCTATGCGTTTCTCGTCACCAGCGCCATCGCCAAGGGGCGAATCGATCGCTTCGACCTCGATGAAGCCAAGCGTGTCCGCGGCGTGATCGACATCGTCACGCACGAGAATGGGCCGAAGCTGAAGGAGTCGAAGCTCTTCAGCAATGGCGGCTATGCGGGCACGACGATCCAGCCGCTGAAATCGGCCGACATTGCCCATGATGGCCAGATCATCGCGGTGGTCATTGCCGAAAGCTACGAGGCGGCGCGCGAGGCGGCCAACCGCGTCAAGGTCAGCTACACAGCCGCCGCGCCGAGCGCGACCTTCGACTCGCCCGGAACGACCATTGCGGCCGCGAAGGGGCAGAATGCCCAATTCAAGGAAGACCCGAAGGTCGGCAACTTCGCAAAGGCGTTCGAGGAGGCCGAGGTCAAGCTGACCGCGTCCTACGACACCCCGACACAGCACCACAATCCGATGGAGCTGTTCTCGACGAGCTGCGCCTGGATGGGCGACGAACTCGTCATCTACGAGCCGAGCCAATTCGTCTACGGCCTGAAATATGGCGTCGCCGAACAGCTCGGCATCGACGCCGACAAGGTCCGCGTGGTCAACCCCTATGTCGGCGGCGGCTTCGGCTCGCGCGGCTCGATGACGCCGCGCACCGCCATCATCGCCGCCATTGCGAAGCGCCTGAACCGGCCGATCAAGCTGGTCCCGACCCGCGACCAGGGCTTTACCATCACCACCTATCGCGCCGAGACCCGCCACGAGATCAAGCTGGGTGCGAGCCGTGATGGCAAGCTGCTGGCCTTAAAACATGAGGGCTCCGAAGTCTCTTCGCGCCCCGACGCCTATTGCGTCGGCGGCACCAAGACCACGACGCGGCTCTATGCCTGTCCGAATGTCGACAGCCTCGTCTCGATCGTGCGCGCGGACCGCAACACGCCCGGCTTCATGCGTTCTCCACCGGAGGTGCCGTATCTGTTTGCGCTGGAGAGCGCGATGGACGAGCTTGCGGTGAAATTGAACATGGATCCGGTCGAGCTCCGCCGTATCAATGATACCACCGTTGAGCCGATTGGCGGCAAGCCCTACACGTCGCGCTCGCTGATGGCCTGTTTCGACGAGGCCGCCAAGGCGTTCGGCTGGGCGCAACGCTCGCCGCAGCCGAAATCGATGTCGGATGGCGACTGGCTGATCGGCTATGGCTGTGCCGCCACCTGCTATCCGACCCAGATGGGCCCGGCGGCCGCGCGCGTGCGCCTCCAGCGCGACGGCCGCACCCGCGTCGAGATCGCCGGCCACGAGATCGGGACCGGCGCCTACACCGTCATCGCCCAGACCGCCGCCGAGCGGCTCGGCGTGCCGCTCGAGAAGGTTGCGGTCTTCATCGGCGACAGCGATCTGCCGCCGGCGCCTGTTGCCGGAGGCTCGAATTCGACGGCCAGCACCTGCTCCGTGGTGATGATGGTATGCGATCAGATCCGCCAGCGCCTGTTCAAGGCGGCGATGCCAAGCCAGAGCCTGACGGACAAGGCCAAGGAGACCGTCGGCATCGGCCAGACACCGGCCACACAGGCGGCGAAAGGTGACCGCCCGCTCGACCTCGAGAAGGCCTTCGACGCGCTCGGTGTCGGCGTCGTCGAGGAGTATGGCGAGTGGAAGCCGGAGGGCGCGCCGCTGGATTCCTTCCGCGCCATGCACAGCGGGCAGGTGCGGCTCGTCGGCGGTCACGCCATGAAAGACCAGATCGCCTATGCCTTCGGTGCTGAGTTCGTCGAGGTCCGCGTCAACCGCTTCACGCATGAGATCCGCTGTCCCCGTCTGGTTGGTGCGTTCGCGGCAGGCCGCATCATGAATCCGCGCACCGCGCGCAGCCAGCTGATGGGCGGGCTGATCTGGGGCATGTCGTCGGCGCTGCTGGAGGCTACCGAGATCGACGAGCGCAACGCGCGCTACGTCAACGACAACTTCGCCGACTACCTCGTGCCCGTGAATGCGGACGTGCCCGGCGTCGAGGTCATCCTGCTCTCCGAGCAGGACGATCACATCAACCCGGCAGGCGTGAAGGGTGTCGGTGAGCTCGCCAATGTCGGTACCAATGCGGCGATCTGCAACGCGATCTATCACGCCACCGGCCAGCGCATCCGCAAGCTCCCGGTCCGGCTGGAAAATATCGAGCTGTAGGGGTGGAAACCCCACCCGCGTTGCGCTAGACACCTCCCGCCTCAAACGGAAGGTGCCTCATGCAGCGTTTCCAACGCGCGCTCCTCGCCCTGATGTCGGCACTCGCGATCACCGTGATTGCCAGCGCGTCGCATTTCGTGTCCACCACGGCCTCGGCCCAGACCGCAGGAAAGACCATGACCACAGCTTCAGGCTTGCAGATCATCGATAGCGTCGCCGGCACTGGCGCTTCGCCCAAGGCGGGCCAGATCTGCGTGATGCACTATACCGGCTGGCTCTACGAGAACGGCCAGAAGGGCAAGAAATTCGACTCGTCCGTCGACCGCAACGAGCCGTTCGAATTCCCGATCGGCAAGGGCCGCGTCATCGCCGGCTGGGACGAGGGCGTCGCTTCGATGAAAGTCGGCGGCAAGCGCACGCTGATCATCCCGCCGCAACTCGGCTACGGCGCCCGCGGTGCCGGCGGCGTGATCCCGCCGAACGCGACGTTGATGTTCGACGTGGAATTGCTCGCGGTAAAGTGACGGCGCAGCCGTCATTCCGGGATGGTCCGAAGGGGCAGACCCGGAATCTCGAGATCTCGGGTTCGATGCTGCGGATCCGCGGATGGCTGAGCAAGACAAACAAAAAGACCGGCCTTCCGGCCGGCCTTTTCTTCGCTTTCAGCGATGCGCGCGCTACTCCGCGGCGCGCTTTGCCGCAGCGGCGGCACGATCCATTGCCTCCTTCGCGGCGTCCTTGGCATCGCCCATGGCCTGCTGGCCCTTGCCCTTCACTTCCTGAACTGCGCCTTCGCCCTTCATGCGATCGGAGCCAGTGGCTTCGCCGATGCCTTGCTTGGTCTTGCCGATCGCCTCGTTGGCATTGCCCTTGATCTTGTCGGTCGTGCTACCCATGCAACTCTCCTTCGGGTTTGCTCGCGACGACAACGTCTCATGACTACGAGGGTTCCGAATTTGCTGTGGCTCGCAGGCGTGGCTTTGGGTTAGTTTGCCGCGCAAGGAACCAACAGAAAGCAGTCCCATGACCGGCCATGACCACACGCATTCGCACCATGCACAGGATCACGACGATCGCTGGAAACATGACGGCGTACGCGTCATCCCGGGCAACCAGCTCGATACGAATGTGCCATCGACGGCAGGTATGGACCGCGCGGCCGCGATCAACTTCGCGCGGGTCGGCGCCCAGAAATTGTGGGCGGGCACGGTGAGCATCAAACCCGACGCCAAGACCGGCGCGCATCACCACGGCCATCTCGAAAGCGTCATCTATGTGGTGAAGGGCAAGGCCCGGATGCGCTGGGGCGAGCGTCTGCAATTCACCGCGGAGGCAGGCCCTGGCGATTTCATTTTCGTGCCGCCTTACGTCCCGCATCAGGAGATCAACGCCAGTCCCGACGAGGTGCTGGAATGCGTGCTGGTGCGCAGCGACGGCGAGGCGGTCGCGATCAATCTCGATATCGAGCCGGTCGAGAAGCCCGAAACCGTGCTGTGGATCGACCCCGTTCACCGCGATCCCAACGAGAAGAAGTAAGGCGCCCCGAGGAGGAGCGAGGTTCGGAGCGACGGAACCTTGCAGCAGAAGGTCAAAAATATTCGGAAGCCATGTCGGATGGCCGCCGGCTGGTCCGTCCTTGGGCAGAACCCCGCCAAGGAGCCTCCGATGCCCAAGATGATCTTCGTCAATCTGCCGGTGACCGACCTCAGGCGCGCCACTGCCTTCTACGAGGCGATCGGCGCGGTCAAGAACCCCCAATTCTGCGATGAGACAGCGAGCTGCATGGTCTTTTCCGAGACCATTTTCGCCATGCTGCTGACCCACGACAAATTCCGTCAATTCACGCCGAAGCCGATCGCGGATGCCAAGACCTCGAACCAGGTCCTGTTCTGCCTGTCCGCCGAGAGCCGCAGCGAGGTCGACGATATCGTCGGCAAGGCTGAGGCTGCGGGCGGGGTGGCCGATCCCAGTCCGAAGGACGAATACAGCTTCATGTACGGCCGCAGCTTCGAAGATCCGGATGGCCATATGTGGGGCGTGAACTGGATGGATCTCGCCGCGGCCCCCTTGCAGCCCGACATGGCGACGGCCTGATCCAAGCCCGCCAAGATCGAACAGGAGCATTCAAATGTCGAAGGTTACGCCCTGCCTGTGGTTCAACGGCGACGCTGAAGAAGCCGCCAATTTCTACGTCTCCCTGCTGCCCGATTCCAAGATCGTGCACGTCCAGCGCAACGTCTCCGATGGCCCCTCCGGCAAGCAGGGTTCGGTGCTCGTCGTCGAGTTCACGCTCGGCGGACAGCGCTTGGTCGCGCTGAATGGCGGAATGAAAATGGAGTACACCCACGCGCTGTCGCTGATGATCGATTGCGATGACCAGGCCCAGGTCGACAGCGTCTGGAGCGCGTTCCTGGCGCATGGGGGCAAGGAAGAAAGGTGCGGCTGGGTCAGGGATCGCTGGGGCGTGGCCTGGCAGGTGGTGCCGAAGGCGATGTTCGAATTCTTGTCGAGCCCCGACAAGGCGGCGGCCGCGCGCGCGATGCAGGCCATGATGAAGATGGTCAAGCTCGATGTCGATGTTCTGCGTCGAGCGTTCGAGGGCAAGTCGGCGGCGTGAGAGCCGGACGGATGCCGTACGGTGGGCAAAGGCGCATTCGCGCCGTGCCCACCAGCGTTCTCAAGGCGAGAGAAAAGCGCTGGGCGCACTTCGCTTCGCCCACCGTACGAGACTGTGCCTCAATAACTAATCCTAAGCCCCACGCCGCCGTGGATGGTATTGCCGACCGGCTGCGGGCCCAGCGTGCCGTTGGCGAACAGATCCACGATCCAGCCCTTTTGCACGCGGAAGCCGAGGCGGCCGCCATATTCGAACCAGCCCTGGTTGCCCATGGTCGGGACCACCACGCCGTTGCCGGTCACGGTCGCCACGATGCCGCCGTGGCTCGCAAAGGACTGGACCCAGCCGCCGTTGATGTTGGCCTCAATGTTGCTGCCGTAGAGATGCGTCCACTGGCCGCCGATCTTCACCAGGCTGGTGCGGTCGGTGCCGGTCGCAATCGCGGCGTCGAACGGATTGAAAGCCACTGCGCCGTCGGTGTAGCCCGACACCCGCTGCCAGAGCTGCCAGACCTCGACGGAGGCCGCGACCTCGTCGCGCGGCGACAGGCGGCTCATCCAGCCGGCGCGGCCATAGACGGCGTAGTTCGAGGCGTTGGTCGAACTGGTCACGCTCACGGGCCCGAGGCTGGTGTCGTAGCCGCGCGTGTAGCGCGCCTTCTCCCAGGGCGTCAGGATCGTGCCGACGTCGAAGAACGGGCGCGACGAGCCCCAGTCGGTGAAGTCATAACGTAGCGCGAAGGCACCGATCGGTGCGCTCGTGATCTTGTAGCCGCCCTCGTTGTAGTGCGTGTAGGCGATGCCGGCGAGCAGCGACAGATTGTTGGTCAGCTCCTTGCGGCCATGGATGCCCGCGGAGAACGAGCCGGCCGAGCCGAACGCGCTGATGCAGTCGCTGCAATTGACCTGCTCGTTGACGCCGAGCAGCACCGTGCCAAGCACACGGTTGGTGATCATCTGGTTGAAGCGCTGATTGGCGAGGCCGCGAATCGAATTGCCGCTGGAATCCGCGCCGGTCGGTGTCGGGCTCGGAGACGGAGATGGGCTCGGAGCGGGCGCAGGATCCGGGCTCGGCGAGGGGGAGGGCGTTGGGGACGGTGAATAGGTCGGGTAAGGCGTCGGCTCACCGCATTCGGATCCGCACGTCGCCTGGGCTACAGCCGGTCGAATATCCAGCGCAAACGCAAGCGCAGCCAAGGTGGCCAGCGCGCCGGCGCGGACCAAGCGCTTGAAGCGGAGTTTCGCCATTGTCACCGCCCGCACAGCATGCCGTCGTCTTGGACGGCAGGTGTGATGGTCGGCGAGGCGGCGGCATATTGGTTGACCGCGCAAAGCCCGGCATTTGCGGCGCAGTTGGCGGCGAACGTCCAGGGCGGGGTATTGGACTTGGTGATGCCGGACTTGCCGCCGGTGGAGGTGATGATGGCGGTGTCGCCGGGCTGGGTGAGCTGCACGCACTGGGAGCTCTTCGTGCAGACGCTGGCCGCGCCGTCCTGAAGCACGACGACGGATCGGCCATGCTGCGAGAGGATGTCGAGCGTGGTGCCGCGTACGCCGATGGTTGCGAGCGGGGTCGTGATCTTGTAGGCGGTCTTGTCGGAATGTCCGGTGACGAAGCGGAATGCGCCGGTGGTCATGCGGATCGCGACGTCGCGATAGCTGTGCTCGTCGTTGAAGACGGTGCGGTCGAGCTTCAGCGTCGCGCTCGGGCCCAGTGACAGATTGGTGCTGTCGGCCATGACGAAGCGCGCCGCGCTGTCAGCGCCGGTGCGCACAGTCTCGTCGCGCAGCATGCTGTCGCCGACACTAATCGGCGTGGTGCTCGCGGCCACGCGCACCACTTCGTTCTGGATCACGACGGCCTCGCCGACGCGCGTCTGCGCCTGCGCGCCAGGGCACAATGCGGCCGACAACAGAGAGGAGAAAAGCCAGAAACGCAAATTCATTTCGCAACCGATCGACGTGTCCCTGATCGTACCGGATCGCGCGCGCTTAGGATGTGGCGGAATTATCACAAGCGGCGTGGACGTGCGTTATGCTTAGTGACAGTTGCGGCAGAATGCGTTCAATGAAAACTGCGATCTCTTTTTTGTCCGCGGTGACGCCAATTTGCCACGCAAAACATCTCCACAGCCGACGCTCGAATTGTCCGCGGTTCCAAAGGTGTCGCGGAGCGCAGTGATTGCTGTCGCGATTTTCCTGGTTGCTCATCTGGCGCTGCTGCTCGGTCTTTCGACGCCAGAGAAGTTCGTCTTCGACGAGGTGCATTATGTGCCGGCGGCGCGGCAGATGCTGACGCCTGCGATGTCGCAGCCGATGCTCAATCCGATGCACCCGCCGCTGGGGAAGGAGCTGATCGCAGCATCGATCGCAGCCTTCGGCGACAACGCGTTTGGCTGGCGGTATCCGGCGACCTTGTTCGGCGCGCTCGCGGTGGTCGCGATCTATCTGTGCGGCCTCGCGCTGTTCTCTGCGCAAGGGCCGGCGATCGCAGCCGCGCTGATCACTGCCAGCAACCAGATGCTCTACGTGCAGGCGCGCATCGCCATGCTCGACATCTTTGCGCTCGGCTTCGGCCTGCTCGCGACCGCCGCCTTCATGCATGGTTTTCGAAGAGAGCGGCCGCATGCGCTGTTCGCGCTCGCGGGCGGCCTGTTCGGCTGTGCTGCGGCCTGCAAATGGAGCGGCCTGTTTCCACTGGCCGTCTGCATTATGGTCCTTGGGGTGATTCGCCTGATGCAGGGCTGGCACACGCTGTTCGCCGACGCCAAGCCGAGCGACTGGTATCGGCCCGATCTCTGGCCCGGCTTTCGGGTACAGCATGCCGCGCTCTGCTTCGCCCTCCTGCCGGCGTTGACGTATCCTGCCGCTTTCGTTCCGCTGTACGGATTGTCGTTGCCGGATTTGGTCGAGGCGCAGCGGCGAATCTTCGCTGACAACACCACGACGGCGATCGCCGGCCACACCTATATGAGCGCGTGGCCATCCTGGCCGTTGCTCGCCCGCCCGGTCTGGTTCCTGTTCGACAAGACGGCGGAGGACAGCGTCGCCGCGATCGTCTTCCTCGGCAATCCGCTGGTGTTGTGGCCGGCGCTGCTCGCGCTCGCGGTCGTGCTCCGCGACTTCATCGTGGCGCGGCGCTGGGATGCATTCCTGATCGCGGCGTTCTATTTCGGCCCCTGGCTCGCCTGGGCGCTGCTGCCACGCACGCTGGGCTTCATTTACTACTACCTGCCGGCTGCGACCGCGGCGTCGCTTGCGCTGGTCTATGTTCTGCGCCGGGACGGATTGCCGCGCTGGCTGCTGTGGGCCTATGTCGGCATCGCCGCCGCCGGCTTTGCAGCCCTGCTGCCGATCTCCGCGGCCTTTGTCGGCAGCTCAATGCGAACCTTCGGCCGATTGATGCTGTTCCAGAGCTGGATATGACATCGCCGCCTGCCGGGTTACAGCAGGCGGCGCGTTTCGTCACGCGTAACTAGGCGATCATTTCGACGCGGTCTTGGTGTCCATGTTCACGACCTGGACGCGGCGGTTGACCGGGTCGGCGCCGTTGGCGGCATCCTTCAGCTTGGTCTCGCCGTAACCGACAGTGACGAGATCAGCGCCGTTCAGGCCATAGTTCTGCACCAGGTACTTCTTGATGGTGTCGGCGCGCCGCTCGGAGAGCCCTTGATTGTACTCCTCGCCACCGGTCGCGTCGGTGTGGCCCGCGACGACGAAGGTCGAACCCTTGAGCGTCGGATCGGACAGCGCTTTGCCGAGCGCCTGCACTGATGCCACCGAGGTCTTGGCGATCTCGGCCGAGTTGTAGTCGAACTGGATCTCCAGATCGATCTTCGGCTTGGCGGCCGCGAGCTCAGCGATCTGCTCGCGCTCGCCGGTCGAGAGCGACCGGGTCGAGCGGTTGCGCACGGTGTTGAGGAACGTCGATTCCTTGGCCTGCGCGGTGGGATCGGCCTGCGGCCCAACGGACAGGCCGCGGGTCACCGGCTTCGGCTTCAATGCATCCAGGATCTGGCCCGCGGAGACGTTGTTGTCGCCGGCCAGCGCAAGGTTTGCCGTCATCGACAGGGCCGCCGAGAGAGTAATCGCCTTCAATCCAAAAAATTTATCGAAACGGGTCATTGTCGTATCCTCGCTGTATGCCTGATGGCGATTTGATGCTGTGAGCATAGGGAAGGTTCAAAGGCCCCGATGTGATCCTTGTCACATTCGAAATCACGAGCCGGGGGCCACTGTGTTCGTTCCGGCTTGCTTCGAGCCAGCTCTCTGGCCGTTCCCGGCCATCCGCGTTCGCCGATCGTCGCAAAGGCGTCGGCCCAAGGCCCGCCCACGAACAAGAATTCGTCCAGATGCGCGCCTAGCAGGCTTTGATCATTCAACAATTCGTCCGCGAGGGAGGCGAGTTCCGTCCAGTGCCGAGGCCAAGTGACTACCAGCGTGACTACCAGTTCTATCGCAGCGGCCCGCCGGATCGGACAGTGTCCCTGAGCTCAATGCCAATCTATATCGGCGCGGCGATGATCGCGGTGGCGATCCTGCTGTCGACATTGATCACGGGGCTGACCTCCCGCTATGTCGGCCTGGAAGCGCCGACCGAGGATAATATGTGGCTGGTCGATCGTCTCACTGGCAGCGTCTATCGCTGCCAGTCGGAGGGGCGCGGCAAGGCATCCTGCGAGCCGGACACTGCTACGGGCAGCCTCGGGGAGCGCCCAAAAGCCGCACGCTAAGGGGGGCTATCGCTGCGGCGCAGCAACGAAAATGTCTTCTCCCTGAAAACTTGTCGCTGAAGAATGGCTCTTGCGTTGGGCCGGCACGACGCCGGTTTTGTTCTACGGAGGAGACACTCGATGAAGATGTTGCTTTCGGCTGTTGTGCTCGCGGTGTTCGCGGCCTCGCCGGCTTCTGCGGCAAAGATGCAACCCTGTACAGGCGAGGCTATCGGCAAATCGATGACCGCAATGGGAACCGTGGATTCGCCCGCCAAACAGGCGATGGCCAAGGAAATGGCTGCGGCCAACACCGAGATGAGCAAAGGCAATATGCGCGGCGCCTGCATGCATTACATGAAGGCGCAGAAGATGGGCGCGAAATAGTGAGCAGTTCGCTGACAGATCGCGCTGTCAGCAGATGGCAGCGCGGTTTTCTTTGGCTGTCTTGTTTGCCTCAGCGCGAATCCCGCTACATTGCATCCTGCAATGTCCCGCGCTCCCAAGCCTCTCCCCCTCTCGACGACACAGGCCAGGCAGATCTGGCTGCATGCCCAGCGGCTGGACGAGCGTACCCCGTTCGGCGAAGGCGCGCAGGCCGTCGCGCATGCGGTCGCTCATCTCGGCTATGTGCAGATCGACACCATCAACGTGATCGAGCGCTGCCACCACCACATCCTGTTCAGCCGCATCCCGTCCTACCGCCGCGCTGATCTTCGCCATGCCCAGAGCGTCGACCGAAGTGTGTTCGAATACTGGACGCATGCGCTGTCCTACGTGCCGGCGAGCGACTTCCGCTTCTTCCTGCCGGCGATGCGCGAGCACCGGCGCGAAGGGCACAAATGGTTCAACTCGGTGAAGCCGGCCGACACGCGCAAGGTGATGCGGCTGCTGCGCGCCGCTCCGCTCACGATCCGCGACATCGAGGACGACGTGCTCGTCGAGAAGGAACATTTGTGGCAGAGCCGCAAGCCGTCGAAGCGGGCCTTGCAACTTGCCTTCTATACCGGCGCTGTGACCATCAGCGAGCGCCAGGGCATGCTCAAGACCTATGAGCTGACGACGCGCCATTTTGGCTGGGACAAGCTGCCGAAGCCGGCCTCGGCCAAGGAGATCACGGCCTATCTGCTCGACCGCGCGCTGCGCTCACAGGGTGTGGTCAGTCTGGATTCGGTCTGCCATCTCGATGCGCCGCGCAAGAAGGCGGTGGCGGGGCTGATCGCCTCGCGCGTGCGCCGCGGCGAGCTCGTGCCTGTCGCGATCGACGGCGCGGGCAAGCAGGAGCATTGGGCGGTGCCTGCGGTGCTCGAGTCCACCGGCGCGGCGGCGTCGCCCGATCTCGTCCATATCCTGTCGCCGTTCGATCCGCTGATCATCCAGCGCAAGCGCACCAATCTCATCTTCGGCTACAACCATCTGTTCGAAGCCTATGTGCCGAAGGCCAAGCGCAAGCTCGGCTATTTCGCGCTGCCCGTGCTGGTCGGCGACGAGATCGTCGCCGCGCTTGATCTCAAGACGGACCGGCAGGCCAAGAAGCTCTTGATGCAGAAATGGACCTGGGTCGGCGAGGGCAAGAAGACTGCAGGCCGCAAGGAGCTCAAGCGCAAGATCGAGGACGAGCTCGACCGGTTCGAGCGGTTTCAGCTTGCGGAGTGAGCCTCACCTCATCTGGACAACGACTTTCCCCTTGGCCCTGCCCTTCGCAAGATAGCCAAGGGCGTCCTTTGCCTGCGCGAACGGAAATACCTTGTCGATCACCGGCCGAATGTGACCCGCCGTGAGAATGTCCGAGATCTGCGAGAGCTGCCCCCCGTCCGGATGCACAAACAGGAACGAATATTCGACGCCGCGTTTTCCAGCGCCGCGAATGATCTTGCGGCTCAACAGGCCGAATAGGAACACCATGAAGAAGTTCATGCCTCGGGCACGGGCGAATGCAGCGCCGGGAGCGGCGCACGCGCGCCGTCAAAAAGCTCGTGGGAGACGAGCGGACCGTGACGGCTGAGCCGCATCAAGTCGGAGGTCCTTTCGAATCCCGGCATCGACCAGGCCGGCGGGCGCAAACCTGCGTAGAAGTCGCAGGCGGTTCGCGAGCTTGCCGGCTGTGTATCGAATTTTCGGATGCGTCGCGTTTGCCGCCTTCAATACGGCGTCGGCGACCACATCCGGCGATTCGGCGGTTGCCATGACCTCGTTCACCCGCTTGCTCACCGCCGCGCGTGCTTCGCGATACTCGTCGAGCTTGACGTCCGGTTCGATGAAGTTCGCGTCGAACGGTGTCTTCGTGTAGGCGGGTTCGATGGTGGAGACCCTGATACCCCGCGTGCGCAGCTCGTGGTCAAGCGATTCCGAATAGCCTTCCACGGCGTGCTTGGTCGCCGCATAGAGCGCTCCATAGGGCATCGGCAGAAAGCCAAGGACGGAGCTGATATTGATGATGCGGCCGCTGCCCTGACGGCGCATCTGCGGCAGGACGGCGCGCGTCACCCGGATCAGCCCAAAGAAGTTAGTCTCAAAAATCGAGCGGGCCTGCTCGATCGAGCTCTCCTCCGCGCCGGCAGGGGCAACGCCGAATCCGGCGTTGTTCACGAGTAGATCGATGCGACCCTCGCGCCCGATCACCTCGCTGACGGCCGCTGTGACGGATTCGTCGCTGGTCACGTCGAGGGCCAGCATCTCGAATGGCCGCTTGCCTGCCTGAACTCCGCGTCGGCTGGTGCCGTAAACTCTATAACCGGCTGTTGCGAGCCGCTGCGCGGTGGCTTCGCCGATGCCCGACGAGGCGCCTGTCACGAGAGCAATCTTTACTTTGGTCATGACTTTCTCCTAGTGATCGGCGCTGCGCCCGCCAGATTTTGATGGCGATCGTAATGTTTGAATTAGATGACGATCGTAATTATAATCAAGGCCTCTGATTCGGGAGTTCGGACATGCGCGTGTCCAAGGAGAAGGCGGCCGACAACCGCGAGCGAATTCTAACGGCGGCCTCACGCCTGATCCGGGAGCGCGGGATCTCCGGCGTCAGCGTCGACGCGCTGACCGAAGCCGCCGGCATGACGCATGGCGGCCTTTACAGCCAATTTGGCTCCAAGGAGCGGCTTATCGAAGAGGCGGTCGCCGAAGCGATCGTCTCCAAAGGACGCGAACTCCGTGAAACCACCACGGTCGGCGATTATGTTTCCGAATATCTCTCGGTGGCGCACCGGAATGAACCGGGAAGCGGCTGCCCCTTTGCTGCCCTGTGCTCTGAAATGCATCGCCAGAGCCAAGGCGCGCGAGAGCGATTTACCGCCGGCGTGAGGGGCATGATCGGATGGCTCAGCGCCCGCATGGGAGCGGGGGCCGGCCAACGCAAGCGCGATGGGGACGCGATCGTGACTCTGGCCTCTCTGGTCGGAGCGGTTGTACTCGCCCGCGCCGTGAGCGATTCCAAATTGTCAGACGAGATTCTCCGCGCCACCAGGAAGAGGCTGGCTGGCTAGTCTTTGCCTAGGCTGCGCGTTTCCACAAGCCGATCCAGCCAGACGCCGAACACAATGCCGATCACGTAAGCCGCCAAATTCCATAACGAGAAGATGCGCCCGAGCAGCAGCGCGCCCGCGGTGGTCAGGCGGAACGAGTCAAGCCAAGGGGTATGCACCAGGCGGGAGAATTCCACGACGACCGCGATCACGACCGCGATAGCTGCCATCTGCATCCGCGTCAGCCGCGGCAGCAAAAGACCGACCAGCAGAAACACCATCGTCGCCCACAACAGCGAGCCGCCGTACTTCACGGCGAAGGCGGGCAGGCCGAGCGGAAGGCCGTACCAGCGCAGCGACAGCCCGCAGACGATCACCGCAAACGCGAGGCCGGCGCGGATCAGCGGTATCCGCAGCAGCGCAACGCGTTTATCCGGCTGCGCTCCGTGCATTGCTCGCTCCATTGACTCTTTGCCCGCGATGCTCAAAACCGCCTCTTAGCTACAAAAGCAACAACACGGGGGAAGCCATGAGCCAGACCACGATCTATGCCGGTTCCGTCGGCGCAGCCAAGTCGGAAATCGAGACCTCGACCATCCGCACTATCTCATGGCGCCTGATTCCGTTCCTGGTGCTCGCCTACTTCTTCTCCTATCTCGATCGCGTCAATCTCGGTTTCGCCGCGCTGACCATGAATGCGGAGCTGAAGTTCACGCCGCTGATCTTCTCCTGGGGCGCCGGCATCTTCTTCATCGGCTACTTCATCTTCGAGGTGCCGAGCAACCTCGCGCTGGAAAAATTCGGTGCCAGCCGCTGGATCGCCCGCATCATGGTGACCTGGGGCATCATCTCGGCGCTGATGGCGGCGGTCAGCGGCGTCACGAGCTTCTATGTCCTGCGCTTCCTGCTCGGCGTCGCGGAGGCCGGCTTCTTCCCGGGCATCATCCTCTATCTCACCTATTGGTATCCGGCCGAATATCGCGCCCGCTTTCTCGCGGCCTTCGCCATCGCCGTTCCGGTCTCGACCGTGATCGGCGCGCCGGTCTCGGGCCTCCTGCTCGGGCTCGACGGCCTGATGGGGCTGAAGGGCTGGCAGTGGCTGTTCATCATCGAGGGCATTCCTTCCGTGCTGCTCGGCATCGTCACTTGGTTTTATCTCACCGACAGGCCGGAGAAGGCGAATTGGCTCTCGGCCGAGCAGAAAGCCTGGCTCAAGGCCAAGCTCGATTCTGAGATCGCAATCAAGCAGGCGGTGAAGCATCCCTCGCTCGGCCAGGCGTTGTCGTCGCCGAAGGTGATCGCGCTCAGCCTGATCTATTTCGGCTTCGTCGGCGCGCTCTATGGCATGCAGTTCTGGCTGCCGCAGATCGTCAAGGCGTTCGGCCTCACCAACGCGCAGACCGGCTTCGTCACCGCGATTCCGTATCTGTTCGGCACCATCGGGATGGTGCTGTGGGCGCGGCATTCGGATGCGACACGCGAGCGCGTGATGCATGTCGGCGCGCCGCTGCTGCTCACCGCCGTTGCGCTCGGCATCTCCTCTTATCTCACCGATCCAGCCCTCACGATGGTTGTGCTGACGGTGGCGGCCATTGGGGTGTTCTGCTGCTTCGGCGTGTTCTGGACCTTGCCGACCGCCTGGCTGTCCGGCACCGCGGCGGCCGGCGCCATCGCCCTGATCAACTCGGTCGGCAACCTCGCCGGCTTCGGCGGGCCCTATCTGATCGGCTGGGTCAAGGAAGCCACTGGCCAAACCTCGACCGGCCTGCTCGTGCTCGCCGTCTTGCCGCTGATCGCCGGCCTCCTGGTCTTCGTCGGCGGCCATGACAGCAAGCACGAGTTCGCCGAATAGGAACGGCGAGGGAGCCTCTGCAGTGGGGCAAAGGGTGCTCTTCGCACGCCGTGCCCATCTTCTTCCCGCTTGCGACTGTCGTGGTGGCACGCGTCCGCCTTCTCTTCGAGCTACGGCGGACATCTCGCGTTGTCCGCCCTACCATCGCACCTTCCTGACAACAACAGGGTCCTTACCAGGCCTTAGCGATCACGGATTCCTGATGACTGACGATTATTGACTTTTGTCAGTAATTAATCGACATTCCTCTCATTCGAGATGCAGGAGTGTCCTTCGATGTTCGTCCGGTCGGTTTTGTCCAGCTATTCCAGGCTGTTGGCAGGTGTGTCGCTGGCCCTGATGGCCGCCGCACTGGCTGGGTGCAATGACACCGTCGCCGAAAAGGCCGAGCCGCCGCGGCCGGTTCTGGTCGCAACGGCCCATTATGAGGCCGAGACGCCGGAGCGGAGCTTCGTCGGGACCATCCGGCCGCGGATCGAGAGCGATCTCGGATTTCGCGTCGCCGGCAAGGTCGCAAAGCGCCTGGTCGAGGTCGGCCAGACCGTCGAAATCGGACAGCCGCTGGCGACTCTCGACGAGGTTGATCTGAAGCTCCAGGCCGAGCAGGCCGTTGCCGAGTTGACTGCCGCGACCGGCGTGCTGGCCCAGGCCGCCGCTGCCGAGCAGCGCGCCAAGGACCTGAAGGCCAAGGGCTGGACCACCGATGCTCAACTCGACCAGAGTCGCGCCGCCGCTGACGAGGCCCGTGCGCGCCTGAATCGGGCCGAGCGCTCGGTCGAGCTGACCAAGAATTCCCTTTCCTACGCGACGCTCAACGCCGACGCCCGTGGCGTCGTCACCGCAACGCTGATCGAGCCCGGCCAGGTGGTCGCCGCGGGCCAGGCCTCGATCCGTGTCGCCCGCTTTGCCGAAAAGGAAGCGGTCGTCGCCATTCCTGAGACGCTGGTCGGACGCGCCAAGTCGGGCGTCGCCAGCGTCACTCTTTGGTCCGAGCCGAACAAGAAGTACACCGCCAAGCTGCGCGAGATCGCGCCGGCGGCCGATCCGGCCACCCGCACCTATCTGGCAAAATTCTCGCTGCCCGAGGCCGACGACAAGGTCGCGCTCGGCATGACCGCGACGCTCACGCTGTCGGACGCCGCCACCGAGCGCGTCGCCCGGCTACCGCTATCGGCGTTGTTCAACGAAGGCGGCAAGCCGTCCTTCTACGTCGTCGACGACAACGGCGCGATTACGCTGAGGCCGGTGACGGTGAAGTCCTACGAGAGCAACGACGTCGTCATCACCGGCGGTGTCGAAGAGGGCGCCAAGATCGTCGCCCTTGGCGTGCAGAAGCTCGATCCGAGCCAGAGGGTGCGGATCGTGTCGTCGCTGAGTTTTTAGTTTTTGTCATTCCGGGGCGATGCGAAGCATCGAACCCGGAATCTCGAGATTCCGGGTCTGGTCCTTCGGACCATCCCGGAATGACGAAAGAAATGAGTTCCTCATTGCGAGGTGAGTTTCGGCCCGAGCGCAAATGCAAAGGCTGAAGCGGCGAAGCGATCCAGAACCTGCCCAGCCCCCTGGATTTGCTTCGCTGCCTCGCGATGAGGCCTTGAATAGAGCGGCTGTCGTTTTTGCAACTGGATCGTCTTTCGGAGAGTGCGATGAAGCGCTTCAACCTTTCGGCCTGGGCCGTCAGCCATCCGACGCTGGTGCTCTTCCTAATGATTGTGCTCGGCGTCGCCGGCTTCTTCTCCTACGAGAAGCTCGGCCGTGCCGAGGATCCGTTCTTCACGGTAAAGGTGGTCAACGTCTCCGTGATGTGGCCGGGGGCGACCGCGCAGGAGATGCAGACCCAGGTCGCCGATCCCATCGAGAAGAAGATCCAGGAGCTGCCCTATTTCGAGAAGGTGCAGACCTATTCCAAACCCGCCTTTACCGCGCTCCAGGTGACGTTCCGTGACAACACCCCGCCGAAGGATGTGCCCTATCTCTTCTATCTCCTACGCAAGAAGCTGGTCGACGTGCAGGGTCAGCTGCCGTCCGGCATTCTCGGGCCCGTCGTCAACGACGAATTCTCCGACGTCGATTCCATCCTCTACATGATGACCGGCGACGGCGCCGACTATGCTCAGCTCAAGAAGGTCTCGGAAGGATTCCGTCAGCGCCTCCTGAAGGTGCCCGGCGTGACCAAGGTCGACGTCTACGGCAATCAGGACGAACGCATCTTCGTCGAGTTCAGCCACGCCAAGCTCGCCACCCTCGGCATCACGCCGCAGGCGCTGTTCGATTCGCTCGCCAAGCAGAACAACGTGACGCCGGCCGGCACAGTCGAGACTTCGTCGCAGCGCGTGCCGCTGCGGGTCACTGGCGCGCTCGACGGCGCCAAGGCCGTGGCCGAGACGCCGGTCGAGAGCAACGGCCGCGTCTTCCGTCTCGGCGATATCGCCACCGTCACCCATGGCTATGTCGATCCGCCGAGCTTCGTCGTCCGCCAGGAAGGCAAGCCCGCGATCGGCATCGGCGTCGTCACCGCCAAGGGCGCCAACATCCTCGATCTCGGCAAGGAGGTCGAGAAGGCGACAAGCGAATTCATGAAGGCCGTGCCGCAGGGCATCGACGTCAGACTGATTGCCGACCAGCCCAAGGTGGTCGAGCACGCCGTCGGCGAGTTCGTGCACTCCTTCATGGAGGCGCTCGTCATCGTGCTGTTCGTCTCATTTTTGGCACTGGGCTGGCGCACCGGCATCGTGGTCGCGCTGTCGGTGCCGCTGGTGCTCGGCATCGTCTTCATTGTCATGAACACGATGTCGCTCGACCTGCACCGCATCACGCTCGGTGCGCTGATCATCGCGCTCGGTCTGCTCGTCGACGACGCCATCATCGCAGTCGAAATGATGGTGGTGAAGATGGAGCAGGGCTGGGATCGCATGCGCGCGGCGTCCTTTGCCTGGGAATCAACTGCGTTTCCGATGCTCACGGGAACGCTGGTCACGGCCGCTGGCTTCCTCCCCATCGGCTTTGCCAATTCCGCGGTCGGCGAATATGCCGGCAGCATCTTCTGGATCGTGGCGATCGCGCTGGTCGCCTCCTGGTTCGTGGCGGTGATCTTCACGCCCTATATCGGCGCCATGCTGCTGCCGGAGACGAAGGTCCACCACAATCACGATCCGCATGCAGTCTACGAGACCCGCATGTACCGCGGCCTGCGCGCCATCGTGCAATGGTGCGTCAATCATCGCATCACCGTGGTGGTCGCGACCGTCGGAATTTTCGTCGCCTCGATCGTCGGGTTCGGCCATGTCCAGCAGCAGTTCTTCCCGCTGTCGGAGCGGCCCGAGCTGTTCCTCCAGCTTCGCCTGCCGGAGGGCACCGCCTTCAACGTCACCGAGAAGGCGGTGAAGAAGGCCGAGACCCTGCTGAAGGACGACAAGGACATCGAGACCTATACCGCCTATGTCGGCCAGGGTTCGCCGCGCTTCTGGCTCGGCCTCAATCCGCAGCTGCCGAACGAGGCCTTCGCCGAGGTTGTCATCGTCGCCAAGGGCGTCGAGGCGCGCGAGCGCATCAAAGCCAAGATCGAAAACGCCGCTGCCGAGGGCTTCCTGTCCGAGGCGCGCGTGCGCGTCGACCGCTTCAATTTCGGTCCGCCGGTCGGTTTCCCGGTCCAGTTCCGCGTGATCGGCCCCGACGCCAACAAGGTGCGCGAGATCGCCTACCAGGTCCGCGACGTCATGCGGCAGAACAAGAGCGTCAAGGACGTCCAGCTCGACTGGAACGAGCAGTCGCCTTACCTCAAGCTCGTCGTCGACCAGGACCGTGCCCGTGCCATGGGCCTGACCCCGCAGGACGTCTCGCAGGCACTGGCGATGCTGATCTCGGGAGCGCAGGTCACGACCGTGCGTGACGGCATCGAGAAGGTCGGCGTGGTCGCCCGTGCGGTCCCGTCCGAACGCCTCGACCTCGGTGGCGTCGGCGACCTGACCATTACATCGCGCAACGGCGTTGCCGTGCCGCTGCAGCAGATCGCCAAGATCGAATATGCCCACGAGGAGCCGATCTTGTGGCGGCGCAACCGCGACATGGCGATCACCGTGCGCTCCGACGTGGTCGACGGCGTGCAGGCGCCCGACGTCACCAACCAGATCACGCCGAAGCTGAAGGCGATCAAGGACCACCTCGAGCCGGCCTACCGGATCGAGCCGGGCGGCGCCTTCGAGGAATCCGCCAAGGGCAATGCCTCGATCTTCATCCTCTTCCCGCTAATGGTGATGGTGATGCTGACGCTGTTGATGATCCAGCTTCAGAGCTTCTCGCGCCTGATCCTGGTGTTCCTGACGGCGCCACTCGGCATCGTCGGCGCCTCTCTTGGGCTCAACGTCGCCAATGCGCCGTTCGGCTTCGTGGCGCTGCTCGGCCTGATCGCGCTTGCCGGCATGATCATGCGCAACACCGTCATCCTGGTGGACCAGATCGAGACCGACGTCTCGCACGGCCTGACCCGGCGCGAGGCCATCGTGGAGGCCACCGTCCGCCGCGCCCGACCGGTGGTGCTGACGGCGCTGGCCGCGATCCTCGCCATGATTCCGCTGTCGCGCTCGGCCTTCTGGGGCCCGATGGCGATCACCATCATGGGCGGCTTGTTTGTCGCGACCTTCCTCACGCTCTTGTACCTGCCGGGCCTCTATGCGCTCTGGTTCAGGAAGAGCCTGGATGAGGCTGGTACCGCCGAGCAGCCTGCCGCGCCGCAGCATGGGAGCGATGACCCACGCGCAATTCCGCTTGCTGAAGCGGCTGAATAAGTGAGATGAAGTGCTGGCTGACGAGTCCTGACAGATGACACTGATTGCGGAACATATCGAAGGCGACACCCGGGATCGTATCCTCGAGGTGGCCGAGCGGCTGTTCCGCCAGATCGGCTACCAGAAGACCACGGTCGGAGACATCGCCAAAGAACTGCGGATGAGTCCCGCCAACGTCTATCGCTTCTTCGAATCGAAGAAGGCGATCCATCAGGCGGTGGCCCGCTCGCTGATGGGCGAGGTCGAGCTGGAGGCGCAGCGGATCGTGGCGCGGCCCGGTCCGGTGCTGGAGCGCTTCCGCGAGCTGCTCACCACCATCCATCGCATGAACACCGAGCGCTATGTCGGCGACAATAAGCTGCATGAGATGGTCGAAATCGCCATGCAGGAGGACTGGGACGTCTGCGTCACCCACATGGAATGTATCGCCGGAATGATCGGCCAGATGATCGGGCAGGGCGTCGCCGCCGGCGAGTTCGAGGCACCGGACCTGCAATTGGCCGCGCTCTGCTCCTGCACCGCAATGATGCGCTTCTTCCATCCCCAGATGATCGCCCAGTGCGCCACCAAGCCGGGCCCGACCATCGACCAGATGATCGATTTCGTCATCGCGGGATTGTCCCCGCGGCACTGACGAGGCGGTGGGTTTCCTCCTATAAGCAGCTTCGCGCCACCCCTAACGGATGGATGGCGGCAAGGACGGACCAACACACTCCGTCTTTGCGAGCTTAGCGAAGCAAATCCAGGCTGTCGCCGCGGAGGATTCTGCATTGCTTCGCTCCGCTCGCAAGACGGGAAGGAAACAGAGCGTGACCGCCAAAGACCCCTACTTCTACGAGCCCTCCAAGGGCCACGGCCTCAAGCACGATCCCTTCAACGCTATTATCGCGCCGCGGCCGATCGGCTGGATCTCCTCGCGCGATGCCAGGGGCCACGTCAACCTCGCACCCTACAGCTTCTTCAATGCGTTCTGTTATGTGCCGCCGATCATCGGCTTCTCCTCCACCAATTGGAAGGACACGGTCGAGAACATCCAGCAGACCGGCGAATTCGTCTGGAATCTCGCCACGATGGATCTGGCGAAGCACATGAACGCAACCGCCGCGCATGTCGCGCCCGAGGTCGACGAGTTCGAGGTCGCGGGCCTGACCGCCGTGCCCGGCAAGCTTGTCAACGTGCCGCGCGTCGGCGAGAGCCCGGTCGCCTTCGAATGCAAGGTCTCCGACATCGTTCGTCTCAAGGGCGCCAACGGCAAGGAGGCTGACGCCTGGCTGACGCTCGGCGAGGTCGTCGCCGTCCACATCGACAAGGCCATGATCAAGGACGGCGTCTACCAGACCGCCGCCGCCCGACCCATCGTCCGCGCGGGGCGCCGCGGCGACTACTTCGAGATCAAGCCGGAAAACATGTTCGAGATGGTCCGGCCGGATTAGGCCGGCGCCTCCGCTTTCTCTATGAGTCATTCCATGAGTCATTCCGGGGCGACGCGTAGCGTCGAGCCCGGAATCCATTCATCCACCGCGCTGCTGCAGGATGGATTCCGGACTCGCGCCTGACGGCGCGCCCCGGAATGACGGCGGCATCCCCCGCCTCCTGCCGGAACTGCACCCACGCCCCCGCCGTTATGGCTCGGGCGGCTGCCCGGCCGCGTCAATGTTGCAGGCGAGATGTTCGCCTCCGCCAGCCGATTTCCGCTAAAATGCCCGATAACCGCGCCGTTGCATGAGGTCCGCCATGAGCTTCCGCCGCGACACCATCACAAAGCCGATCTTCTCATGGGCGCGCGGCGTGCTGCCGGCGATGTCCGATACCGAGCGCGAGGCGTTGGAGGCCGGTGACGTCTGGTGGGACGCCGATCTCTTCACCGGCAATCCCGATTGGTCGAAGCTGCTGAAGGTCCCGCAGGCAACGCTGACCGCGGAGGAGCAGGCCTTCCTCAATGGCCCCGTCGACGAGCTCTGCGCCATGCTCGACGAGTGGAAGATCTTCTGGGAATGGCGCGACCTGCCGCAGGACGTCTGGCACTTTGTCAAGCGCGAAAAGTTCTTCGGCATGATCATTCCGAAGGAGTTTGGTGGGCTCGGCTTCTCCCCCTACGCGCATTCGGAAGTGGTGCGCAAGATCTCGACCCGCTCGATCGCCGCCGCCGTCACGGTGATGGTGCCGAACTCGCTCGGCCCCGGCGAGCTCTTGATGCGCTTCGGCGCCAGGGAGCAGCAGCAGCGCTGGTTGCCGCGCCTCGCCGATGGTCGCGACATTCCCTGCTTCGGCCTCACCAGCCCGGAGGCCGGCTCCGATGCCGCCTCGATGGCCGACACCGGCATCATCTGCAAGGGCGAGTTCGAGGACCGCGAGGTGATCGGCCTTCGTCTCAACTGGCACAAGCGCTACATCACGCTCGGCCCCGTCGCGACGTTGCTCGGTCTCGCCTTCAAGGCCTATGATCCCGATCACCTCGTCGGCGATCAGGAAGAGCTCGGAATCACGGTGGCGCTGATCCCGACTAATCTGCCCGGCGTTGAGATCGGTCACCGCCATCTGCCGTCGATGCAAGTGTTCCAGAATGGCCCGAACCGGGGCCGCGACGTCTTCATCCCGCTCGACTACGTCATCGGCGGCGAAGCTCGGCTCGGGCAGGGCTGGAAGATGCTGATGACGGCGCTCGCCGCCGGGCGCGGCATCTCGCTGCCGTCGCTGTCGGCCGCCGGCGCCGCCTTTGCGGCGCGCACCACCGGTGCCTATGCCCGCATCCGCGAGCAGTTCGGCATCTCCATCTCCAAGTTCGAGGGCGTCGAGGAGCCGCTCGCGCGCATCGTCGCGACCGCCTATCAGCTCGATGCGGCGCGGCGGCTGACCTGCGCGGCGCTCAATGCCGGCATTCATCCTGCCGTCATCTCCGGCATCATGAAGCTGCATGCGACCGAACGCATGCGCACTGCGATCGACGACGCCATGGACATCCACGGCGGCAAGGCGGTGATCGATGGTCCGCAGAACTATCTCGGCAATCTGCATCGCGCCGTGCCGGTCGGCATCACGGTCGAGGGCGCCAACATTCTCACGCGCAATCTCATTGTGTTCGGGCAAGGCGCTATCCGCGCGCATCCCTATCTGCTCGGCGAGATGAATGCGCTCGCCGATACCGACCGCGAGCGCGGCCTCGCCGCGTTCGACAAGGCGTTCTGGAAGCACGTCGGCCACAGCTTCCGCACACTGCTTCGCGCCTTTGGCCGAAGCTGGACGTTCGGCGCCTTCGCACCGGCGCCTGACGCGGGCGATGCCACGTCATTCTATCGCCAGCTCTCGCGCTACTCTGCCGCCTTCGCGCTCTGCGCCGATCTGGCGCTGCTGACGCTCGGCGGCGCGCTCAAGCGCAAGGAGATGCTGTCGGCGCGGTTCGGCGACATTCTGTCCGAGCTGTATCTGCTCTCGGCCGCGCTGAAGCGCTGGCAGGACGAGGGCCGTCAGAAGGAGGATTTCGCCGCGCTGGAATGGTGCATGGCGACGGGCTTCCGGACCATCGAGAACCGGCTCGCGGAAATTCTGGCCAATCTGCCGAACCGCTTCGTCGCAGCCTTCCTCAAGCTCGTGATCCAGCCGTTCGGCGCACGCGTGCTCGGCCCGTCGGACCGCGTCGTCCATCAATGCGCAAGCCTCGTCCTGGAGCCGTCGGCGGCGCGCGAGCGTCTCACGCCCGATCTCGCCCATGTCGACGACGACGGCGGCTTTGCCCGGCTCGAGCGCGCGTTCAAGCTGGTTGCAGAAACCGATGCGATCGCCAGGCGCATGCGCGCCGCGCAGGTCCGCGACTGGAAGGACGCGGTCGCCAAGGGTGTGATCACGCAAGCCGAGGGCGAGCGGCACGCCGCCGCCCGCGAAGCCGTCAACGAAGTGATCGAGGTCGATGATTTTGCGCCGGAGGCGCTGTCACCGATTTACAAGAAATCCGGCGATGTGCATCAGTTCTTCCAGGAACTCGGTGAACAGAGGGCGGCGAGCTGATGGCACGACCGGTTTTCATCATCGACGGCAGCCGGACGCCGTTTCTGAAGGCGCGCTCGGGCCCCGGCCCGTTCACGCCGGTGGATCTCGCGGTGCAATGCGGCCGGCCGCTGCTGGCGCGCCAGCCGTTCGCCCCGACTGACTTCGACCAGGTCATCCTCGGCTGCGTCAACGTGATCGCGGACGAGATGAACCCGGCCCGTGTCGCCGCGCTGCGGCTCGGCATGGGCGAGGACATGGTTGCCTTCACGGTACAGATCAATTGCGGCTCCGGGATGCAATCGATCGACACCGCCTATCGCTACATCCGCGAAGGCCATGCCGACATAATCCTGGCCGGCGGAACCGAGGCGCTGAGCCACGCGCCGCTGGTCTGGCCGAATTCCGGAGTGCGCTGGTTCGCCGGGCTCGCCACCGCCAAGGGCGTTGCCGCGAAGCTCGCCGCAGCCTTCAGGCTGCGCCCAAGCTATCTCAAGCCGATCATCGGCCTCGAGCGCGGACTGACCGATCCCGTCACCGACTTGAACATGGGCCAGACCGCCGAGGTCGTCGGTCATCTCTTTGGCATCACGCGCGCGCAGTCCGATGCCTACGCGGCCGAGAGCCATCGCCGCCTTGCGCATGCGCAGGCCGAAGGTTTTCTGAAGGGCGAGGTTGAGACCGCGTTCTCCAGGGATGGCAAGTTCTTCGACCATGACGACGGCGTACGCCCGGACTCGACGGCCGAGACGCTTGCAAAGCTCCGGCCGGTGTTCGAGCGCCCCTGGGGACAGGTCACCGCCGGCAATTCCTCGCAGATCACCGATGGCGCCTCCTGGGTGATCCTGGCCTCCGACGCCGCGGTCGCCAAGCACAAGCTGACTCCGAAAGCCGTCATCGTCGACAGCAATTGGGCCGCGCTCGATCCTAGCATCATGGGACTCGGCCCGGTGATGTCGGCGACGCCGCTGCTCCAGCGCAACGACATCAGCATCAACGACGTCGAGACCTGGGAATTGAACGAGGCTTTCGCCACGCAGGTGCTCGGCTGTCTCGCCGCCTGGAACGACGATAAATTCTGTCGCGAGATTTTGGGGCTCGACGGCGCAGCCGGCGAGATCGCCCGCGAAAGACTCAACGTCGACGGTGGCGCGATCTCGCTCGGCCATCCCGTCGGCGCCTCCGGCAACCGGATCGTGCTGCATCTCGTCAACGCCATGAAGCGGCTTGGCACGCGGCGCGGCGTTGCCACCGAATGCATCGGCGGCGGGCTCGGCGGCGCCATGCTGATCGAGGCGCTGTGACCATGGATTCCAAGATCATGACCGCGCTTGGCGATCGCGTGCTGGAGCTCGGGCCAAAGCCTGGGACAGACAGCCCCTACAAGCATTTCAAGCTGACGCGCGATGCCGATGGTGTCGCCTGGCTGCTGTTCGACCGCGCCGAGACAAGCGCCAACACGCTGTCCTCGGATGTGATGGAGGAGTTCGATGCCGTGCTTGCGGCGATCGAGACCGAGCGTCCCGCCGGCCTCGTGATCCGCTCGGCAAAGCCGTCCGGCTTCATTGCCGGTGCCGACGTCAACGAATTTCGCGGCGCGTCCGATCCCGAGACGGTGGAGACACGCATCCGGTCCGCGCATGCCGTAGTCGATCACCTGGAAGCCTTGAGGTTGCCGACGGTGGCGGTCATCCACGGCTTCTGCCTCGGCGGCGGGCTCGAGGTCGCGCTCGCCTGCCAGGCGCGCATCGCCATCGAGGGTGCGCGCTTCGGCTTCCCGGAGGTGATGCTCGGCCTTCATCCAGGCCTCGGCGGCACCGCGCGCTTCACCGCGCTGGTCAATCCGACCCAGTCGATGGCCCTGATGCTGACCGGCCGCACCATCGATGCGCGCCGCGCCAGATCGCTCGGCCTCGTCGACACCGTCACGCAGGAGCGCCACGTCCACAATGCCGTGAAGGATGCGCTGTTCGGACGTCTGAAGCGGGCGCGGCCGGGCTTGCTGGTTCGCGCGGCGAATGTCGGCCTCGTGCGCGGGCTGCTCGCCAAACGCATGCGCTCGGAGGCGGCGAAGGCGGCATCTCGTGAGAACTATCCGGCGCCCTATGCGCTGATCGATCTCTGGGAGACCCATGGCGGCAGCAAGGCCGCGATGCTGAAAGCCGAACAGGCCTCGTTCGCCAAGCTGATGGTGACGCCGACCGCGCAGAACCTGATCCGGGTCTTCTTCCTGCGCGAGCAGATGAAGAAGGCGGCGGGCAGCGGCAATGCCGTCAAGCATGTCCATGTCATCGGCGCCGGCGCCATGGGCGGTGACATCGCGGCCTGGTGCGCGGGACAGGGGATGCGCGTCTCGCTCGCCGACATGAAGCCGGAGCCGATCGCCGGCGCGGTGAAGCGCGCGGCCGAACTCTACGGCAAGATCATTCGCAAGCCGACCGACGTGCGCGACGCACTCGATCGCCTCATTCCCGACATGGACGGAGAAGGCGTACGCAACGCCGATCTCATCATCGAGGCCGTGCCGGAGAAGCTCGAGCTGAAGCAGAAGGTCTATGCCGGCCTCGAGCCGCGAATGAAGCCCGGCGCGATTCTTGCGACCAACACGTCGAGCATTCCGCTACAGGACTTGCGAACGACGCTGGCGCGGCCGGATCGGCTGGTCGGCCTGCATTTCTTCAATCCGGTGTCGCGGCTGCAACTGGTCGAGGTCGTCAGCCATGACGGCAACGACCCGCAAGTGCTGAAAGAGGCGCTCGCCTTCGTCGGGGCGATTGACCGCCTGCCGCTGCCCGTGAAGAGCTCGCCCGGCTTCCTCGTCAATCGCGCACTGACGCCCTACATGCTGGAAGCCATGGTGATGCTGGACGAGAAGATCGACCAGCGCCTGATCGACGCCGCGGCCGAGCAGTTCGGCATGCCGATGGGACCGATCGAGCTGGCCGACCAGGTCGGGCTCGACATCTGTCTCGATGTCGGCGACATGCTGCGCACCAGGTTCGGCGATCTGCTGCCGCCGACGCCGGCCTGGCTGCGCGAGAAGGTGGCCAAGAGCGAGCTCGGCCGCAAGACCGGCAAGGGCTTTTATGTCTGGAAGGACGGCAAGGCGGAGAAGGCACAGCTTCCCGAGACCGGCCCGCGCGTCACCGACCAGATGATCGACCGCCTGGTGCTGCCGATGTCCAACGTCTGCGTCGCTGCGCTGCGCGAAGGCGTCGTCGACGACGCCGACGCGGTCGACGGCGCCACGATCTTCGGCACCGGCTATGCACCGTTTCGTGGCGGTCCGTTGAACTATGCGCGCACGCGCGGTGTGGAAAATGTCGTATCCAGCTTGCGCGCGCTGGCCGAGCGATTCGGCGAGCGCTTTGCGCCCGATCCGGGCTGGAACAGTTTCTCGTGAGAGAGATATGAGTGAACACGCCACCACCGGGCCGCGCGGGGATCTCTGCATCCGTACTCTGGCGATGCCCGCCGACACCAACGCGAATGGCGACATCTTCGGCGGCTGGCTGCTCAGCCAGATGGATGTGGGCGGCGGCGTGTTCGCCTCGAAAGTCGCGAAGTCGCGCACAGTGACCGTCGCGATCGAAGCGATGAATTTTCGCAAAGCGGTCTATGTCGGTGATCTCGTATCCGTCTACGCCAATCTCGTACGGGTGGGCCGCACCTCGCTCACCGTGCATCTGGAAGCCTGGGCGCTGCGGCGCGGCGAGGAGCATCTGTTCCTCGTCACCGACGGCAATTTTACCTATGTCTCGATCGACGAGCACGGCCGTCCGCAGGCGGTTCGCGCGACCGACACGACAATCGCGACGTAATCGCGCGCGACGCTCTGCCTCATCTCACGAACACGTGGCAAGCGCCGCAAACGCGGCGCGACTAAGTCATCGCGTCGCGTCTTCGCCAAGAACCAGTCATAAAACGGATGAGGTCCCGGCGTACTCAATTGCGTGTCGATTCGGGGTGGAAACGGCCTCAAATGCCCGCGGAACCTTTGGGCAGGAATGCCGTTATTTGCCCGCACTGAGGAATCCACGGGCCATGCCGGACAGCTACATCATCGAAGTCAATTCGCAGACCGCAGGTATCGTCGTTCGTTCTCAGGGAGGCTACTGTTTCTTCGCCTCATCCGACCGCTTCAACCGCCTCGAAGGTCAACTCTTCCGTAACGCCCGCGAAGCCGAGCGCGCCGCGCGCAAGCTTGTGAACGGCGAGGTGAAGGAGGCGGCGTAAGCGCGTGCCGCTTGGTAATTTTGACGCGCGAAGCGTGGTCGGAAATTTTTACCGCCCACACCGCTGCTCCTCCTTTTCTCCTTGCGGGAGAAGGTGGCGCGAAGCGCCGGATCAGGGTCGGCTTCGCAAACGCAGAAGTGGGAGGTTGGTTTCGTGGATAGAGACCTCTCCCGTCTCGCCGCTTCGCCGCGAGCTCCCGCAAGGGAGAGGGTTGAACGTCATCACAACTTCGTCGCCGCCCGCGACAGCAGCTTCCATTCGTCGCCCTGCTTCTGCCAGTTCATCAGGATGTGGAGGTTGGTCGATACTTTCTTGCCATCGGCCGCCATCTCCTGTTCGCCGAGCCAGTGGAAGCGCACGATCGCGGCGGGACCGACGACCTTGATGGTCGGGTCCTTGTATTCGATCGAGAGGAATTTCGACTTGCCGTCGGTCGCATTGGCGATGAAGGTCGCCTTGTCCTCGACCTTGCCGCTGGAATGGCTGTAGCTGAGCTCCTCCGCGCAGAGTGCGCCGAGCGCCTTGGGATCGGCTGCGATCTGGGCGAGGCGGAAGGCCTCCACCTTCTTCGCCACGGCCTCTTCGTCCGCTGAAGCGGCCAATGCAGGTGCCGCGAGAGCAAGCGCCGAGACGGCGAGAGTCGAGAGAGCCAGATCGCGTCGGTTGATCGTCATCGTTTCCTCCTTTTTGATCTTGCCACGAGTGTTGCAGCCGCGCGCGACTTTGTCGAGTGCCGCATTGTCGTGATGTGGACGCGTCATTGCGCAATCGAGGCCGTATTGATACGTCTTTCGCATTGATGCGCCACGCACTTGGGAAGTACGGAAATGATCGAGGCCAAAAGGCAAGCGATGGGCAGGGCGTTACTGTTCGACATTGACGGGACGCTGGCCGATACGGATCCGCTTCATCGCGAAGCCTTTCACCGCGTGTTCGCCCCGCGCGGCCATGTGGTGGATGATGAGCGCTTCAAGCGCGAGCTTCAGGGCTTTTCCAATGTGTCGATCGGAGAGCGATTTCTGCCAGACGAATCGTCGGAACGGCGCCTCGCAATCCTCGGCGAGAAGGAGGCGATCTTTCGTGATCTGGTGGCCGGGCAGATCGCGCCGATACCGGGGCTGATGGCGCTGCTCGACCGTGCGGATGCCGCCGGCATTCCCATGGTGGCCGTGACCAACGCGCCGCGCCTCAACGCCGAGCTGCTGCTCTCCGGCCTCGGCATCACTGAGCGGTTCAAGGCAATCGTGATCGGCGACGAGCTGCCGCACGGCAAGCCGCACCCGCTGCCCTATCAGGAAGGGCTGCGTTTCGTCGGCGCCAGCGCAGAGGCGTCGATCGCGTTCGAGGATTCACGCTCCGGCGTGCAATCGGCCGCAGCGGCCGGCATCCCGACCATCGGCATGCGCACCACCCTCAGCCATGCAGACCTTGTTGCCGCGGGCGCGGTCGCGTCCGCGCGCGCCTACGACGATCCGGAGCTGCTCGCGCGCCTGGCCGCCGCCATGGCGTGGTGAGGCAGTCCGTTAACCGTGATCGTCTCCCGCATTGACCGAACGCGCGAACCGCCGCACCATGCATCGTTCTGATTTGAGGCTCTTGCCGTGACCGGACTGACCCATCGCCAAGCCGAAATCCTCAACCTCGCGCGGGCCTCAGGCCGCGTCATGGTCGAGGAGCTCGCGCGCCGGTTCGAGGTGTCGGCGCAGACGATCCGCAAGGATCTCAACGATCTCTGCGAGCGGAGATCGCTGACCCGCATCCATGGCGGCGCCATCATCGCCTCGGGGGTTGAAAATCTCGCCTACGAGGCGCGCCGCTTCGTCGCTGCCGATGAGAAGAAGGCGATCGGCGCTGCTGCCGCCTCGCTGATCCCGAACGGCTGCTCGCTCTTCATCAACATCGGCACCACGACGGAGGAGGTCGCGAGCGCGCTGACCTCGCACGAGGATCTGCTCGTCATCACCAACAATCTCAACGTCGCCATGCTGCTCTACCGCCATCCCCGCATCGAGGTGGTGGTCGCCGGCGGCACCGTGCGGCGCGCCGACGGCGCGGTGGTCGGCTCGACCGCGACGCAGCTGATCGGCCAGTTCAAGGTCGATTACGCCATCATCGGGGCGTCCGCGATCGATGAAGAGGGCGCGCTGCTCGACTTCGACTATCGCGAGGTGCAGGTGGCGCAGGCGATTATCGCCAATGCGCGCAGCGTTATGCTGGTCGCCGATTCCACAAAGCTCCGCCGCAGCGCGCCGGTGCGGATCGCCCACATCAGCCAGATACAGACCTTCGTCACCGACCAGGAGCTGCCCGAGCGTCTCGCCACCATCTGCCACAGCAAGGGCATCGAGGTGGTCGAAGCCATGCCGAAGGAGGCGAGGGAGATTGATGAGACGCAGGCCGATGCGCAGGATGCCGCGCCTGAAGCGGTGCCGGTGGTGCGGTTGCGCTAAGATTTAGGTGCGTCCCAGGGGTTCAGCAGCGTCACGCCCGTAGGTTCGAAATCTCCCACATTGCGCGTAGCGACCGTTAAGCCGTGAACAAGTGCGGTCGCAGCAATAAGGGCGTCGTGCCCCTAATCTGTCCGTTCTCCTGCCGATTCCCCGCTCCGTTGAAGAGTTCCTCTTTCGCTTCCCCTCGCTTCTCTTTCATCTTGCTTTCGTTTCAGGGTGTGATCTAATCAAAAACGAAAGTTGCCGCCTCGATGAACGGGCGGTCGCCGGGGGATGCGTCTGTTGGAGCGTATTTTCGACCTCGCCATCATCGGAGGCGGTGTGAATGGCTGCGGCATCGCGCGCGACGCGGTGGGCCGCGGCAACACGGTTTTCCTGTGCGAAATGAACGATTTGGCGAGCGGGACGTCGTCCTGGTCGACCAAGCTGGTGCATGGCGGGCTGCGCTATCTCGAATATTACGAATTTCGCCTGGTCCGAGAGGCCCTGATCGAGCGCGAGATCCTCTGGGGCATCGCGCCCCACATCATCCGTCCGCTGAGATTCGTCCTGCCGCATCACGCCGGCCTGCGCCCGGCCTGGCTGCTGCGCCTCGGCCTTTTCCTCTATGACCACATTGGCGGCCGCCACCTGCTGCCCGCGACCCGCTCGGTGGATCTCCGGCGTGACGAGGTCGGTCGCCCGCTGATCCCGAACCGTTACAGCCGCGCGTTCGAATATTCCGACTGTTTCGTCGACGACGCCCGTCTCGTCGTGCTCAACGCGCGCGACGCCGCCGACAAGGGCGCCGAGATCCGCACCCGCACCCGCGCCACCGAGATTCGCCAGTCCGACGGCGTCTGGACCGTCGCCATGGTCAACACGCTGACCGGCGAGCGCTCGTCGATCCAGGCGCGCGCGCTGGTCAATGCCGGCGGTCCCTGGGTCGAGGACGTGCTCGGCCGCGGCGCCGGCCTCAATGCGAAGGCCAAGGTGCGCCTGGTGCAGGGCTCGCACATCGTGGTGAAGAAGCTCTACGACCACGACCGCGCCTACATGTTCCAGAACGCCGACGGCCGCATCATCTTCGTGATTCCGTACCAGGACGATTTCACGCTGATCGGCACGACCGACCGCGACTATGATGGCGATCCCGCCAAGGTGAAGGCGACAGCCGAGGAGATTCAATATCTCTGCACGGCGGCGAGCGAATATCTGGCCAAGCCGGTGACGTCCGACGACGTGGTCTGGACCTATTCCGGCGTACGCCCGCTCTATGACGACGGCGCCAGCGAGGCCAAGGCCGCGACCCGCGACTACGTGTTCGAGCTCGATACGCCCGGCGGCGTGCCGCTGCTGTCGATCTATGGCGGCAAGATCACGACCTATCGCCGACTCGCCGAAGAGGCGCTGGAACGGCTGGCGCCCTATCTTCGCAGCGCGAAAGCGCGCGAGGGCTGGACCGGCAAATGGCCGCTGCCCGGCGGCGATATGAACGTATCCGACATCGACGGCCTGATCGCCGAGCTCCAGCGCGGCTATCCCTTTCTCAGCCACGAGCATGCGCGGCGCCTCGCCCGCGCCTATGGCACCCGTGCCATCAAGCTGCTGGGCGATGCGAAATCGGCCGCCGATCTCGGCCGGTCCTTTGGTGCGACGTTGACCGAGCGCGAGGTCCGCTATCTCATGGCGAATGAATGGGCGGTCACCGCCGAGGACGTCGTCTGGCGCCGGTCCAAGCTCGGCCTGCGACTATCTGCCGACGAGATCGCCGCGCTTGATGACTGGATCAGGGCCCACGCCGTGCCGCAAACTCCCCTGTTGGAAGCAGGAGGACGCTCATGACAGTGACGCTCGATCACGTGACCCGGACGGTCGAGGGCGTCCCGCACATCCGCGACGTCTCGCTGACGTTCGAGAGCGGTACCCTCAACGTACTGCTCGGCCCGACGTTGTCGGGCAAAACCTCGATCATGCGGCTGCTCGCCGGCCTCGACAAGCCGACGACGGGCAGGGTGCTGGTGGGCGGCAAGGACGTCACCGGCGCCGACGTGCGCCAACGTTCGGTCGCGATGGTCTATCAGCAATTCATCAATTACCCCTCGCTCACGGTCTATGAGAACATCGCCTCGCCCCTGCGCGTGCAGGGCAAGCCGCGCGATGAGATCAAGGCGCGTGTCGCGGAGGCTGCAAAGCTGCTCCGCCTCGAGCCGTTCCTGAAGCGAACTCCGCTCCAACTCTCGGGCGGCCAGCAGCAGCGTACCGCGATTGCGCGCGCGCTGGTCAAGGGCGCCGATCTCGTGCTGCTCGACGAGCCGCTCGCCAATCTCGACTACAAACTCCGCGAGGAGCTGCGCGCCGAGCTGCCGCGCATCTTCGAGGCCTCCGGCGCGATCTTCGTCTACGCCACCACCGAGCCGACCGAGGCGCTGCTGTTAGGTGGCAACACCGTGTGCATGTGGGAGGGTCAGGCGCTCCAGATGGGCGAGACATCCAACGTCTACCGCCGCCCGCAGACGCTGCGCGTCGCGCAGGTGCTTTCGGATCCGCCGCTCAATCTCGTCGGTATCGAGAAGAGAAATGGCTCCGTGCAATATGCCGGCGGCACGGCCTCGCCCGCCTCGGGACTCTATGCCGGTCTTGCGGACGGCGCCTATCGCGTCGGCTTCCGCGCGCATCAACTCGGGCTTGCCAATGGCGAGGCCGGCCGCCACGCCTTCCACGCCACGGTGACGGTGACCGAGATCACCGGTTCGGAGAGTTTCGTGCATCTGACCCGCGAGGGTTCGAACTGGGTGGCGGTCCTGCACGGCGTGCACGAGTTCGAGCCGGGCCAGACCCTCGACGCCGTGCTCGATCCCAATGATGTCTTCGTGTTCGATGCGGCCGATCGTCTGGTCGCTGCACCTGGCATAGCGTTTTCAAGCGAATTGCGTAGCGGTTCGCGTGAAGAAAACGCATCAAACAGAAAAAGCTCCTGAGGGAGATGCGCCATGGCCCGCATTGACCTCGTCAATCTCGCGCACTCCTATGGCGGCAATGATGCGCCGTCGGAAAGCTTTGCGCTGAAGCCTGTGACCATGACCTGGCGGCAGGGCGGCGCCTATGCGCTGCTCGGGCCGTCCGGCTGCGGCAAGACCACGCTGCTCAACGTCATCTCCGGCATTATCACGCCCTCGCGCGGAAAGATCATGTTCGACGGTGTGGACATCACACCATTGTCAACCCAGAAGCGCAACATCGCCCAGGTGTTCCAGTTTCCGGTGATCTACGACACCATGACGGTGGGGCAGAACCTGGCGTTTCCGCTGAAGAACCGCGGCGTGCCGAAGGCCGAGATCGACAAGCGCGTGGCCGAGATCGGCCGCCTGCTCGATCTCGAGCCCTATCTGAACCGCAAGGCGACGCGGCTCACGGCCGACGCCAAGCAGAAGATCTCGCTCGGCCGCGGTCTGGTCCGCTCCGACGTCGCCGCGGTGCTGTTCGACGAGCCGCTGACCGTGATCGATCCCGAGCTGAAATGGCAGCTCCGCTCCAAGCTGAAGGCGCTGCATCGCGAGCTCGACCTCACGATGATCTACGTCACCCATGACCAGACCGAGGCGCTGACCTTCGCCGACACCGTCGTCGTCATGCATGACGGCCGCGTGGTGCAGAGTGGCACGCCGGCCGAACTGTTCGACAAGCCTGCCCATACGTTCGTCGGCTACTTCATCGGCTCGCCCGGCATGAACATCCTGCCGGCGGAGGTGAGGGGACGCGAGGCGCGGATCGGCGGGCACGTCATCGCGCTCAACCGCAGCTACGACAATTTGCCTTCGGGCGCCAAGATCGAGATCGGCGTCCGTCCCGAATTCGTCGAGGTCGTCGCGCCCGCGCCCGGTCTGCTCACCGCGAAGATCGAGCGCATCGACGATCTCGGCCGCATCCGTTTCGCGCGGGCGCGGCTCGGCGATGCAAAGCTCGCCGCGCGCGCCCCCGGCGGATTCACCAGCCCGGACGGCAACGCGGGGCTGAAATTCGATCCGTCGCATGTCCACGTCTATGCCGACAGCCTTCTGGTGGAGGGAGGCGCCTGATGGACAAGATCGTCAACCAAAAAGCGTGGTTCCTGGTGCTGCCGGTGTTCCTGGTCGTCGCCTTCTCGGCGGTGCTGCCGCTGATGACGGTGGTGAACTATTCGATGCAGGACACCTTCGGCAACAACCAGTTCTTCTGGAACGGCGTCGGCTGGTTCAAGGAGCTGCTCGATCCCTCGACCGATCTCGGCGGCCGCTTTCTCGCTTCGCTCGGCCGCAATCTGTTTTTCTCGCTGGTGATCCTCGCCATCGAGGTGCCGCTTGGCATCCTCGTCGCGCTGTCGATGCCGCGCGAGGGCTGGACGGTTGCGGCCTGCCTCGTCATCCTCGCGCTGCCGCTGCTGATTCCGTGGAACGTGGTCGGCACGATCTGGCAGATCTTCGGCCGCCCCGACATCGGCCTGCTCGGTTATGCTCTCAACGCCGCGGGCTTCGACTACAACTACGTCTCCAACGACATCGACGCCTGGGTCACGGTCATCGTGATGGATGTCTGGCACTGGACCAGCCTCGTTGCGCTGCTCTGTTACGCCGGTCTGAAGTCGATTCCCGAAGCCTATTACCAGGCCGCCCAGATCGACGGCGCCTCGCGCTGGGCCGTTTTCAAGGCGATCCAGCTGCCGAAGATGAACCGCGTGCTCTTGATCGCGGTGCTGCTGCGCTTCATGGACAGCTTCATGATCTATACCGAGCCCTTCGTCGTCACCGGCGGCGGGCCCGGCAACTCGACGACCTTCGTGTCGATCGAGCTGGTCAAGATCGCGCTCGGCCAGTTTGACCTCGGCAAGGCCGCCGCGCTGTCGCTGGTCTACAATCTGATCATCCTGATCGTCTGCTGGATCTTCTACACCGTCATGACCAATGCCGGCGTCGAACGCAAAGTCCAGGCAGAGAGCGAGCCGGCGATTGAGTCCAAGCCCTCGGTCCGGCTCAAGCCCGTGCCCGCGCTCAAGCCAAAGGAAGGAGTGGCCTGATGCATTCGATCCCCGGCCGCCGCCTCATCATGGGGCTGTTCCTGATCTTTCTGCTGCTGCCGATCTACTGGCTCGTCAACATGAGCTTCAAGACCAACAGCGAGATCGTCTCGACGATGACGCTGTGGCCGCATACCCCGACGCTCCAGCACTACAAGCGCATCTTCACCGACGAGAGCTGGTACTCGGGCTACATCAACTCGCTGGAATACGTTGTCCTCAACACCGTCATCTCGATCGCGGTGGCGCTGCCGGCGGCCTACGCCTTCTCGCGCTACCGCTTCCTCGGCGACAAGCACCTGTTCTTCTGGCTGTTGTCGAACCGCATGGCGCCGGCCGCGGTTTATGCGCTGCCGTTCTTCAACCTCTATTCGGCGATCGGCCTGTTCGATACGCCCTGGGCGGTCGCGCTCGCGCACTGCATCTTCAACGTTCCGCTGGCGGTGTGGATCCTGGAAGGCTTCGTCTCCGGCGTGCCGCGCGAGATCGACGAGACCGCCTTCCTCGACGGCTATTCCTTCCCACGCTTTTTCATCAAGATCCTGGTGCCGCTGATTGCGAGCGGCATCGGCGTCGCCGCCTTCTTCTGCTTCATGTTCTCATGGGTCGAGCTCTTGCTCGCGCGCACGCTGACCTCGGTGCAGACCAAGCCCATCGCCGCGATCATGACGCGCACGGTGTCGGCCGCCGGCATGGATTGGGGCCTGCTGGCCGCCGCCGGCGTGCTCACCATCATTCCGGGCGCGCTCGTGATCTGGTTCGTCCGCAACTATATCGCGCGCGGTTTCGCGCTTGGCCGGGTCTAAGGAGGCTCATATGGAATCCATTGCATGGATGGCCTGGACGCTGCCGACCGCGATCTTCTTCGCAGCGCTCGCCTGCACGCTGGCGGTGATGACGTGGCTTGCCGCGGTCTATCCCGAGGCCGAGCGCGTCGGCGTGCTCAGCATTCCGACCACGCGAGGCGACCGCCTGTTCATCTCGCTGATCGCGGCCGCCGTCATTCACCTCGTGTGGATCGGCCTCGTCGGCACCGATGCGATCGCCACGCTGCCGGTGGGCGAGGAAGGTTTTGAGATTTCGAGCCTGTGGCTCGCAAGTGGAATTTCGCTGGTCATGGCCGCGCTTATTTTTCGCACGGTCTGAAGCTGGCGAAGGGACGGCCAGATCCGGGACCAACCCGGGCCTGTATAAAAGTTTGTCGCTGCAACGGAGGAATAACATGCGACAGTTCAGGAGAAGGAAAGGTCCATTGACCAGGAATAGCTTTACGACGATGTCCAGCGTCGCCGCGATCGTTGCGGTGTCGTTCGCCGTCTCGGCGCCGGTTCGCGCCGCCGACGACGCCGTAATCCAGAAGTGGATCGCGGAATTCCAGCCCTCGACGCTGTCGAAGGAAGACCAGAAGAAGGAGCTGGAGTGGTTTGCCAAGGCCGCCGAGCCCTTCAAGAACATGGAGATCAACGTTGTCTCCGAGACCATCACGACCCACGAATATGAAGCGCAGACGCTGGCCAAGGCGTTCTCCGAGATCACCGGCATCAAGCTCAAGCACGACCTCATCCAGGAGGGTGACGTCGTCGAGAAGCTCCAGACCCAGATGCAGTCCGGCAAGAACGTCTATGACGGCTGGATCAACGATAGCGACCTGATCGGCACGCATTTCCGTTACGGCCAGACCATCGTGCTGTCGGACTACATGGCCGGCGAGGGCAAGGACGTCACCGATCCCATGCTCGACGTCAACGACTTCATCGGCAAATCGTTCACCACCGGGCCGGACGGCAAGCTCTATCAGCTTCCCGACCAGCAGTTCGCCAACCTCTACTGGTTCCGCTACGACTGGTTCACCAATCCCGACTACAAGGCCAAGTTCAAGGCCAAGTATGGCTACGAGCTCGGCGTGCCCGTGAACTGGTCCGCCTATGAGGACATCGCCGAGTTCTTCACCAACGACATCAAGGAGATCAACGGCGTCAAGGTTTACGGCCATATGGACTATGGCAAGAAGGACCCCTCGCTCGGATGGCGCTTCACCGACGCCTGGCTGTCGATGGCCGGCAACGGTGACAAGGGCATTCCGAACGGCCTGCCGGTCGACGAGTGGGGCATCCGCATGGAAGGCTGCCGTCCGGTCGGCTCGTCGGTGGAACGTGGTGGCGACACCAACGGTCCAGCCGCGGTCTACTCGATCACCAAGTATCTCGAGTGGCTGAAGAAGTACGCGCCGCCGCAGGCGCAGGGCATGACGTTCTCCGAAGCTGGCCCGGTGCCGGCGCAGGGCAACATCGCCCAGCAGATCTTCTGGTACACCGCCTTCACCGCCGACATGGTGAAGCCGGGTCTGCCGGTCGTGAATGCGGACGGTACGCCGAAGTGGCGCATGGCTCCCTCGCCGCACGGCTCCTACTGGAAGGAAGGCATGAAGCTCGGCTACCAGGACGCCGGCTCCGCGACGCTGCTGAAGTCGACTCCGCCGGACCGCCGCAAGGCAGCCTGGCTCTATCTCCAGTTCATCGTCTCCAAGTCGGTGAGCCTGAAGAAGAGCCATGTCGGTCTCACCTTCATCCGTGAGTCCGACATCTGGGATAAGTCCTTTACGGAACGTGCGCCGAAGCTCGGCGGCCTGATCGAGTTCTACCGCTCGCCCGCCCGCGTGCAGTGGACCCCGACCGGCAACAACGTGCCCGACTATCCGAAGCTCGCGCAGCTCTGGTGGCAGAACATCGGCGATGCGTCGTCCGGTGCGAAGACGCCGCAGCAGGCGATGGATGCCCTTGCGGCCGCCCAGGACTCCGTGATGGAACGCCTCGAAAAGTCCGGCGTGCAGGGCGCCTGCGGTCCCAAGCTGCACAAGAAGGAATCGGCCGAATACTGGTTCGCCAAGGCCCAGAAGGACGGCACGATTGCTCCGCAGCGCAAGCTCGCCAACGAGAAGCCGAAGGGCGAGACGGTCGACTACGACACCCTGATCAAGTCGTGGCCGGCCACTCCGCCCAAGCGCGCGGAAGCGAAGTAAGCAGCGTCTCATAACAACGAAGGCCGGGAGCAATCCCGGCCTTTTTCTTTTTGGTGAGTTGGGCTCGAGCGGAGCGAAGCAGTCCAGAGTCTTCCCGCGAAGGCAGTCTGGATGCTTCGTCGCCAGCGCAAAATTGCTTCGCAATTTTGTCGCGGGCTCCTCGCAATGACGGCGAATGGGGCTACGGCGCAGCCTTACTCCGCCAGCTCAGCCGCGAGCGTCGGATAGTCCGTGTATCCTTTCGCGCCGCCGCCGTAGAACGTGGTCTTGTCCCAGTCGTTCAGGGCCGCGCCTTGCTTCAGCCGTTCGACCAGGTCGGGGTTGGAGATGAACGGCTTGCCGAAAGCGATGAGATCGGCGGCATTCGCGTCCAGCACCTTGTTCGCGAGATCGAAGCCGTAGCCGTTATTGGCGATATAGGCGCCCGAAAAGCGCTTGCGCAACGACGCATAGTCGAACGGTGCGAAGTCCCGCGGTCCGCCGGTGGCGCCTTCGACGACGTGGAGATAGACCAGCTTGAGCGCGCTGAGACCGTCGACGATGTGATCGAACAGAGCTTGCGGATTGCTGTCGGAGATGTCGTTGGCAGGCGTCACTGGTGAGATGCGAATGCCGGTGCGATCGCTGCCGGCTTCAGCCGCGACGGCTCTGGAGACCTCAAGCATCAACCGCGCGCGGTTCTCAATGGAGCCACCATAGGCGTCGGTTCGCTTGTTGGCGCCGTCCTTGGCGAACTGATCGAGCAGATAGCCGTTGGCGCCGTGGATCTCGACGCCGTCGAAGCCGGCTTCGAGCGCATTCTTCGCGGCGCGCTTGAAGTCGTCGATGATCCCGGGAATTTCGGACAGATCGAGCGCGCGCGGCTCGGAGACGTCGGCGAAGCCGCCGTTGACGAAGGTCTTGCTCTTGGCGCGGATTGCGCTCGGCGCCACGGGGGCTGCGCCATTCGCCTGGAGGTCGACATGCGAGATGCGGCCGACATGCCAGAGTTGGATGAAGATCTTGCCGCCGCGCTCATGGACGCGGTCGGTGACCTTGCGCCAGCCGGCCACCTGGTCTTTGGAATAGATGCCGGGCGTGTCCTGGTAACCCTGGCCCTGCTGCGAGACCTGGCTCGCTTCGGTGATCAGGAGCCCCGCGGAAGCGCGCTGGCCGTAATAATCGGCCGCGAGCGGACCAGGTACGAACGTGCCGGGCGCAGCACGGTTGCGCGTCAACGGCGCCATCACCAGGCGATTGGCCAGCGTGATCGGGCCGAGCTTGTAGGTCTCGAACAATTTGGTCGGACGGCTCATGGGAATGCTTCCAGGCGATGAGAGGTCACGAACACTTGTGCATCGCGATAACAGGTGCAAGGGAGGAGCCATACGGAAAGTGCAGGCGAGCTGCGCGGCGAGCTCTGCGCAGCATGAATCATATGCAAATTCGGCCGCGGCGGCAGATTCGATCTCCTGCCGCAGCCGCTTGCATTTTCGAATTAGTTCGCGCCGAGGAAATCGCGCTTGCCGATTTCGACGCCGTTGTGGCGCAAAATGCCATGGGCGGTCGCGGCGTGGAAATAGAAGTTCGGCAGCGAGAACGAGCTCAGGAATTGCTGGCCCTTCATGGTGATGGATTGGTCCGGACCGGCCGGGAAGGTGACGTCCTTGACGTCGGCACCTTCGAACTGCTCGGGCTTGAACGACTTCACGTAGTCGATGGTCTTGGCCAGCCGCTGCTTTAGCTCTGCGAAGCTAGCCTCGGTGTCAGGCGTCGACGGCACCTCGCTATGGGTCAGCCGGGCGCAGCCCTTGGCCGCGAAATCGCTGACGAGCTGGATCTGCTTCGACAGCGGCAGCATGTCCGGAAACAGGCGTGATCCGAGCAGGACGCTGGGGTCGATCTTTTTGGCGGCGCAATGTGCCTCCGCCTTGGCGAGCAGGCCGGTGAGGCTGTTCAGGATTTGCAAATAGGCGGGGACGACGGCGTCGTAGAAGGACATGTGATGCTCGCTTCGATGGGAGGGCAATCAGGAGAAAACCTGAGCGACTCACATGGGAACGTCATGGAAAAATACAATCGCGGAATTGGCTTGTGCGATGCGAAAATTCTCCTTCGATGGCTCGTGGTGCCGTAGCCGCCACACCTCTCGCTGTCATGTCGCGCCACCCGGGCTCGTCGAAGCCGAGACCCGGTGGCGGGGCATGACGCGAGTTAGGCTCGCTTATCTCACGATGCCCGCCGGCTGCGCCTGTGCCGTGCCGCCGCGCATGCGGGCCAAGAGCTCCGTGGTCGGCCAGGAATCGGCCGGCAGGCCGTGCTTGATCTGCATCGCCTTGACGGCCGCGCGGCTCTGCTGGCCCAGCACGCCATCGATCTTGCCGACATTGAAGCCGGCACGCACCAGGAGCTGCTGCAATTCCTTGAGCTCGTTGAACGGCAGCTGCGCCACCGGCGCCGTTGGCTTGCGCATCGGCGGGGCGCCAGCGATGCGCGAGGCGAGATAGCCTGCCGTGGTCGAGTAGATCAGCGAGTTATTCCACTCGGTGTAGGCGGCAAAATTCGGATACGCCATGAACGCCGGCCCAAAGCGTCCCATTGGCAGCAGCACGGAGGCGGCGAGATTGTCGTTCGGCAGCGGGCGTCCGTCAGGGTACGTGACCCCCAGCTGCGCCCATATCGAGCGCGGCTCCCGCACGTTGAGATCGGTCTTGTCCCACGGCAGGTTTGGCGGCACCTTGATCTCTTCCAGCCACGGCTCGCCGCGCCGCCACTTTAATCCGTTGGCGATGTAATTCGCGGTCGAGCCGATCACGTCGGCTCCCGAGCGCAACAGGTCGCGCCGCCCGTCGCCGTCATAGTCGACGGCGTAGTTGACGTAATGCACGGGCAGGAACTGCGTCTGCCCGAGCTCACCGGCCCAGGAGCCGATCATCTCGTCGGGATGCAGATCGCCGCGGTCGATGATCTTCAGCGCGGCGATGGTCTCGTTGACGAACATCTCCGAGCGGCGGCAATCATAGGCGAGCGACACCAGCGATTTCAGCGTCGGCAGGTTGCCCATGTTGGCGCCGAAATCGCTTTCCAGCCCCCAGAACGCGGCGATGACGGCCGGCGGCACGCCATATTCCTTCTCGGCGCGCGCGAATGCGGCCGCGTATTGCTTGATGTGCTGCTGGCCGTTCTGCATGCGATAGGGCGCGGCCATGCGGCCGGCAAATTCGGTGAACAGCTGGCCAAACACCCGCTGGCCGCGGTCACGGTTGACGATGCCCTGGTCGTAGATGAGATACGGCGAAGCCTCCGCGATCGTGCGCTGCGACACGCCGGCAGCCATCGCCTGTTGCTTCACGTCGGCCAGGAAGCGATCGAAGCTCGCGCCATTGTGGCACGACGCCGCGCGCGGAGAGGGAGCCTTCGGCACTGCGGGCTTGGCGGGTGGCGGGGCGAACTGGGCGAAGGCGCAAGAGGAGTAGGCGGCGAGAGCAATGGTCGCGATCGCATATCGGGTCAGGAGCATGAGGTTTCCGGAGGGAGAGGCGCTTGAATTCTTGATGAAGTTTAATGGGACGTTCGCGCTCAAACCAGTGCCGCGGCTCCGCGACGCACCTTGAAAACCTTGCGCCCGGGGCGGGGTCATCCCTACCTCATGCCTGCCGGCCTGCTGGCGTCTCCAGCGCCCGCGGCCGCGCCAGGAGACGGCCATGAACTATCTTCGTACCGCAATGCTGCTCGCAGGCCTCACTGCCCTGTTCATGGGCGTGGGCTATCTGATCGGCGGTGCCTCGGGCGCCATGATCGCGCTTGTCATTGCCGCCGCGACCAATCTCTTCACCTACTGGAACTCCGACCGCATGGTGCTCTCGATGTACGGCGCCCATGAGGTCGACCGTGCCAGCGCGCCGGAGCTGGTCGGCCTCGTCGCCGAGCTTGCCGGCCGCGCCGGCCTGCCGATGCCGCGCGTGTTCCTGATGGACGAGCCGCAGCCTAACGCGTTCGCGACCGGCCGCAACCCGGAGAACGCCGCGGTAGCCGTCACCACCGGCCTGGTGAGCCAGCTCAGCCGCGAGGAGCTCGCCGGCGTGATCGCGCACGAGCTGGCGCATATCAAACATCACGACACGCTTCTGATGACGATCACCGCGACGATTGCCGGCGCGATCTCCATGCTGGCGCAGTTCGGCATGTTTTTCGGCGGCAATCGCGACAACAACAACGGTCTGGGCATCGTCGGCTCGATCCTGATGATGATCCTTGCCCCGCTCGGCGCCATGCTGGTGCAGATGGCGATCAGCCGCACCCGCGAATATGCCGCCGACAATCTCGGTGCGCGCATCGTGGGACAGCCGATGTGGTTGGCGTCCGCGTTGGTGAAGATCGAGGGCGCCGCGCATCAGGTGCCGAACTTCGAGGCGGAGCGGAATCCCGCGACCGCGCACATGTTCATCATCAATCCGCTGTCGGGCCACGGCGTCGACAATCTGTTCGCCACCCATCCCTCGACCCAGAACCGCATCGCGGCGCTTCAACAGCTCGCGGCCGAACTCGGCGCTCGGTCAGCGCCGTCGCTCGGCGCCAACGAGAACTATCCGCCGCGAAGCCCGTGGGGCCGCTCCTCTTCGCGCGGTCCTTGGGGCTGATGCGGCACCGGCTGGAAATTGGCTCTGCTTTGTGACCTGGCGCACACAGGATCCCCGGCGCCGGTGTTAACATCCCGGCGAGACCACTTCTTCGAAAGGGGATGCGTGACCGGCCCTCTGCCGGGCACCGTCGAAGATGACCAGAGCTGCCGTACCATTGCTGATCGTCCTTTGCGTGCTTATTGGGCTGTCCACGCACATGGTCGTCAATTGCGGCGACGAGGACGATCCCGACATCTGCTCAGCCGTGATCGGCTTCTCGCCGCTGCGCGGCTCGCTGATCGCGTTCGCCTATGAGGGGCGCGGACGGATCGCGCTGCGCCATGGCGACTTCACGCGGGCGATCGCCGATTTCGATGAGGCCATCCAACTCAATCCCAACCGCGCCTCACTCTATCGAGACCGAGCGCTGGCGCGCCGGCAGAACGGCGATCTGGAGCTTGCGATTGCGGATTATGACGAGGCGATCGCGCATGACCCCAAGCTCGCCGCGCCCTATCACCAGCGCGGTCTCGCGCTCGCTGCCAAAGGCGATCTCGACCGCGCCATCCTGAGCTACAACACGGCGGTCCGCCTCGACCCCTCGGACGCGCAGGCCCGCCTCGACCGCGGCTTTGCATTCCTCGCCCGCGGCCAGACCGACGACGCACGGGCCGATTTCGAGGCAGCGCTGGCGCTGCCGCCCGGCAAGGACGGCCGCACCCATGAGGCGGCACGTGCCAAGCTCGCCGAGCTCGCCAGCGCCGAGCCGACCCGGCTCGCCGCGCCGAGAAGGTGAGCTGATTACTTCGCCTTCTTGGTTTTGGCCTTCTTCGCCTTCGCAGCCTTCTTCACCGGCTTCTCCTTCGCCGTCTTCTCCACCTTTGCCGCGACCGGCGTGCTGGCGGCGAGGCGCATGGCGCGGGCGTAGCTGTCGGCGACGTTGTCTGCGGACATCTGGAGGCGCTTGGCGGCGGCGGTGGCCTGCTCCAGGGTGGCCTTGGCCATCATCTTGAAGCGGTCGCTGGTCTCCTTGCCCTTGGCCTTGGCGGCAAGGCCGTTGAAGCGATCCCGCCGCTCCTTGGCGCGGGTCATCAGGCCCGTATGCAGCTGTCTGGCCAGTTGCCGGATCACGACATCCAGGTCGGCGTCCGCCATGTTGTTCTATCCCCTTCGAAAACAATATCGATGCGGGCGGGACTATGCAGATCGGCCCCCACCTTGGCAATTCCCGCTGAGCCGCCATCCGCAGCTTCCGGTTTACAAAACAAAAAAGCCGCGCATTTCGCGCGGCTCTGATGTCATCTGGCGCAGGACGCGCGACGTCAGCCTCACTTCAGCGAGGCGACCGGACCGCTTGGGGCTGCAGGGTCGGGGTCGAAGCCGAACACGCCGACCAGGTATTTGTAATAGTCCGGCAACTTTTCCTTGAGCGCCTCGCGAGACTTCGGATCGTGGAATTCGCTCTTGCCGGCCAGGAAGATGCTCGCAGTCACCGCAAAGAACTCCACGGGATTCTTCATCGCATAGGATTCCCTGGGCAGCAGGTCCTTGGACTTGGCCAGGGCGTAATAGGCGATCACGCCCTTGTTGGCGTAGCCGTCCGGCAACAGCCGCGCGTGGTAGGCATGCAGGAGCTCGTGCAGCAGCACGGCCTCCTTCTCGTAACGCATCATGTCGGGCCGCAGCATGATCACGCCGAGCCCCGAATCGACCGCGAGATCGACCGCATTCGGATTGGTCCAGCGCTGCTTGTCGGGATCCCAGACCGTCAGCGTCCGGGGAGCGCTGCGCTGGATGTCCGGCGTGACCCTGCCATAGCAGGCGGTCGCGGCACCTTCGTCGAGGCAGGCCAGCTCGCTCGCGACGATCGGAACGGTGTGGAAGAAGCGCAGCACGCGCGGCGACAGGCCGACGCCTTCGACGACGTCGATCTGGCTCTTCAGATTGCTGGTGAGCTTGTCGACATCCTTGCGGTCGCGATTCTCGGACAAGTCGAACATGTAGCCGCGGTAGCTCTGGAAGCCGGGCGGCAGCGGCTGCGCTGCGTCGGTCGACGCATCGAGCGATCCGGCAATGGATGGATTGACGAAGAGCGCGCCGACGATGGTTGCGGTCAGCAGCAACGCAATGCGCATGATGAACCCCCTGATCTCACCTCGCCCGGCATGATAAGCCACCGTCGTTCGCGAAACGTGAGTGGGGCAAGACTAAGGCACCGATGTTGAGGCGTGCTTAATCCCTGGTTGCAGATCGCGGCGACGGATTAGGGCGGGGTTAACCAAGCGTGGATCGGCGGCGCGCTTCGGCGTAACATCCGCTCCGGGCACCAGGCCCTTACATCAGTAGCCGGAAGGAGGATGTCATGTATGCCGCCATCCGTCAGGCCAAGGCGAAAAGCGGGAGCGCTGAAGAGCTGGCGCGCCGCATCAAGGACGGCGCCGTCCCGATCATCAGCGACGTCGACGGTTTCCGCGCCTATTACGTCGTCTATGCCGGCGACGACACGGTGACCGCGATCTCGATCTTCGACAAGTTCGAACAGGCGGAGGAGGCGAACCGGCGTGCGATCGCCTGGATCGAGAAGGATCTGGCTCCGCTGCTGGCGGGACATGCGAGCGCTGCGGCCGGGCCGGTGATCGTGCATACGCTGGCGTAGGGGGCGGTAGGGACTAGGACGGTGGAACTTGGACGGGGCACTCTCGCCCCACCCTCAACTGTCATCGCCCGGTCAAGCCGGAGCATGACAGCGGTGTGTCTCACAATTCCCGTGCATTCGAGAAGGCGAAACTCGACACCCGCCGCGTCGTCTCATCCAGGATCAGCGTGCGCGTGATCGGCGGCTCGGCACGCTGGGCGCAGTTTTCGCGCTCACAGAGACGGCAGTTGACGCCGATCGGCGTGCCCTCGGTCTTCTCCAGGTCGATCCCCGCAGCGTAGGTCAGGCGCGCGGCGTGACGGATCTCGCAGCCGAGGCCGATGGCGAAGCGCGGCTGCGGCAGCGGGTGCGGCGCGATGGGGCGGCGCACCATTTGCGCGATCGAGAAATAGCGCGTGCCGTCGGGAAGCTCGATCACCTGCTTCAGCAGGCGGTCCGGCGTGTCGAAGGTCGAGTGCACGTTCCACAAGGGGCAGGTGCCGCCGAATTTGGAGAATGGGAACGTACCGGAGGAGAAGCGCTTCGAGACGTTGCCGGCATTGTCGACGCGCAAGAGAAAGAACGGAATGCCGCGCGCATTGGGCCGCTGCAGAGTGGTGAGCCGGTGGCAGACCTGCTCGAAACCGGAATTGAAGCGCTGCGCCAGCACGTGGATATCGTAATTGAGCGCCTCGGCCGCGGCCAGGAACGCCGGGTAGGGCATCATGACAGCGGCTGCAAAATAATTGCCAAGCGTGATGCGGAACAGCCGCCGCGGCGCGTCGTCGAGCGGGCCGGATCGGCCGATGATGGTCTCGAAATGCTGCGCGCATTCACCTAAGCCGAGCTGGAAGGCGAGCTGGAACGCACGGCCGGGCGGGTCGACCAGCTCGGAGATCAGGAGCTGGCGGCGGTGGCGATCGAACCGCCGCAGCGTCTCGCGCATCACGTCGACGGGCATGATACGGGTCTGGATCGAATGCTTTTCGCGCAAGCGCGCGGCCAGCGCCGCATAGAGCCCTTCGGCCGGCACGTTCAGCTCATCGCGAAGGTTTTCCGCGGCCTGCTCCAGCTCCGGGAAATAGTTGCGATTGGCCTCGATCAGTTCGCGCACGCGCTCGACCGGATTGGCCTCATAACGCGTGCCGACGTCGCGGTCGGCCATTTGCGCGGCCGCCAGCGTCTCGCCCTGGCGCGCCTCGGTATAGGCGGCATAGAGCCGTTGCAGCGCATGAGTCACGCCGGGGCAAAGCTCGGCGAGGTCGCGCAGCTCCTGCTTGGGCACGTCGATCTGGCGGAACAAGGGATCGGAGAAGATTTCGTTGAGCTCGGCGAAGAAGCGGTCCTCATCGGCGGTGGCGAGGTCGCGCAGGTCGAGGTCATAAGTCTCGGCCAGCCGCAGCAGGATCTGCGCGGTCACCGGACGCTGGTTGCGCTCGATCAGGTTGACATAGCTCGGCGAGATCGAGAGCCCCTCGGCGATCTGGGTCTGCGACAGCCCCAATTGCTGCCGGATCCTCCGGAAACGCGGGCCGACGAACAGTTTCTTCCCGGAGAACAGTTTCTTCGCGGAATCGACAGGCATTTCTCAGGACTCCGTAGGCATCAAGGACAGTCTTGCTGACCTATAATTTACAAAATTTACAAAGTAACATCTAGTACATGTTCTTATGTTACATGACATCACCAATAAGAAACAAGCCATCTGTACGAAGTTTCTGTTTTCGCGTTTAGCTCCTGACACGCATTTCGCAATGCATTGTCAAGAATGTCGATGGCTCGCCCGTCGATAGCGAAAGGATCAGGCACATGAACTATCAGCCCCGCGGCATCAGCACCCTCCTGCGCCCGGCTTCGTATCAGAGCGAAATCGAGGCGGCTCAGGCGCTCCTTGAGACCCAGCCGACCTGGAACGGGGTGAAGGCCGAGGCCGTCGCACGCATGCGCCTGCAGAACCGTTTCAAGACCGGCCTCGATATCGCCCGCTACACCGCCGCGCTGATGCGGGCCGACATGGCCGCCTATGACGGCGACCCCACCAAGTACACCCAGTCGCTGGGCTGCTGGCACGGCTTCATCGCCCAGCAGAAGCTGATCTCGGTCAAGAAGCACTTTGGCAAGACCGATCGCACCTACCTGTATTTGTCGGGCTGGATGATCGCCGCGCTGCGCTCCGAATTCGGCCCGCTGCCCGACCAGTCGATGCACGAGAAGACCTCGGTGCCCGCCCTGATCGAGGAGCTCTACACTTTCCTGCGCCAGGCCGACTCGCGCGAGCTCAACGACATCTTCCGCGCGCTCGACAAGGCCCGCAAGGAAGGCGACAAGGTCAGGGAGAAGGAGCTGATCGAGAAGATCGACAACTTCCAGACGCATGTCGTGCCCGTCATCGCCGACATCGACGCCGGCTTCGGCAATGCGGAGGCGACCTATCTGCTCGCCAAGAAGATGATCGAAGCGGGCGCCTGCGCGCTCCAGATCGAGAACCAGGTCTCCGACGAGAAGCAGTGCGGCCACCAGGACGGCAAGGTTACCGTGCCGCATGACGTTTTCCTCGCGAAGATCCGCGCCTGCCGCCACGCCTTCCTCGAGCTCGGCGTCGAAGACGGCGTCGTCGTGACCCGCACCGACTCGCTCGGGGCCGGCCTGACGCAGCAGATCGCCGTCAGCCACAGGCCCGGCGACATCGGCGACCAGTACAACAGCTTCCTGGATTGCGAGGAAGTGACGGCGGAGAACGCCAGGAACGGCGACGTCATCATCAACCGTAACGGCAAGATGATGCGTCCGAAGCGGCTGCCCTCCAACCTCTATCAGTTCCGCCCGGGCACCGGCGAAGACCGCTGCGTGCTGGACTGTATCACCTCGCTTCAGAACGGCGCCGACCTGCTCTGGATCGAGACCGAGAAGCCGCATATCGAGCAGATCGCCAAGATGGTCGACCGCATCCGCAAGGTGGTTCCCAACGCGAAGCTGGCCTACAACAACTCGCCGTCCTTCAACTGGACCCTCAACTTCCGTTGGCAGGTCTACGATGCGATGAAGGAAGCCGGCAAGGACATCAGCCAGTACAACCGTGCCGAGCTGATGAAGGCGGAATATGATGACACGCCGCTGGCGAAGGAAGCCGACGAGCGCATCCGCACCTTCCAGGCGGATTCGGCCAAGCGTGCCGGCATCTTCCACCATCTGATCACGCTGCCGACCTATCACACCGCGGCGCTGTCGACCGACAATCTGGCGCGGGAATATTTCGGCGAGCAGGGCATGCTCGGCTACGTCAAGAACGTCCAGCGCGCCGAGATCCGTCAGGGCATCGCCTGCGTCAAGCATCAGAACATGGCCGGCTCCGATATCGGCGACGACCATAAGGAATATTTCGCCGGCGAAGCTGCCCTGAAGGCGGGCGGCGCCCACAACACGATGAACCAGTTCGGCTAACGCATCACGCACTTCGACAGGAGACTGACATGACCAAAGGCAGCAATTTCTGGGTGATCGGCGGCGAGTTCGGTTCGATGAACTTCCACAAGCTCGTGGAAGGCTCGGCCCAGGTCAAAGGTCCGTTCAAGACCCGCAAGGAAGCCGAGGACTGCTGGCGCGAGGTGTCGGAAGAGAGCCGCTACAAGGCCGGCGTCCGCTTCTCCATCGTGGAAGAGCCGTCGCGGGTCTCGGCCTAAGGATCCCGGCTGCCGATCGAACTAAGAAGACGTCCAAGGACGGATGGTCCCACCTAGGCCTTAGCCTGGGTGGGATCGTCTGTTTTCGGCACAGGTGAAACGTCTGTGGCCGCCGTAAGTATCTGGAATTGTGGACCCTTTGCGGGCGCTGTGGTTGCTGATAGGTTAACTCCCGTGTTTGAGGACGAGGCCGACAATGTCAGAGCCCGAAACCAGCGGGATTCATCCCAGCCAGCCGCGCCCGGTGCGGCTGCGCGATGCACTGTTGCGCGCCCGGATCGAGGCCGCCGACCGGACCGGCGTGGTCGTCGACCTCAGGGATGCCGAGGTGGCCCGGCTGGAGATCCTCAACGACGCGCTCGATCCTCTGTTCGCGCAGGTGCCGGAGCAGATCGACCTCTTCGACCGCGGCATCAGCCAGGGCGATACGCCCAGGCTCTGGATCGACGTCGTCGCCCACATCTTGATGGGGCGTGACAAGCGGATGTACCGCTTCGTTCAGGACACCCGCTTCGGCCGCATCGTGCTCGCCGAATCGCACGACACTGCGGTTATCGTCGAGGCCGTCACCGATTATGTCGCGCGCCGCATGATCGAGCGCGAGCGCGCGATGGTGGTGCCGCCCGAGCCGAAGCCCGCCGCCGAGCCGCCGCGCCGCTCGCGCGTGTGGCCGTTCCTGTTCGGCTTCATTCTCGGCGCCGCGGCGCTGTTCGGCCTTGCCGTAGTAGCGGCCTTGCGGAGCTGGTGAGGACAATTCTCGTAGCCCGGATCGAGCGAAGCGCAATCCGGGATACCTGTCGCGACAGATGCACTGCCCCGGATTACGCTACGCTCCATCCGGGCTACCAAGCGGGGCCGGTGAATTTCTCTCCGCCGTCATTGCGAGCGAAGCGATGCAATCCAGGAATCTTTCCGCGGAGGGGCTCTGGATTTGCTTCGCTTCGCTCGCAATGACGGCGAACTAAATCAACCGCGCATGCTTGATCTGCCCGATCTGAAATCCAGCGCCCAGGCTCCGCACCGTCTGCTCGCAGCGCCAGCCGGCATTGTCCTTTTCGATCGTGAACAGGTTATACGCCGCCGCCGGGTAACGTCCGTGCGCGAGCGCCGACGCCGAAGGCACGCCGAGTGCGGGAATATTGCCGTTCGGGCCCTCGAACCACATCGTCGAATGAATGTGGTCGTGCCCGTGCAGGATCAGCTCGACGCCGTGCCGTTTCAACAGGGCCAGCAGCTCGGCCGCGTCCGTCATCCGCTTCTGGCGCGCGACGGATCTCAGCGGATGGTGCACCAGCAGCACGCGGAAGACGTCTTCCGCCGCGAGCCGCTCGAGCACCTCTGCGAGGGCCGCGAGCTGATCGCGCCCGAGCGTGCCCGTCGCCATCAGCGGCAGGGTCGGTACCGCCGTGGACAGGCTGATCAGCGCGAGCGGCCCGCGCCGGCGCACGGCGGGGAAGGCAACGGTATCGGGCGTATCCGCGGCGATGTAGTGCAGGAACGTCTCGCCGAAGCGATGGCGCGTCGCGCTGACATAGGCGTCGTGATTGCCGGGAATCGCGGTGACGCGGTCGGGCGGACCGACGCTTTCGAGCCAAGCCAGGGCCGGCGCGAACTCGGCTTCCAGCGCGAGGTTGACGAGATCGCCCGTCACCGCGATGTGGTCGGGCGCCTGGGCCTTCATATCGGCGACCAGCGCGTCGAGCACCTCGCGGCGCTGATATTTGTGCCGGTTGCGCGTCCAGTTGATGTAGCCGAGCGCGCGCTTGCCCGCGAGCTCGATCAGCCGCGGCTTCGGCAGTGGCGGCAGATGCGGGTCGGACAGATGGGCGAGCGTGAAGGGGGCCATGGCGCGCGATTGCCTCGCTATTGCTGCGCTGTAATGGCAAGGTCGCAGCCAGCGCGCAAGCGCGGCTCGAAATGGGGCGTCAAGAAGGCCTGATGCGAGAACGTCTGAACAGCATTCGACGACAATGCGAGCCGCTGCTGCGGCACCTCTTCCATGCCTATTTCCTGCTGGTTCGCGGGATGACGCTCGGCGTCCGCGCCGTGGTGCTGGACGCCGAGAACCGGGTGTTTCTGGTCAGGCACAGCTACGTCACCGGTTGGTACCTGCCCGGCGGCGGCGTCGACTTCGGCGAGACCATGGCGCAGGCGCTGCGGCGCGAACTCAAGGAGGAGGGCGACATTGATCTCACCGGGGACGCCGTGCTGCACGGCATCTTCCTCAACAGCCACGTCTCCCGCCGCGACCACGTCGCCGTCTACGTCGTCAGGCAGTTCAGCCAGGACCGCCTGCCCGGACCGAACCGCGAGATCGTCGAATGCGGGTTCTTCGCGATCACGGCGCTGCCCGAGGGGACCACGCCCGGCACACGGCTGCGGATCGCGGAAGTGCTGGACGGTAAGCCGCTGATTGCGACGTGGCGATGAGGGCGGCCCGTGCCAGTGCGTGAGGGTTGTGGTTCAACGGTGCAAACTGGCGAGTCAGAACGCCTCCCGTCGGCGCTGAAAAAGGAACTGAGCATCTTTGCTGCCCGATGGACCGCGCTGCGTCCAGGTGCTATCCCGCGCGCTGACATGAGCGATCTCTCACTCACCATCCTTCCCGAGGCCGCCGGCGACGCTCAGGCGATCGAACGGCTGCACGAACGCACCTTCGGCCCCGGCCGCTTCGTGCTCAGCGCCTACCGCATCCGCGAGCATGTCGACCATCTGCTCGAATTGTCTTTCACCGCGCGCATCGGGACGCTGCTGGTCGGCTCGGTCAGGCAGTTGCCGATTCTGATCGGCGACACGCCGGCGCTGCTGCTGGGGCCGCTCACCGTCGAGCCGCCGTTCCGCGACCGCGGCATCGGCCGTCTCCTGATGGAGCGCGCGCTGAAGGACGCCAAGGAAAAAGGCCACGCCATCGTGCTCCTGGTCGGCGATGAACCCTATTACAGCCGCGTCGGCTTCAAGCCGGTCGCAAAGGGCCGCGTCACCATGCCGGGTCCGGTTGACCCCGCCCGCATTCTGGTGTTCGAGCTCGTCGACGGCGCCTTCGAAGGCGTATCGGGGCGGGTTGCGCCGGACTGGAGCAAGGCGCGGAGGTAGGTGCTACGACGCTGTGAATTGGAAGCGCGGCGGTGCCGATACTCGGTCATTGCGACGGCGTGAACCAGCCGGGCGAGGCCAGCCGGGGCCGCTGTGGGCCCCGACTGTATGAGCTTAGAACTTGAAGTTCGCAAATGCCCGCACGCCAATGCCGGGCATCAGCACCTCGTCCTTGGTGTAGGACACCGAGTTGCGGATGTTCTCGTTGAGGAGATTGTTGCCGACGATGCCCGCCATCATTTCGCGCGCGCCGAACCAGTTGCGGTCGAGCTTGGTCTTGTAGCTGACCTCGGCTTTCAGCAAATTGTAGCCCGCTGTCGGCGTCTCCGCGATCACCGCGACGTTGTTCTGCGCGAAGGCGTGCAGCAGGTTGACGCGCATCAGCCAGTTGTCGTCGCGCCAGAATACGCCGCCGCCCATTCTGAGCGGCGGAATCCGCGGCACGTTGGTGCCGTCGCTGAAGGTGGCGCGGACGAAGTCGAGCTGGTTCTCGATGCCCCAGATGCCGCCCTGGAAGGCGCCGACGTCGAGCTGCGACTGGAATTCGCCGCCGCGGAAATTCGCATTGCGTTGCGAATAGACCGCCTGGTTCAGCTCGCCATCTGGTCCCCCGCAGGACGCAAAGTCGTCATCGCAGGACACGCCGGTGAGGCGGCGATAGATGAAATTGTCGAAATGCGTGTAGTAGACCGTTGCCTCGAACCGGAACGGCCCCGTTGCCCTGCGCAGGCCGACCTCGATCGATTTTGCGGTCTCGATGGTGAGGTTCGGATTACCGATGTCGAACGTCGCGGTCGCGTCATGGCCGCCGCGTGAAAACAGCTCGGCCGCCTTCGGCGCGCGCTCGACATATTGCGCGGTGACGCTGCCGACCATGCCACCCGGCAGGTCCTGCAGCAGACCGATGCTGCCGCTCTTCGGCGTGAAGGACGGATTGCGCGCGATCGCCGTCTGCGGCGTGCCGTCGGGCAGGTAATCGGCGGGGAAATCAGGCGTCGTGCCGTGCAGCTCGACATGCTCGATGCGACCGGCGATCTGTGCCCGCGTCGCCTCGGTGAACTTGAACTCGTTGAAGGCGTAACCAGCAACGCGCGTGCTGTTGTTCGGGTCCCACAGGCCGTTGAACAGCGTGCCGGGATTGTCGGGGCTCGGCGCACTCAATTCCTGATGTCCGACCTGGAAGCCCAGCGCCGTCGTCACCTCGGCGAAGCGGGCATTGAACGGCATCAGCTGCACCTCGGTGCGGATCTCCTGCTCCTTGTTGGTGAAGGTCTGGCGCACGCCGTCGCTGTTGGGGTCGACGGGATCGGCAAGGCCGATCTCGTTGTGCCGGTAGTCCGTCGCGCCGGCCCAGAAGCGGACCGCGTCGATCGCGGCCGCGTCGGGGTGGTACTCGCCTTTGACGTTGATCTTGGTCTGATGTGCGTCGATCCGCGTGTTGTGGTCGGCGCCGTCGATGCCGGGGATGTGGTAGAGCGAGTCGTTCTGCGTGATCGATGCGCCGATATAGCCGCCCTGGAAGAAGTAGGAGCCGCCGATCGAGGCGCCGTCCGAGCGAGTCGCCGAGTTCGGCTGTCGGCCGTTCACCGGGCGCGACTGGTCGGTCAGATAGGGATAGCTCGGGATATAATAGTCGGAGGTCGTGCGGCCATAGGCGTCGGCATGGAATGCAAAATTGCCGCCGCCGGTGTCGAGCAGCACGCCGCTTTCGACGCCGCGATCGACCGAGCTGAAGGCGGTGCGCGTCTCGGCGGTGACGCAAGGAGCGGTCGCGGCGCTCGCGAGCGGGGCCTTGGTCGGCATGCCATAGGTTTGGAATGAGGGCGCGCAAGCAGGCATCGCGTCCGGAATCCGGTTGTTGGTGGCGCTGACGACGCCGCCGATCGAGGTCGAGCCGTAGCGCAGCGCCGCCGGCCCGCGCACCACTTCGATCTGGTTGGTGGCGAGCGGATCGATCGGGACGAAATGGTCCTCACCGAGATCGGAGGCGCCGCCGGCATTGGTGCCGTTCTCGACGATGCCGACCCGGTTGACGTCGAGACCTCTGATGATCGGCCGGCTCGAGGCGCCGGGTGCGAAGCTCGAGCCGGTGATGCCGGGCTTGGAGAACAGGAGATCGCCGAGCTGGCCGCCGCCCTCGCGGCGGATCTCCTCGTTCGGCACCACGGTGACGGTAGCGAACTGGTTGGTCACAACAGGCAGCACGCCCTGCTGCGGCGCGGCGGGCGCGGATGCCGCGGGCGCCGCTTCCACCGTTTGTTGGCGGCTGCGCACCCGCGCGGTCCGCGTGCCGCGGCCTGCGGTGCGGGAGGGCACCACCGCTCTGCGCACGATCGGGCTCGGCGCCGTCACGGTGACCGCGGGAATCTCGGTCGACGACTTGTCCTCGGCCGACTGGGCCAAGGCAGGTGTGGCGGCGGCACTGAGCAGGAGCAGGCTTGCTCCGCCAAGACGCTGCGCGCGTCGCAATTGAAATGACATGGTCCTGATTCCACTCAGGCGCCGTCCGCATGATTGTATCGTCTGCTGATCGGAGGCGGCCTGCCGTCGCAGCGCGACGGAATTCGACTTCAACTTCCCCCCAGGCATTCGCCGACAGTAGCGAGGCTGGGCGTGATCAAGCGTTGGAGGTCAGGACGCGGGAGGGGCGCGGGGCTGGAATGCCGTGCCGGCCGATTTCAGATGGACGAATTCGGCGCCGGTGGTGCGGTGGAGCAGTTCGATCGCTTGCGGCAGCAGCAGCACGGGCGGCGTCGCGAACACAATTGTGCACGCCATCGCGACGACAGCGCAGATCGCGCAATTGTCCTCGCCCGGATGCTCGCGGTCGGGACCGACCGGCGATCGCGCCTGGACTGCGGCGCGGTCGATCGCAGCAACGCCCTTGACGCTGTCCTTGACGCCGTCGGTCTGCTGCAGCGAGGATTGGGCGAGGGCGGCCTGCGCGAACCAGTGGCTGTGGCCGAACGTCAGCGCGAACTGCACCAGCATCGCGAACAACGCGAGCCGGGCAGCATGCCTCACATTCGACCGAAACCATTTCATCCGAAAACGCCCCACACCGCGCGGCCAATCCCCTGCCATCGCGGCGTTACAATGTAACATCGCCCGATCGGACAGTGGATGTCAACGGCGGCCGGATCGGCGCACGCAGGGCCGCGACCCGATGTGTCGTTCCGGCAACTAGAGTGGATGTCTGGTTAAATGGTGCGTGCCCAGAACTCGAAGCACCTTTCCCGTGGGGAGAAGTCGGATCGCATCGAGAGATGCGATCCGGGTGAGGGTTTACAGTCCTACGGTGAGCTGCCGCCTCTCACCCGAATTGCTACGCAATTCGACATCTCCCGTGGGGAGAGGTGTTTGATGGACAGCCAACCGAATTTCAACGAGCTTCGTGAGTTTACCGCCCTTCGCGGACCCAGGTCGCGGCGAAGGCGCCGAGCAGCAACAGCAGGCCGATCAGCCCGGCGAAGATCGGCAGCACGCCGACGCCTTTGACGACGCTGGCGTCGCGCATCCGCACTCCCATCCAATTGTCGCCGTGGAAGACGCTCGCAGAGCGCACCGGCAGGATGCGCGGCAGCTCGACGCTGGTGCCGTCGACCACGCGCACGGCGTTGCCGCCGGTCGCCTGGGTGAGCGGCTTCAGGGTTTCGGTGGTGGAGGTGACTTCCGAAAACTCCTTCGGATTGGTCGGGCCGACATTGATCAGCGCCTTCAGCGTGCCGTCGGTGGCCTGCCACAGGCCGAGCTCGTTCGCCGGCAGGCTGGCGCGCCACTCGCCGGGATCGCCAGGGCTGAGCGTCAGGTCGTGCGACACGCCCGAGGGCGAGGTCACGTTCACCGGCTGGACGCTGTCTGACATGGTCTGGCGCACCACGACGAGATCCTTGCCCTGCACCTGAAGGCGCAGCGCTTCTTCGTCGAGATCCGGCTGCTTCATCAGCCAGTGCGACATCCGCCTGAGCAGGTCGAGATGCGGGCCGCCGCCCTCATAGCCGCGCGCCCACAGCCAGATGTGATCGGACAGCAGCAGCGCGACGCGGCCCTCGCCGAAACGCGACAGGAACAACAGCGGCTTGCCATCGACGCCGGTCATGACCGGCGGGTTGACGGCGTTGCGGGTGTCGACGGTGCGGAAGAATCGGCTCCAGTGTGGCGGCTCGCTGGCGGAGCCCTCGAGCCCGCGTGTGACCGGATGGCGTTTGCCGATGTCGGACAGATGCGCATAGAACGGCTTTTCCGTCACGCCGACCGGTTCGGCCGGCAGCACCGAATCCAGCGGCGTGCGCCAGATGCTGGTGTTGGAGGCGTAGTCGGGGCCGGCCGAGACCAGCACCGCGCCGCCCGAGCGGACATAACGTGCGATGTTGTCGAAATAGGCGATCGGCAGCACGCCCTGGCGAGCGTAGCGGTCGAAGATGATCAACTGGAATTCGTTGATCTTCTGCTGGAACAGCTCGCGGGTCGGAAACGCGATCAGCGACAATTCGTTGATCGGCGTGCCGTCCTGCTTCTCCGGTGGACGCAGGATGGTGAAATGCACGAGATCGACGCTGGCGTCGGACTTGAGCAGATTGCGCCAGGTGCGCTCGCCGGAATGCGGCTCGCCCGAGACCAAGAGCACGCGCAGCTTGTCGCGCACGCCGTCGATGGCGACGACGGCGCGGTTGTTCACCGGCGTCAATTCGCGTTCGAGGGGCGAAGCCTCGATCTCGACGATGTTCGGGCCGGCATGCTTGATGTCAACGTCGACGCTTGCGGCCTGGCCGCTCGATAGCGTGCGCTCGTTGATGACCTCGCCGTCTCTGCGGACCGTGACCTTGGCGCGCTCGCCGGTGACGCCCTGGTCGTCGAGGCGGTAGCTGATGGTCTGGGTCTGCCCAACGATGCCGAAGCGCGGCGCCGCCGTGATCGCGATGCGGCGGTCGCGCTCGTCCTTCTGCCCGGTGACCAGCGCGTGCACCGGCGCCTGGAAGCCGAGCGCGGTTGCGTTCGCCGGAATGTCATGGACGCGGCCGTCGGTGATCAGGAACGCGCCGGCGACACGGTCGACCGGCACGTCCGACAGGGCCGAGGCGAGGGCGCCGAACAGTTTGGTGCCGTCGGTCTCGCCGTCCGCCTGTCCTGCATCGACGACGCGGACTTCGAGGCCCTTGATCTTCTTCAGGCTGTCGACCAGCGCCTCCTGCGCCTGCGCGGCCTCGCGATTGCGGTCGCCGAAATTCTGGCTCGGACTCTTGTCAACGACAACCGCGGCGACCGAGGTGAGGGGATCGCGATCCTCCCGGGTGAAGGAGGGATTGGCGAGCGCCAGCAGGAACAGCGCCAACGCGGCGACGCGCACGGCCGCCCCGCGCGCGCGCGCCAGCAGCAGCACCAGCGCGACGACGACGATCGCGGCCAGGGCGAGCCACAGCACGATCGCGGGAACAAGTGGCGTGAACGCGATGCCGTAATTCATATCGATCCTATTGCCCCAGCCGTTCGATCAGCGCCGGTGCGTGCACCTGGTCGGCCTTGTAGTTGCCGGTCAGGGTGTACATCACGATGTTGGCGCCGGCGCGGTAGGCGAATTCGCGCTGGCGGGTGTCGCCGCCGGTCACCGGCAGCATGGCCTGGCCGTCGGGCCGCACCGCCCAGGCGCCGGCAAGGTCGTTCGAGGTGATGATGATCGGCGAGACGCCGTCGCCGCCGCGCGCCGGGCGCTGCGCGCTGTCCTCGTCCTCGTCGCGCGGCAGGGTCTCGACCCAGGTCTGGCCGGTGACGAAGCGGCCGGGAAAGTCGCGCAGCAGGTAGAACGTCTTGGTTAGCACGTGCTCGCGCGGCACCGGCTCGAGCTCGGGCACGTCGAGCGAGGACAGGATCTCGCGCAGCGTCTGCATGGCCGGGGTCTGCGCGGCACCGTTCGCGCCGGGCGGTGCTTCGATCGCATCGCGGGTGTCGAACAGCACGGTGCCGCCCTGCTTCATGTAGGCGTCGATCTTGTTGATGGCATCCTGCGGCGGCTTGGGCGCACCGGGCACGATCGGCCAGTAGATCAGCGGAAAGAAGGCGAGTTCGTCGCGCGCGGGATTGACGCCGACGGGATCGCCGGCCTCGAGCGCAGTGCGCTGCGCCAGGAACAGCGTCAGCCCGTTCATCCCCGCCTTGACGATGGAATCGACGTCGGCATTGCCTGTCACGACATAGGCGAGGCGGGTCTGCGACACCGCCTTCATCGCGAAATCGTCCGTGACGCCGTCGGCGCGCGAGGGCGCCGGCGAGAGCGACGCGAGGCCTGCAAGCACGATACCGAGCACGATCATCGCTGGCGCGGCGCGGCGGCGCAGCAGCGCGGCGATGCCGCCGCCGAGCAGAGCGACGATGACCGCGTCGATCAGAAACAGCGCAAGCGCCGTCGACAGCAGCCAGCCGCGCAAATCGCGCGGCTCGGCGTTGGTGTAGGTGGCGTGCCGGGCGCGCAGGCTCGCGGTGTTCAGGGCTGCGATACGGTCGGCGGCGGCAAGCGTGTTCACGGCAAGCGGTCCTTCGGCCGGACCATAGAAGCCCGGCGGATGATCGGGTGTGGCGCGGTCGCGATAATCCGCGGGCAGCGGTTTTGCGGTGGCCGGCGGCGGGCCGAAGGCGCCGAAGCCGTCGAGGATGTGCAGCGGCGCCACCGTCTCGGCGGTGGTCTCGGCTGCGACCCCGGCGCCGGGCTTGGTGGTGTAGCCGGACATGTCGACGACACGCCGCAGCATTTCGACGAAAGTGCCTGACATTGGCAGATCCGACCAGCGCATGTCGGCGCTGACGTGGAACAGGCTGACGAGGCCCTTGCCGCGATGCTCGCCGGTCACCAGCGGCGTGCCATCCTCCAGCGAAGCCCAGCTCTTGGTGGCGAGCACCGCGTCGGGCTCGGCCAGCACCTGGCGGCTCACGGTGACGTCCTTGGGGACCACGACGCCGGCAAACGGCCCGTCGGCGGCGAAGGAGGCGAGATGCTGCGGCTTCTCCCAGGTCAGGCTGCCGCCGAGCGTGCGGCCACCCTTGCGCAGCTTGACCGGCACGAGATCGTCTTCGGCCTGCGCCAGGCGGGGTCCCGCGAACCGCACCAGCACGCCGCCCTGGTCGATCCAGGCGTTGAGGCGCTCCCGCAGCTCGGGCGCGATGGTGCCGACATCGGCGAGGATGATCATCGGCAGCTTCTGGTCGAGGAATTGGGTGATGCCCTGCTGCGGCGAGCCCTTGTCGGCGAGCCGCACGTCTGCGAACGGCGCCAGCGCGCGGGTGAGGTAGAAGGTCGGCGCCAGCAGCGGCTGCGCGGTTTCGCTGGTTGAGCCCGAGACGATGCCGATGGCGCGGCGGCGCCAGCGCTTGTCGAGCAGCTGCACCGCGCCGGCGGAGCGCTCGCCGGATATTTCGAGCCGCGTGATGTCGTTGCGCAGCTCGACCGGCAGATCGAACGCTGCGTCGGTTTCCTTGTCCTGCGGGCCGAACGAATAACGGGCTTCTCCGATCGGCGAGGCCTTCTGGTCCAGCGCGCGCACCGTGCCGACGGCGATGCCGCTGTCGGTGCGCAGCACCTTCACCGTCATCCTGGCAGCGGCGTTCTCGGCCGCGACCAGCGCCAGCGGCGCAGAGGTGCCGCCTTCGAACACGGTCAGGCTGCGATCGCCGACAGTCTTGCCGAGGCCAGCCACGAATTCTTCGCCGCGGCCGGTGTCGACGCCGTCAGACAACCACGCGATCTCGCAGTCGCCGGTCGTTTTCAGGAAACGGTCGATTGCGGCCAGGGTCTCGACGCGATCGATCGAATAAGGCTTCGGGGCGAGCTGGCGCAGCGCGACGCGCGCCGCACCCGCCGGCATCAGGGTGATGTCGCGGTTCGGCTCCGACAGCGGCACCAGCGCGATGGCGCGGCGATCGTTGTCGGCGTTGGCGATCAGCTCATCGGCGGCCCTGATCCTGATGTCCCAGTGCGACGCCGCGCTCCAGCCATCGTCGAACATGATCATCAGCGGCGCCTTGCTGCCGGCGGCGCCTGTTTGCGGATTCCAGATCGGGCCGGCGGCGGCGAAAATGACGAGCGCCGCAGCTAGAAGCCGCAACGCGGTCAGCCACCATGGCGTCCGCGAGGGCGTCTCTTCGCGCGGCGCGATGTCGAACAACAGCCGCGTCGGCGGAAACTCGATCCGCCGGGGCCGCGGCGGCATCACCCGCAGCAGCCACCACAGCACGGGCAGGCTGACGAGGCCGATCAGGAGCAGCGGTTCGGTGAAGGCGAGCGGCAATCCCATCATGCGGCCGGCCCCGCCTTGATCGCCGTGGTGCGGGCGCCCGACTTGCTCACCTGCATGCCGGCATGCAGGAACAACAGCAGCTCGGCGGCCGAGCGCTCGGTCGCGTGCGTCGTGAACAGCCAGTCGAGCTTGTTGGTCTCGGCGCGGATCTGGTCGCGGTGCAGCGCGAGCCGCGCGGTGTAATCCTGTGCCCAGCTCTCGGCGCGGCCGGCGGTGATCACGCCGAAGCCCTCCGGCTCGACGAACTCGACGCGGCCGGAGTACGGAAACGACTCTTCGGCGGGATCGACGATCTGCACTAGGGTGCCATGCGCGCCGGAGCCGGACAACCCTGTGAGCGTCGTCCTGATCTCGGAGATCGGCGACCAGAAATCCGACAGCACGATCGTCTCGGCGAGCGCCGACGGCACGAAGGACGGCGGCAGGCTGAGGCGTTCGGCGTCGTCATGCAGCATCGCTTGCGCCATCTTGTCGATCACGCTGCGGCTCGCCGTCGGCGCCATCAGTCCGGGAACACCGACGCGTTCGCCGCCGGAGACGAGCAGCTCGGCCAGGGCGAAGGCGACGATCAGCGTGCGCTCGAGCTTGGACTCGCGCGCGATTTTCGACGCGAAGGCCATCGAGGGCGAGCGGTCGGGCCAGATCCAAACCGTGTGTGCGGCCTCCCATTCCTGCTCGCGGACGTAAAGATGGTCATCACGCGCCGAGCGGCGCCAGTCGACGTTCTGCGACGGCTCGCCCGAGACGAAGCGGCGGTATTGCCAGAAGCTTTCGCCGGAGCCGGCACGCCGGCGGCCGTGCAGGCCGTGGATGACGTTGGCGGCGATACGGCGGGCCTCCAGCACCAGGCGCGGCAGCGAAGCGGCGAGCGTGCGGCTTTCGCCATCGGCACGTCGGATCGCGATGATCTCCTTCGCTGTGTGCCCGTTCTCTGCCGCCATCAACCAATCCGTGTCTTCAATTGCCGGATCACGTCCGGAATCGTGCGGCCTTCGGCGCGCGCCTGGAAGGTCAGCGCCATGCGGTGCTTCAGCACGGGCTCGGCGAGGTCGAGCACGTCGTCGATCGAAGGCGCGAGACGGCCGTCGATCAGCGCACGCGCGCGCACGGCCAGCATCAGCGATTGGCTGGCGCGCGGGCCGGGGCCCCAGGCGATGAACTTGCCGGCCTCGCCGCTCTCCGCGCCCGGACGGGCCGAACGCACCAGCGACAGGATCGCCTCCACGACGGAATCGCCGACCGGCAGGCGCCGGATCAGCCGCTGCGCGACGATCAGCGCATCGGCGCTCATCGAGCCCCTGGCCAGCGTCTCCTCGGCGCCGGTGGTCTCGAACAGGATGCGGCGCTCGGCATCCCGATCGGGATAGTCGACGTCGATCTCCATCAGGAAGCGGTCGAGCTGCGCCTCGGGCAGCGGATAGGTGCCTTCCTGCTCCAGCGGGTTTTGCGTGGCGAGCACGTGGAACGGCTTCGGCAGGTCATGGCGCGCACCCGCAACCGTGATGTGCTGCTCCTGCATCGCCTGCAGCAGCGCCGACTGCGTGCGCGGGCTGGCGCGGTTGATCTCGTCGGCCATCAGCAGCTGCGCGAACACCGGACCGGCAATAAAGCGGAAGGCCCGCTTGCCCGCGGTGCTCTCGTCTAATACCTCGGCGCCGAGAATGTCCGAGGGCATCAAATCGGGCGTGAACTGGATGCGCTTGGCGTCGAGGCCCAGCGTGACGCCGAGCGTCTCGACCAGCTTGGTCTTGGCGAGACCGGGCACGCCGATCAGCAGCGCATGACCGCCGGAGAGGATCGTAACCAGCGTGTTCTCGATCACGCGATCCTGGCCGAAGATGACCGAGGCGATCGCCTCCTTCGCCGCGCGAATTTGGCTAGATACCTGCTCGGCCGAACGGACGATTCCGTCTTCGAGTTTCTCGACACTTTCCGCCATTCGCTCGCTCTCCTTCAGCCTGCCACGCGGCTTGCCTGCGTCGTCACGTCGGCACATCGCGTCAGGTCATCACGCCGGATCATGGGCCTATGCTAGACTTGCAGGAAGGCCATGTATTCGTTGAATTAACCTATCCCCACCTTATCGGCTTCGGGTTATGTACGGCATCACGAAGTGGCGACCTCGCACATCGGATTTAATCCGCAGTGGAACCGCACACCCGAATACAACGTAGACCTGCACCAATCGTGCCAAGGACAAAGTCAGGGCAAACCATGGCGAACCAAGGGCAGAGTGCCGATCGCGGCCTTGAGGGGCTGACTGCCGCCGCCAAAAATGCTGCCAGTGCCGAAGGTGCCACGAAGGGGCTGCCTCCGGTGCATCTGTGGAATCCGCCGTTTTGCGGCGATCTCGATATCCGAATCGGCTCCGATGGTACTTGGTTCTACATGGGGACGCCAATCGGGCGTCACGCGCTGGTCCGCCTGTTCTCGACGATTCTGAAGCGCGAGGGCGACAAGCATTTTCTGGTCACGCCGGTGGAGAAGGTCGGCATTCGCGTCGACGACGCGCCGTTCATGGCGGTCGAGATGCTGAAGGAGCGCGAGGGTGGCCATCGCGTGCTGCGCTTCCGCACCAATGTCGACGACTGGGTGACCTGCGATGCCGCGCACCGCCTGCGTTTCGAGCAGGCCGCGGACGGCGGGCTGACGCCATACTTGCATGTCCGCGCCGATCTCTGGGCCAAGGTCACCCGCGCGCTCTATTACGATCTGGTTGACATGGGCGAGGAGCGGATGGTCGATGGCCAGCCGATGTTCGGCGTCGAGTCGGCCGGCGAATTCTTCGCCATGGCCGACGCTGAGCAGGTGAGGGCCGCGCTTTGAACAAACCTATCCTGAAGAACGATCCGGTCGCGCTCAGTGCGGCGGATTTCTTCGCCCGCTCCAGGGCCAAGCTTGATTTCGACGTCCCGCCTGGTCTCTATGATCCGAACATCATTCCCGCCTCGGGCGATCCCGGCACCGACAGGATGCTCGAGATCATCGCGCGCGAGCAGCCGGTACGGCCGGCGGCGGTCCTGATCGCAGTAGTCGACCATCCCGAGCCGACCATCCTGCTGACGCAGCGCTCGGCGCATCTGAACGACCATGCCGGCCAGATCGCTTTTCCTGGCGGCAAGATCGACGCGACCGACTCCTCGCCGCTCGATGCGGCGCTGCGCGAGGCCGAGGAGGAGATTGGGCTGTCGCGCGACTTCGTCGAGCCGATCGGCTATCTCGACCTCTACGGGACCGCGTTCGGCTTCCGCATCCTGCCGACAGTGGCCAGGGTGCGGCCGGGCTTCGAGCTCACGATCAACCATTCAGAGGTTGATGACGCATTCGAAGTGCCGCTATCCTTCCTGATGAACCCGGTGAACCATCAGGTGCACAGCAAGGAATTCCGCGGCATGGAGCGTTCCTATTACGCGATGCCGTTCGCGGAACGCTACATCTGGGGTGCGACGGCGGGAATGCTGCGTGTGCTGTATGAGCGGATCTATTCGTCATGATCCGGACGGTTCTGACCGAGATCGGAATCTTCCTTATTCCCTTTGCCGTCTATGCGCTGTTCCTGGCCGCCAGCCGATCCGGCCTGTTCGCGCGATCGTCCTGGCCGGTCACCATCGTCGCGCGCCTTGCCCTGGTGGCGATCGCGCTGGTGATCGCGGGGCTGGTCGGCCTTGCACATTTCTCCGGCGCCGGACCGGACTCGACCTACGTTCCCGCGCATATCGAGAACGGCAAATTCGTGCCGGGCACGGAAAAATAAGGGCTGGACGATGAGCGCGGAGCCGTTACTCGCCAATGCGCCCTGGCTGACCGCAGGCGGGACCGCGCGCGTCCTGCAATTGCTCGGCGCGAATGGCGAGGAGGCGCGGGTGGTCGGCGGCGCGGTGCGCAACGCGCTGCTCGGTCTCTCACCCGGTGACATCGACATCGCGACCACCGCGTTGCCGGACGAAGTGATGCGGCGTGCCAAGGCCGCCGGCATCAAGAGCGTGCCGACCGGGATCGACCACGGCACCGTCACGCTCGTCATCGACGGGCATCCCTATGAAGTGACGACGCTGCGCGAGGACACCGAAACGTTCGGCCGCAAGGCCAAGGTCGCGTTCGGCCGCGACTGGGTGAAGGATGCCGAGCGGCGCGACTTCACCATGAACGGCCTGTCCGTCGATGCGAGCGGGATCGTGCACGACTATGTCGGCGGGATCGCGGATGCCAGAGCGCGCCGCGTGCGCTTCATCGGCGATCCCGGCCAGCGCATCGCCGAGGATTATTTGCGCATCCTGCGTTTCTTCCGCATCCACGCGGCCTTTGGCGCCGGCGAGCCAGACCGCGACGGCTATCTCGCCTGTATCCGGGGACGCGCGGGCCTTGCGAACCTCTCGGCCGAGCGGGTGCGCATGGAGATGCTGAAGCTGCTGGTCGCCGGCGGTGCATCCGCGGCCGTGCTGGCCATGGCGGAGGGTGGATTGCTGCAGGCGCTGACCGGAGGCGTGGTCTATACGGGGCCGCTGTCGGCGATGATCGCAATCGAGCGCGAGCTCGGTCTCACCGCAAGCAGCACGCGGCGCCTGGCCGCGCTGACGGTCGCCGTCACCGAAGATGCCAAGCGGGTCGCCGCGCGCCTGCGGCTCTCCAATACCGAGACCAAGGCGCTGGATTCGATGGGGCACCGCTGGTGGCGCTTGGCTGCCAAGGACGAGCCGAAGGCGCGGCGGCTGCTCTACCGGCTCGGCGCAGAGCGCTATCACGATCGCGTGTTGCTGGCCTGGGCCCGGGCCGGCGACGTCGCGTCGTCGCGCTGGCGTGCGCTCGCCGAGCTGCCGCAGCGCTGGACTGCGCCGAAATTTCCATTGAAGGCGGCCGATTTCATCGCGCGCGGCATGGCGGAAGGACCTGCGCTCGGACATGTCTTGACGCTCGCCGAGGACGCTTGGCTTGCGGCGGATTTTCCACTAGAGCAAGCCGCGCTTGCTGCCATCGCCGATCAAGCTGCCGCCCGCGTCCGCCGCGACGAGAGAACGTGAGCATCGTTTCAGGCTTCGCCGACATCTCGACTTATCAGCTCCTGCTGGTAGCAACGATGGCGTTGTTGGCTTCGATCATCGGTGGTCTTGCCGGCTACGGTACCGGCGCTTTGATGCCGCTGGTGCTGGTGCCGCTGGTCGGCGCCGAGCCAGTGGTGCCGATCATCGCGATCTCCGCGATCTTCACCAATCTCAGCCGCGCGGTAGCTTACCTGCGCTATGCCGACCGCCGCCGCACTCTGATCGTGCTCGCCTGCGCGGCGCTGACGACCGCGCTCGGCGCCTACGGTTACACGCGTCTGACCAATGCGGGCGCGGCGCTCGTGATCGGCACCATGCTGATCCTGAGCGTACCACTGCGCCGCGTGCTCCGCCGCCGCGAGGTCAGGATCGGCGATACCGGCCTTGCGGCCGGTTCGATCGGCTACGGCGTGCTGGTCGGCGGCACCTCGGGCTCCGGCGTGATCCTGCTCTCGCTGCTGATGGCCGCAGGCCTCGAAGGCGCCGCGGTGATCGCGACCGACGCGATGATCTCGCTCGGCACCGGCCTGATCAAGATCTCGGTGTTCGGCCTTGCCGGCGCGGTGACCGCGCAGGTGCTCGCTTTTGCGCTGCTGATCGGTGCGATTGCGATTCCCGGTGCGTTCCTCGCAAAAGCCTTCGTCGAGCGGATGCCGATGCACATCCACACCGCGATCCTCGACGTTGCGGTGATCACGGGCGGGCTGGTGATGATCTCGGCGGCGGCGAGGCAACTCGCCGCCTAGACGACGCCGCTCACCGGGCATTGGTGGATGGACCGGGGATCGAACTTCCTCCGGGCGTGTACTCACAAAAGTCGGCTCCCGAGCCCAAAGCGAAAGTCGCCCCGCTCGGCCATCCATTGCGTCCCATTGCCACTAATTCCCGGAACGACTGTCCACACTGGTGGTTACCTGCAAGCCGTTCGCTCGCTCACCAGCAAAGGAAGTCGGCGCTTGCTCGACCTCTGGTACAAAAACGCCGTGATCTACAGCCTCAACGTAGCCACCTACAAGGACGGCAACGGAGACGGGATCGGCGATTTCAAGGGACTAACCGAGCAGCTCGATCATATCGCTCAGCTCGGCGCAAATTGCCTGTGGTTGCTTCCATTTTATCCCAGTCCCGGACTAGACCACGGCTACGATGTCACGGATTACTACAACATCGCGCCGGCACTCGGAACGTTGGGCGATTTCGTCGAATTCAGTCATCAGGCCCGACTGCGCGGATTGCGGCTGATAGTCGATCTTCCCATCAATCACACTTCGGACAGACACCCATGGTTTCAGCAGGCTCGCGCCGACCCGTCGTCGCCGTTTCGGGAATATTACGTCTGGTCAACCAGCGAACCCGAAAATAGCACAGAAGGCGTCGTATTTCCCGGGTTTCAACTCAGCGTCTGGACTTACGACCTCTGCGCGCGCTCGTGGTATTATCACCGGTTTTACCAACATCAACCTGACCTCAACATAGCCTGCGCTGCCGTCCGCGAAGAAATCTTCAGGATCTTCGGCTTCTGGCTTGAACTCGGTGTTTCGGGATTCCGAATAGACGCTGCACCGTTCGTCGTGGAGGAAATACGTCCAGATCGTCCGGCGAAGCGTCGGTATGAGTTTTTCGCCGAGCTCCGCAATTTCCTGTCCTGGCGCAAAGGTGATGCGGTGTTGCTGGCGGAAGCAAATGTAGCTCCCACGGAGCTTCAGCATTATTTTGGCGATGGATCGCGGATCCACATGCTATTTGCGTTCCTGTTGAACCAGCACTTGTTCCTTGCACTTGCACGGGAAAGTGCCGAACCGCTGCGGCGCTGCATGAGCCAGCTGCCCCGATTGCCGCAATTCGCACACTGGGCTCAATTTCTACGCAATCATGATGAGCTGGACCTCGGCCGTTTAACTTCTGAAGAGCGCGACGAAGTTTATGCTGCATTCGCTCCAACCCGCAAAATGCAGCTTTACGGACGGGGAATTCGGCGGCGGCTCGCCTGCATGTTCGGAAACGATCGCCGCCGCATCGAGCTGGCATTCAGCCTGCTGTTCAGTCTTCCTGGTACACCGGTCATTTACTACGGCGACGAACTGGGAATGGGCGACGATCTGACGCTTCCTGAGCGATGGCCTGTCCGTACGTGCATGCAATGGACAGACGACGAAAACGCCGGATTCTCGACGCGGCCGGGAGATCGTTTGCTTCATCATGTGATCCGCGGGGGCCAATACGCACCAGCCAACGTGAATGCGATTGCCCAGCAACGCGACCCGGACTCGCTGTTCAATTGGTTGCGGCGTCTGGTCGAAATGCGCCAGTCGTGCCCGGAGATCGGCTGGGGTGAATGCACCGTACCCGAAAGCAACTGTCCCGCTGTCTTGATCCAGCATTTCGTTTGGCAAGGCAAATTCGTGCTGGTGCTGCACAATTTATCACAGACGAGCTGCAGCACGGAGATCAGGGATATTCCGAAGGGACGGAAGCTGACCGATATATTCGGTAACCGAATTTACGATTCCAACCTTACCGCCGACGCCACTCTTATCGAGCTTGATGGCTATGGCTATCGGTGGTTTCGCCTCGACTGAGCCAGTGAGCAGCATCCTCGACGATTACGCCCGCTCGCCGATGCTGCGGCTGTCCTTCTTTGGGCGCAGGGCCGCCAATGAACACTGGAAGCGGCCTGAACTTTGTTGGATGATCTCTCGTAACCTCATCGATAAGCCTCACCGCAAGAGGGGCCTCGATTGAGTTCCTTTGCGGACAGCACCGCCTCGCACCAGCTTGCGTCGGCGGGATCAAATCCGCCGTCATCCGTGAGGGCCCGCCGATCAATTCAGCCGGCACTCACGATTGGAATGTTTCTGATGCGCCGCCTGGCGTTACAGGCCAGCTCGTCCTTCCCAGTAGGTGGGTGTCCCATAATACTGGTGGGTTCGTGTTTCCCAGTCTCGATCCTGCCAGGAATCATCGCTGAACTCAGGCGCGTCCCTCAGCTGTTGCTCGGTGATGTTGGTTCGAAAACCGTCAAGCGACGTGTCATAGGTCAGAGCACCCCAGGGAATGGGGTAGTGGCTGTGACCCAAGCCAACAAATCCGCCGAAGCTCATGACAGCATAAGCCACTCGGCCTGACACCTTGTCGATGATGAGGTGATCAATCTCACCGATATTCGTCCCATCTGCTCCATAGACCTTGGTTCCTTCAATGTCCTCGCTTGAGATGCAGTGATGATCCGGATGAGCTGTTGCGCGGGCCATGACTTTGCCTCCTTGATAGGTGCTTTTGCCGTCTTAACTCGGCCGCCACGGGGGCGTTCCTACCTTAGAACATCGTGTCGCAGCTCAATCACCAACCGAACCATGGCTCACATCGACTGTAAAAACCTAGCCGTGGCCGCTCCGAGGAGGCAGGCGGCGCGTGCGATGCGTATGCCGTTTTCCGGCCCTTCTCCGCCGTGAGCCGAGAAACGCCAAGCACGATCCTGGTTCGTACCAGGCCTGAAACAATCGTGCCGGTAGACTGTGCGTTGGCGAGAGGGGCTTCGGAAAGCGGGCTTGTCCGAATACCCCGCTGTGCCGTGACCGCTTCTGCGTCCACAGCTGAATAGGTCGATAGCTCAGCGCAGGCCTACTACCGGAGCCAGATACGACCTTACTGTTGTGATCTCAAACCGAGATTTCTGACCCGAAGCACATGAGCCTTGGGAAGGTACACGACAGCCGAACCCGTCGAACTGCGCCAGGCACTGACGGGAGCGCAACGACCTTCATGTGAGTTCTTAGCCGGTGTTTCTGACCGCCTCAGCCAGAATGGCGTAAAGCTGCTGCTTGCTGAGTTCCTTGGGCTGCGGCCTCTTTGCTGTACTCGACGACACCTTCTGTGCGACTGGACGGGCGCAGGCTGCCGACGATGCCGGCCTCAGCTTCGGGGGCGGCCTTATCTTGGGCCGTGCCGTGGGCGGCTTGCGGCCGCGCTTCAGGCTGAGACGGGTCAGCATGCCGCAGACCGCGTTACGGCTGCACCCGAGACGGCGCGCAATCTGCGCCGCGCTCTGTCCTGCGGACCAGAGCCTTTTGAGCAGCGCTATGTCTTTCGCATCCCAGCCCATGGGAGATACTATAGCGCCGACTGCCAGATGCAGGCTAGTCTAGTCATCGTCCGGCTCGCGCACGACTGCCGGTTCGTCAGCGTCATCTTCCTCATCGTCGTCTTCGTCCTCCTCATCCTCATCGTCGGGATCCCGGGGCGGCATCGCGATGCCCATAAGCATCAGCGGTGTCCAGCCGATCGCTATCGTGGAAAATGCTTCGGAGGTGTGTTGCTTCATGTCGTTGCTGCTCCTCGAAAAGCACGCGCAGTCGAATATTGCTGACGGGCGGCACGCGCATGTTTAGGGCGCGATCGTTGCCCAAGGGTGACACCAGGTCGATGGCGAGAGCAGGGGCGGCACCTGCCACGGAACTGGTCATGTTTGCCGCTACTTTATGCCTGAAGGCCCATTAGACTCGATGTTCACCAAGACCTCGCCGGTGGTGACTTTCCACAGGCTCCGGCTGGGCGGACTGGGAGACGCGCCTTTTTCAATGAGCCATCCTCGCCCCGCGAGTGGGGGGCGAGGTGCTGAGGCTCAGGAGCCCTCGAACTTGAATGATACGTTGAGCTTGGCGCGATAGGCCTCGACTTTTCCTTTGTCATCCAGTTGCATATCGAGCTTGACGACTTCTGCAATGCGAAGATCTCGGAGAGATTTTGCAGCTTGCTCGACCGCATTGGCGGCCGCCTTCTCCCAGGAGTCGGTGCTGGTACCCACGAGTTCAATGACCTTGTAGACGCTATCGGGCATGTCGTCCTCCTATTCGGTAGGGCAGGAAATCTAACACCAGAACATCGATGCTGATACGTCTCGGGCATGCTCCCGAATCCGGGAATGGACAAATTGGATTTGGCGAGGGCGGCCCTTGGTCCGAGCCAACCTGGCGGACCAGCGATCATGTCCGCTCATAGTGGGTAGGCGGAAAAAGGTCCTGTTGGCTGTCGCTTTCCGTTTGATCCCTACAGATGTCGGAGATTTGACGCGAGCGGCACGGGCATCCTTGTTGCGAATCCAGGGCGATGCATTTGCTGGGCCAGGCGGAGGCGCAATCGCGATCCGGCGAGCATAGAGCCGATGCACTCGACCAAGGCAACGCGCTGCGAGCTGTGGGATCAATGCAGTGCACACCGACAATCGCGCGCACGCTTGAGGTCGGCCGTGTCGGTTCCTTCGTCAAACCAATCGCAGATCGGTTCTAGCAGCGTGCGCGCCTCATCAATCCTTCCTTGCCTCCGCCAGAGTTCTGCAAGGCTTGTGGCGGCGCGCAACTCCAAGGATTTGGCGCTTTGACCACGCGCCACTTCAATGGATTTCCTAAGGTGAGACTCGGCGTCGCCGACTTTCGATGGGTCGAGCGATAGAAAATCTAAACATCGAGCACGCGCAAGCACTCGCATCTGACCAGCGTGCGCTCTTCGGTGTGCTTATTCCTCGTCGTCCTCGTCTTCATCCTCGTCTTCATCCTCGTCGTCTTCGTCGTTCTCTTCCTCTTCCACCTGCACGAGCGTGGCCAGCGGCAGCGTCTCGCGGAACAGATCGCCTTCCATGCCCATCCAGAGGCAGAGCACGTCGTTCTCCTTCACCTCCGCAACCGTTAGTGGCTGGCCGCCGGATTTCAGCATCACGACATCGCCGGCTTTCAATTCCATGGATTGTCCTTTCGAGTTTATCGACCCGGACGCGAGGCTAGCAATTTGTCATGACATCCGGAAAACGGCGGATGAGACCGCGCGTGCCCGTGCAGGGACAGCCGGGGGCGCTGGCAAGGGGGCCTTTCATCGCAAAGACCGCGACGATGCCATCATGCCCCTGTTTTGCCCGGCGCGTCAACGCGATTTCGTAAAAATCGAAAACAGAATTTGCGTTTGCCGTAAGTCCTTGAATTCGCAGCAGCGCTCTACTGTGCATGGGGTTGTTTTTCGATATTTTTGTTTTCGCCGCCTTTGGTTTACTCCGGCAGGAGCTCGGTCAGCGAACGGATGATGCGGTCGGGCTTGACGATCGAGCCTTCGGGCAGGCCGTCGCCATGCACGTCGATCCAGATCGAATAGATGCCGAGGCGCTGCGGCGTCACGACTTCCCATTCCAGATTGTCGCCGATCATCCAGGTGTCCTTTGCGGTGACGCCGAGCGCCTCCATCGCATGCAGATAGGCGCGCTCCTCGGGCTTGCCGAAGCCGTGCTCGCCCTCGATCTGGATGTGGTGGAAGCGGTGCGCGAGTTCGAAGCGCTCGACCTTTGCGCGCTGGGTGTCGGCAGCGCCGTTGGTCACCAGCGCGAGCTTGATGCCGAGCGCCTTCAACCGGTCGATCGCCTCATGCGCACCGGGAAAGACGAACATCTCCTCCTCGCGATAGGCGGTGAAACGGTCGGCGAGGCGAATGGCGAGGTCGTCGGGCAGGGCGCGATGGCCGGCGGCCGCGAGCGCGGCAAAGCCGCCCTTGACAGTGAGGTGGCGGGCCTCGGCAAGCTTCAGCCGCCATGCGGCTTCCGCGTTGGCCCAGAAGTTTCGCGCGAACGCCAGCACCGCGGTCGCCACCAGCGGCGGCGGCAGCGGCGCGAGTTCTTCGGCGAACTCGGCCGTGATCGTATTCCAGGCGATCTCAGGCCGGCCATAGGCCGACAGGATGGTGTCGTCCATGTCGATCAGCATGGCGCGAGGGAGCGGCGGCATTGCAAGGTTCATGGCCACTTCACTTCCGGCGGCAGCGACGACAGGATCGAATCCACGTTGCCGCCGGTCTTGAGCCCGAAAATGGTGCCGCGGTCGTAGAGCAGGTTGAACTCGACATAGCGACCGCGCCGGATCAATTGCTCCTCGCGATCCGCAGCGGTCCAGGCTGTCGCGAAATTGCGCCGGATCAGTTCGGGATATATCTTCAGGAAGGCGCGGCCGACTTCCTGGGTGAAGGCGAGGTCGGCGTCCCAGTCGCCGCTGTCGTGCCAGTCGTAGAAGATGCCGCCGATGCCGCGAGCCTCCTTCCGGTGGGGCAGGTAGAAATATTCGTCGCACCACTTCTTGTACTTGTCGTAATCGGCGACGCTGCTGTGCTGGTTGCAGGCCTGTCTCATCGCGGCGTGAAAGGCGATGCTGTCGGCATCGTCCTGCGTGCGCCGGCGCTCCAGCACCGGCGTCAGATCCGCACCGCCGCCAAACCAGGCTTTGGTGGTGACGACGAAGCGCGTGTTCATGTGCACGGCGGGCACGTGCGGATTGCGCAGATGCGCGATCAGCGAGATGCCGGAGGCCCAGAATTTTGGATCCTCCGCGGCGCCGGGAATTTGAGCACGAAATTCAGGGGCGAATTCGCCATGCACCGTCGAGCAATGCACGCCGACCTTCTCGAACAGACGGCCATGCATCATCGACATCACGCCGCCACCTCCGGCCGCGCCGGAATGATCGGTGCGCTGCCAGGGGGTGCGCTTGAAGCGGCCGGCTTCGCCGGGATAGAGGCTTGGCGGGACCTCGTCTTCCAGCTGTTCGAACTTCGCGCAGATGTCGTCGCGCAAGGCTTCGAACCAGGCGCGAGCGCGGGCCTTGCGGTCTTCGATCAGGGCCAGATCCATTATCGCGGTCATTTCGTCAGCCCTTTTCGGACCCCAACAGCTGCAGCTCTCGTTGCAATTGTCGCGGTGGTCGCTGACGCGGGTGAGCTTTGCATCTGTCCGTCTACCAAACCTATCTGATGCCGAGCGACTTATGCGTCTGCACGCTGAGCCGCCATTGCGGATGGCGCAGGCAATAGTCGATCGCGCGCGCGGTGTTCTCGGCGACCTCGGGTCCGTCCATCGGCTGGAGCGAGAAGCGCTCGAAGGCGAGGCCCTCGAAGGTCTCGGGCGGGGCGAGCACCTGCGGATAGACCAGCTTCAGCTCATGACCGCGCCGCAAAACGAGCTCGCTGCCGCCCTTGGGGCTGACGCAGATCCAGTCGAGCCCCTCGGGGGCTGCAATCGTGCCGTTGGTCTCGACGCCGATCTCGAAGCCGCGGGCGTGCAGCGCGTCGACCAGCGCGGCATCCACCTGGAGCAGCGGCTCGCCGCCGGTCAGCACCACGTAGCGGTTGTCGGCCGATGCGATCCATTGCGCGGCGATGGTGTCGGCGAGTTCCGCGGCCGAGCCATAGCGGCCGCCGAGCGTGCCGTCGGTGCCGACGAAATCCGTGTCGCAAAATTTGCAGGTCGCCTCGTTGCGGTCCGCCTCGCGGCCGCTCCAGAGGTTGCAGCCGGCAAAGCGGCAGAACACGGAGGCGCGCCCGGCATGGGCGCCTTCGCCTTGCAGGGTCAGGAAGATTTCCTTGACCGCGTAATTCAAGTCTCTCTCCTCAATCGTTTCGGCCTTCAGGGGTCCGGAGCTGGCGCAGCGCCTCGCCGGCGGCCATCGCCGCACTCATGGCCACATTGAGCGACCGCAGGCCGGCCTTGATCGGAATCACCAGCCGCGCATCCGCGGCCTCGAGCACCGCGTCGGTGACGCCGGCGCTCTCGCGCCCGAATAGCAGGATGTCCGACGTCTGGTAACGAAAATCGCGGTAGTCGGTGGCACCTTTGGTGGTGAACAGCAGCAGGCGGCAGCCTTGTGCCGCCCGCCATTCCTCGAACCTCGCCCAGGAATCGTGCCTGACGATCCTGACATGGTCGAGGTAGTCCATTCCCGCCCGGCGGAACGTGCGATCCGAAACGGGGAACCCAGCCGGCTCGATGATATGGGCGGCCACGTCCAGACAGGCGCAGAGCCTGAGGATCGTGCCGGTGTTCTGGGGAATGTCGGGCTGGAAAAGAGCTATCTGCATGGGCTGTGCGGGGCTGGTTGCGGCCGGAAATGTCTCAATAAAACATCGCTCGCCCGGGAATTCGTGCATTGCACGCTCCCGCGCCGATAGCGGGCTTGCGCTCGCCCGGCAAGGGTGCCAATAGAACGATTCTGGACTGCTGTTTCACCTGTTTAGGTGCGAGCAAAGTTCTGCCGCCGCGGGGGGCCGCGGGCGCCGGCAGCCTTTCCGGGGACCTCATGGGCGCCCCCCGGAGCGGTTCGACCGGCCGCATAAGAAGAAAGGGTTGGAATCGTGACGACAGCGTCTTCGGCGGACCATCCGACACGCCGTGATTTCTTATTCGTTGCAACGGGGGCCGCCGCAGCAGTAGGGGGCGCGGCCGCGCTCTGGCCCTTCATCTCGCAAATGAATCCGGATGCCTCGACCATCGCCGCCGGTGCGCCGATCGAGGTCGATCTCAGCCCGATCGCCGAAGGCCAGGACATCAAGGTGTTCTGGCGCGGCAAACCGATCTACATCAGCCACCGTACCAAAAAGCAGATCGACGAAGCGCGCGCCGTCAACGTGGCGAGCCTGCCCGATCCGCAGAGCGACGAGGCCCGGGTTAAGTCCGGCCATGAGCAGTGGCTGGTCGTTATCGGCATCTGCACCCATCTCGGCTGTATCCCGATCGCTCATGAAGGCAACTACGACGGCTTCTTCTGCCCCTGCCATGGGTCGCAGTACGATTCGTCCGGCCGCATCCGCCAGGGGCCCGCGCCCGCGAACCTGCCGGTGCCGCCGTACCAGTTCGTTTCCGACACCAAAATCCAGATCGGCTGAGCCTCGGACCGACGTCCGAAGCTTCGTGCCGTCTCGTCGTACTATTTCCTCAGGATCGCATCATGAGCGGACCATCCGACTACCAGCCGAGCAATCCGGCCCTGCAATGGATCGAGCGGCGTCTGCCGATCTTTGGTCTCATCCATTCCTCCTTCGTCGCCTATCCCACCCCGCGCAACCTGAACTATTGGTGGACCTTCGGCGCCATCCTCTCCTTCATGCTGGGGATGCAAATCCTCACCGGTGTGATCCTGGCGATGCACTACACGCCGCATGCCGATCTCGCCTTCAAGTCGGTCGAGCTGATCGTCCGTGACGTCAATTACGGCTGGCTGTTGCGCAACATGCACGCGGTCGGCGCCTCGATGTTCTTTGTCGCCGTCTACGTCCACATGTTCCGCGGCCTTTACTACGGGTCGTACAAGGAGCCGCGCGAGGTGCTGTGGATCCTCGGCGTCATCATCTACCTGCTGATGATGGCCACGGGCTTCATGGGCTACGTGCTGCCTTGGGGCCAGATGAGCTTCTGGGGCGCCACCGTCATTACCAATCTGTTCTCCGCCATTCCCTATGTCGGCGAGAGCATCGTGACGCTGTTATGGGGCGGCTATTCGGTCGGCAACCCGACGCTGAACCGCTTCTTCTCGCTGCACTATCTGCTGCCGTTCCTGATCGCGGGCGTCGTCGTGCTCCACGTCTGGGCGCTGCACGTCGCCGGACAGAACAACCCCGACGGCGTCGAGCCGAAGACGGAAAAGGACACGGTGCCGTTCACGCCGCACGCGACCATCAAGGACATGTTCGGCGTCACCTGCTTCATGCTGCTCTACGCCTGGTTCATCTTCTACATGCCGAACTATCTCGGCGACGCCGACAACTACATCCCGGCGAACCCGGGCGTGACGCCGCCGCACATCGTGCCGGAATGGTATTACCTGCCGTTCTACGCGATCCTGCGCTCGATACCGAACAAGCTCGCGGGGGTCATCGCGATGTTCGGGGCGATCATCATCCTGTGCTTCCTGCCCTGGCTCGATAGCGCCAGGACGAAGTCATCGAAGTACCGTCCGCTGGCCAAGCAGTTCTTCTGGATCTTCGTCGCGGTCTGTATCCTGCTCGGCTATCTCGGCGCGCAGCCGCCGGAGGGCATTTACGTCGTTGCCGGCCGGGTCCTGACGGTCTGCTACTTCGCCTACTTCCTGATCGTGCTGCCGCTGCTCGCGCGCATCGAAAAGCCGCGACCGGTACCGAATTCGATCTCGGATGCGGTGTTGGCCAAAACCGGGAGCAGGTCGACCCCGATGGTGTCGACCGCGATAATGCTGGCGCTCGCCGGTTCATTGTTCGCGGGCTCGATCGACAGCGCGAAGGCGTCCGAGGGTGGCGACCAGCCGCCGTCAATCAAATGGTCGTTCTCGGGCCCCTTCGGTAAGTTTGACCGCGGCGCGCTCCAGCGCGGCCTGAAGGTCTATAAGGAGGTCTGCGCCAGCTGCCACGGCCTGTCCTACGTCGCCTTCCGCAACCTCGCCGAGCCCGGCGGGCCCGGCTATTCGGTGGCGCAGGCCTCGGCGTTTGCCTCCGAGTACAAGGTCAAGGACGGCCCGAACGATGCTGGTGACATGTTCGAGCGTGCGGGCCGGCCGGCGGACTATTTCCCCTCGCCATTCCCGAACGAGCAGGCGGCGCGTGCCGCGAATGGCGGTGCGGCGCCCCCGGACCTGTCCCTGATCACCAAGGCGCGTTCTTACAAGCGCGGCTTCCCCTGGTTCATCGTCGACTTCTTCACCCAGTACCAGGAGCAGGGTCCGGACTACGTCGCGGCCGTGCTCCAGGGCTTCGAGGACAAGGCCCCCGAGGGCGTCACCATCCCGGAGGGCTCGTACTACAACAAGTACTTCCCGGGCCACGCCATCAAGATGCCGAAGCCGCTCAGCGACGGCCAGGTGACCTTTGATGACGGCTCGCCGACCACGGTCGCGCAATATGCCAAGGACGTCACCACGTTCCTGATGTGGACCGCCGAGCCGCACATGGAAGCGCGCAAGCGCCTCGGTTTCCAGGTGTTCGTGTTCCTGATCATCTTCGCGATCCTGATGTACTTCACCAAGAAGAAGGTCTGGGCCGACTCGCACTGAGCGGCGCGAGACGAGACGAGACGAGTGAAGAAGCCCCCCGCGAGGGGGCTTTTTTTGGATGGTCAAGGGCTCGCGCTACGCGCGCCCCGGAATGACGTGAGTGTGGATTGCGCCGCGCGCTCTCAGCAGCCAAAATACCGCCAATTGCTCCCTCAGAAAACGCGTCGGAGGACACCATGGGAACCACCATCACCTTCAAGCGCCCGGACGGCAAGGACGCCTCGGGCTATCTCGCCAATGCCGCGCGCGGCAACGCGCCGGGCGTGGTCGTGATCCAGGAATGGTGGGGCCTGTCGGACCAGATCAAGGGCCTGTGCGACCGCTTCGCGCTCGCCGGCTTCGATGCGCTGGCACCTGATCTCTACAAGGGCAAGGTGGTGCCCTATCACGACACCGAGAGCGCCAACAACGAGATGAACTCGCTCGACTTCATGGATGCCACCACGCAGACGGTGCGCGGCGCCGCGCAATATCTGTCGCGCAACGGCGCCAAGGTCGGGCTAACAGGCTTCTGCCTCGGCGGCGCCGTCACCATCATCGGCGCGACCAAGATCCCGGAGCTCGCGGCCGGCGTCGTGTTCTACGGCATCCCGCCGGAGCAGGCGGCCAAGCCCGCCGATGTCAAGATCCCGCTCCAGGCCCACTTCGCCAAGAAGGACGATTGGTGCACGCCGGAGCTGGTCAATGGATTCGAGAAGGCCATGAAGGCCGCCGGCAAGTCGCTGGAGCTGTTCCGCTATGACGCCGAGCACGCCTTCGTCAACGAGCAGCGCCAGGCCGTGCACGACCGCGAAGCCGCCGAGCTCGCCTGGGGCAGGGCGACGGAGTTTTTCCGAAAGCATCTGGGATAGGTGGAGCGCCATCAGTCGCGCCACATTTTCGATGTCGCGGCGAAGGCCGGGACGCATAACCCCAGGAGGAGTTATGGCGCGAGCTTGTAACCACTAGTCTTCGTCAAACCAATTCATGTGGCTATCGATCCCGGCCCTTCGGCAGGATGACGGCGGAGGTCGAAGTCGGAGCGCCCCGTATCCCACAGCGCTGACCATCAGGCGGCCACCACGTGACCGCCCTTGACGCCGCCCCCGCGCCATGGTGAGTATCCGCCCATGAGCATCGCCGTCCGCGCAGCCCGTCTCTGGTGGCGCACCTCCTAACGAGGTGGCCGGTGCGATTTTCCTTTCCCAAATCGTCTGAGGTCGCCCACGCAGTGCGGCGGCCTGATCGTTTGTCCTGTGTGGCGTTCCCTCGGCAAGTTTCGTAAGAGGACCACATGAACAGGACAGTCTTTGCCCTCCCGGCCAGAAGTGACTACGTGACCCGTGCAGGTCTTGCGATCACGCGCGTGGCGGAGCAATTTACCGGCGGAGCCAACCGGCTCGATGATCTCATCAACCTGCTCGACCGCCGTCGCGGCGTGGTGCTGTCCTCGGGCACGACCGTGCCCGGCCGCTACGAGAGCTTCGATCTCGGCTTCTCCGACCCGCCGCTCAAGCTCGAGACCACAGGCGTCAATTTCAAGCTGGAAGCGCTGAACGTGCGCGGGCAGGTGCTGATCGCTTTCCTCACTGAGGTCCTGCGCGAGCCCTGCGTGGTGATCTCGGAGAAGACGGCGACGCGCCTTGCCGGCCACATCATCCGTGGCGACGCCCCGGTCGAGGAGGACCAACGCACCCGGCGCGCCAGCGTGATGTCGCTGGTGCGCGATCTCGTCGCCGCGTTCTCCGCCAATGACGACGGCCTGCTCGGCCTGTTCGGCGCCTTCGCCTACGACCTCGTGTTCCAGATCGAGGACCTCGTGCAGAAGCGGCCGCGCGAAAGCGACCAGCGCGACATCGTGCTCTACGTGCCCGATCGCCTGCTGGCCTATGACCGCGCCACCGGCCGAGGCGTGGTGCTCACTTACGATTTCGCCTGGAACGGCAAGTCCACCGAAGGCCTGCCGCGCGAGACCGCCGACAGCCCGTATCTGAAGACGCCGCGGCAAGGATTTGCCGATCACGCCCCCGGCGAATATCAGGCCACGGTCGAGACGGCGCGCGCAGCCTTCGCCCGTGGCGATCTGTTCGAGGCGGTGCCGGGGCAGCTCTTCGCCGAGCCCTGCGACCGCTCGCCGGCCGAAGTGTTCCAGCGCCTCTGCGTCATCAACCCGTCGCCTTACGGCGCGCTGATGAATCTCGGCGAGGGCGAATTCCTGGTATCGGCCTCGCCGGAGATGTTCGTGCGCTCGGACGGACGCCGCGTCGAGACCTGCCCGATATCAGGCACGATCGCGCGCGGCCTCGATGCGATCGGCGACGCCGAGCAGATCCGCCAGCTCCTGAACTCGGAGAAGGACGAGTTCGAGCTCAACATGTGCACCGACGTCGACCGCAACGACAAGGCGCGCGTCTGCGTGCCCGGCACGATCAAGGTGCTGGCGCGGCGGCAGATCGAGACCTACTCAAAGCTGTTCCACACCGTCGACCACGTGGAGGGCATGCTGCGTCCCGGCTTCGACGCTCTCGATGCCTTTCTCACCCACGCCTGGGCAGTGACCGTGACCGGCGCCCCAAAGCTCTGGGCGATGCAGTTCGTAGAAGATCACGAACGCTCGCCTCGGCGCTGGTACGCCGGCGCGATCGGCGCGGTGAATTTCGACGGCAGCATCAACACCGGCCTCACCATCCGCACCATCCGCATGAAGGATGGCCTCGCCGAGGTGCGCGTCGGCGCGACCTGCCTGTTCGATTCCGATCCCGCCGCCGAAGACCGCGAGTGCCAGGTCAAGGCCGCCGCGCTGTTCCAGGCGCTGCGCGGCGATCCGCCAAAACCGCTCTCGACCTTCGCGCCCGATGCGACCGGCTCGGGCAAGCAGGTGCTGTTGATCGATCACGACGACAGCTTCGTGCACATGCTCGCCGACTATTTTCGCCAGGTCGGCGCCAGCGTCACCGTGGTCCGCTATGTGCATGCGCTCGACATGCTCAAGCAGAAGAGGTGGGACTTGCTGGTGCTGTCGCCGGGCCCCGGCAGGCCGGAGGATTTCGCAATCAAGAAAACCATCGATGCGGCGCTGGAGAAGAAGCTGCCGGTGTTCGGCGTCTGCCTCGGCGTGCAGGCGATCGGCGAATATTTTGGCGGCGAGCTCGGGCAGCTCACCCATCCCGCCCACGGCCGGCCCTCGCGGGTGCAGGTGCGCGGCGGGCGACTGATGCGCAATCTGCCGAACGAGATCGTCATTGGCCGGTATCATTCGTTATTTGTCGAGCGCGACAGCATGCCCGAAGTTCTGAGCGTGACCGCCAGCACCGAGGACGGCGTCGCCATGGCGCTCGAGCATAAGACCCTGCCGGTCGCCGGCGTGCAATTCCACCCGGAATCGCTGATGTCGCTCGGTGGCGAGGTGGGTTTGCGAATTGTCGAGAATGCGTTCCGGCTGGATGCGGGAGCAAATTGAGCGCAGGATATTTCATATTTCGTCATTCCGGGGCGGCTCGAAGAGCCGAACCCGGAATCTCGAGATTCCGGGTTCGCGCTTTGCGCGCCCCGGATGACAACTGAGATGAGACATCGATGACCTTTGACCACGATCTGAAGGCGAGCGTTCGCACCATCCCGGACTATCCGAAGCCAGGGATCATGTTCCGCGACATCACCACGCTGCTCGCGGACGCGCGCGCGTTCCGCCGCGCGGTCGATGAGCTAGTTAATCCCTGGGCCGGCAACAAGATCGACAAGGTTGCCGGCATGGAGGCGCGCGGCTTCATCATCGGCGGCGCGGTGGCGCATCAGCTCTCGGCGGGATTTGTGCCGATCCGGAAAAAGGGCAAGCTGCCGCACACCACCGTGCGCATCGCTTACTCCCTCGAATATGGCATCGACGAGATGGAAATGCATGTCGACGCCATCCAGCCCGGCGAGCGCGTGATCCTGGTCGACGACCTCATTGCCACCGGCGGCACCGCGGAAGGCGCGGTGAAGCTGTTGCGCCAGATCGGCGCCAATGTCGTCGCGGCCTGCTTCATCATCGACCTGCCCGAGCTCGGCGGCGCTGCCAAGCTGCGCGCCATGGACGTGCCGGTGCGCACGCTGATGACGTTCGAGGGGCATTGAGCAAGCCCTGGTAATTCCAGGCTACGACCGCTGCAGGATCAAGCTGAGTTCGAGTTCGCGGAACGCAATGTAGTTCCGCCGGGTCCACTGGTGCAGCTCGGTCGAGGCGTCCTTTTCCTGGCGCAAATAGCCGGTGAAGGAGAAGTTCAGCCGGTCGATATAGGTCTTGAGGAAGCCCGGCAGGGCCGGCAGGCGGAACAGGCGGCCGCCGGCCATCGCGGGCGGCAGCTCGCCGCGCACGATATATTCGTTGTCCACCGTGATCAGGTTCACGCGCGGGATTTGCCCGCGCAGCATCTCATGGCCCCGCGCCGAGGTGCGGTCGGTATCGGCGACGAACAGGATCTGAGGCGCGACGTGGCGGCGGGCCGCCTCCTTGAGCAGGCCGATCTCCTCGGTCATCTTGAAGAACTCGTCGAAGGCGTGGAAGCCGAGGTCGATCACCTTGGCAAGGCCGTCATCGATGATGACGCGGTCCATCAGCTGCATCTTGCCGTAGGTGTCGATCACGTCCGCGGTCTCGGTGACAGCAGGCAAGTAATCGAGCAGCGACGGCTCCTTCAGGTTGACGTCAAAGGCCGCGACGTTACCGTTCTTGAGCAGCAGGAATTCGGTGAGCAGCCGCGCCAGCAGGGTCTTGCCGACCTGCGGGCGGGGCGAGCATATGATGTAGACGGGTGTCGCGGGCATCACGAACTATTATCTGAGCGAACTCGCCGCCCAATCCAGCCGTATCAGCCTCGCTTGCGCAACTATTTTTCGCTGTTGCGGGTGGCGGATTTCGAACCGACGATGTCGGTCAGCCGGATCCGGTCGAACTCGCTCCAGACATTGGCCAGCCAGTGCCGGACATAGCCGCGCAGCACGAACGAGTAGTTCGCGGCGTCGTCGTTGAGGCCCTTGTTGGCGACGAACTTCAGGAACGGAACGGAGGAGACCTCGACCTGCTCATAGGCCATTTCGTTGAGCTTGGGGATGGTCAGCTCGGTCGCGTCCTTGATGCGGTGGAAATAGGAATTGTAGGTCGCCTGGTCCCACTGGAAGAACTGGGTGTCGTTGATGAAGTTCTTCACCAGGAAATATTTCGCGCCGCCCATGAAGCCGGCGGTCTCCGCGATCTCCTCCAGCGAGGCGATCGAGGGCCCGAGGATGTGGAACACGGCAAAGGTAATCTGGCCGGCCTTGGCTGCGTCGAGGAAGCCGATGTCGCGGAGCGAAGCCAGCGCTGGCGAGAGCAGGCCGGCGCGGACGTCGATCACGGTCACCGACGGGCTCACCGCGTTGAGGGTATCGAAAATCTTCATCTGATCCGACGTCGTCGTCATGTCGACGATCTCGGTGATGTCGGGGTGGAAGCGCTTCAGGGTTCCGCGCGGCGACTCCGTGTCGAACGCCCGCGTCGGCACGTTGTTGGCGGAAAAATAATCGAGCAAGGTACGCGACACCGTGGTCTTGCCGACCCCGCCCTTGTCTGCGCCCACCACAACCACTGCCGGCTTTGCCATTGCTGTCCCCTAACGCGCCCCCGATCGCGAGGTCGCAATCGGCCGGGCCCCAAATCGATGTCCCGAGTCTGCTGTTGGGCGCGAACATGGCAGAAACAAGGGAGAATTCAATTCCGGAGGTCCCAGTTACGGCAAATCCCGAGGTTTTTCCCAATCGCGGAGAAACTCGCCGCGCATGGCGGGAATCAGGTGCTCAATGACGGCCCCAAGGACCCACAGAATTACCCATGGGATTGCCCTCCGGGTTGCTGCCTGCGGTTCCGGAGGGACTGGCTGCGGGCACGGGCGGCGGGCTCCCCGATCCGTCGGCATCATCCCATGGGCCATGGCGCAGCGGCGGCGGGGCATCCTGCCGGCCGGCTTGCGCCCCCGGCTCTTTCGTCTCGTCAGTAAGAGTCGGCATTGGACCGGGGTCGCGGCCCCCGGCAAACTTGATCAGCGCGTCGACCCGCGACTGCACCGAAGGGTGGGTTGCAAACAGATCGGCAAAGCCCTCGCGCGGATTGTCGACGCAGAGCTCCATCACGGCCGAGGTCGCGCCGGGCAATTCGCCGCGATTCTCGATCTTGCGCAGCGCCGAGATCATCGAGTCGGGGTTTTTCGTCAGCTCGACCGAGCCGGCGTCGGCGAGATATTCGCGTGACCGCGACAGCGCCAGCTTGACCACCTGCGACAGCAGCCAGGCCACCACGAGCAGCACGATCGCAATGATGATGACGATGATTGCGCCACCGCCGGAGCTCTTGCTGTCGCTCGACGACGGGGACGATCGCGACGACGAGGAGGAGCCCGAGGACCACGAGCCACCCGAGCCGGAGCTCCAGTTGAGATTCGTGAACAGGCGGAAGAACAATTCGCCGAAGAAGCCGACCACGCCGGCGATGATGACGGCGACGACCATGAGCTGCACGTCGCCGTTCTTGATGTGGGTCAGCTCGTGGCCCAGCACTGCCTCGATCTCCTTGTCGTTCAGCGCATCGAGGAGACCGGTGGTGACGGTGATCGAATATTGCCGCGGATTGAGGCCGGCCGCGAACGCGTTCAGCGCCGGGCTCTCCATGATCTTCAGCTTCGGCATGGTGATGCCGCGCGAGATGCAGAGGTTTTCGAGCAGGTTGTAGAGCCGCGGCTGCTCCTGCCGGGCGACGTCGTGACCGCCGGTGACGGCGTCGATCATCGACTGGTGGAAGAAATAGGCGATCGTGATCCAGGCGATCGCCGCGACGGTCGCGAAAGGTGCGGCTTTGAGCAGGTCGGCGAAGGCGCGGCTCAGATAGTAGGCCACCGTGCCATTGCCGTTGATGACGACCTCGGCAATCAGCGCGCCCGCATAGACCAGCACGTAGACCAGCATGAACAGGCCGGCGAGCAGCAGCATCGAACGAAACTTGTTCGAGGCGATGTGCGTGTAGAGACCATACGCGGCCATGACGCGTGCCCTGCCGGTCTATCGGCTCAACTCAGAACTTCACCTGCGGCGCGATTTCGACTTCGGTGCGGCTGGCGCCGAGATCGAAGAACTCCTTCCGGGTGAAGCCGAACATGCCGGCGAACAAAGCGGCAGGCATCTGCTGGATGCCGGTGTTGTATTCCTGGACCGCGTTGTTGAAGAAGCGTCGGCTCGCCGCGATCTTGTTCTCGAGGTCGGAGAGCTCGCTGGCGAGTTGCTGGAAATTGGCGTTGGCCTTGAGGTCGGGATAGGCCTCCGACAGCGCGATCAGCCGGCCGAGTGCGCCGGAGAGCTGGTTCTCGGCCGCGGATACCTGCGCCGGTCCCTGCGCCGACATCGCCGAATTGCGCGCCTTGATGACGTCGTCGAGCGTGCCGCGCTCGTGCGAGGCGTAGCCCTTCACGGTCTCGACCAGGTTCGGGATCAGGTCGTGCCGTTGCTTGAGCTGCACGTCGATGTCGGCAAAGGCCTGGCCGACGCGCTGGCTCAGCGCCACCAGGCGGTTGTAGGCGCTGAAGGCGAGCAGCACGAGGACGACGATGACGCCGAGAACGATCCAGCCGATCGACATGGAGAACTCCTGGAGAGGGGAAGAAGGCGGGCGCAGCCTAGACCAAATTGGCGCAGGGCGAGAGCCCCGGCGCGGGGAGGTAAGGCTTGGTCGGACGAGGAACCATCTGAGTTCAAGGCCAGAGGGGCGATCGAGGTTAACTTTCGGACATGATCGCATCGCCCCAGCGCCAGCGCCGGGCCTGCGCATAGGCGGGCTTGTCGCGTCGTGGGACTTTCGTCAGCGCGACCCCAGTCTCGGTGCAGAGCTTTGCCGTGATCTCCGCCTTGCCGAGGTCCGGTGGCGCCAGCACGCGCGAGGCGCGCGGCGCAGGCGGCGTGCGGGTCAGGGCGACGTAGATGAAGCGCTCGTCTTCGAACGGCACCTCGGCGCCCTTGATCTGGCGGTGCGCCTGCGAGCGCGGCAGGCGCTGGCTGAAATGGCACCAGTCGGGCGCGATGAGCGGGCACGGCTTGTCGTGCGGACAGGGTGCGGCGACGTAGGCGCCTGCCGCGATCAGTTGCTGGCGCAGCGCGAGAATGCGCGTGTAGCCGGCGGGCGTGCCGGGCTCGATCACCACCAGCGCGTGCCGCGCTTTGGTCCACATGGCCGCCGCGAGCTTGCGCTGGTCGCCTTCGTTGAGCTCGCCGATGACGTAGCTCGCAACGACGAGATCGGCTTGCGAGACCTCGGCGAGGTTCGCGCCGGCGTCGCCCGGCAGATAGCGGCAGTCCGCGAGGCGGGTACTGTCATGTGCGAGTTCGAGCGCGAGCCGGCTGAGAGTGGCGTTGGCGTCGAGCAGGGTAAAATCCTGAAGCGAGGCAAACGCCTCTGCGGCGGCCCAGCTCGCGGTGCCTGGACCTGCGCCGATGTCGAGCAGGCTTTCCGGAGCGAGGTCCGGTGCGATCGCGGTCAGCGCATTCAGGCTTGCGGCCACCGCCGCATACGTCGCCGGCATGCGCGCCAGCGCGTAGGCAAGCGCATCGGCTTCCGACTTGATCGCGCTCGAGCCGCCACCTGAGCGATAGGTGTTGGATATCTTTTGCGAGCGCTGTGCTGCCTCGGTGCGCGAAAAGCCCTGCAGCCTCGCATCGAGGGCCGCCTTGAGTTCAGCGGGGAGGGTGGGTGAGATTATCATCCGCGGTCATGCCCCGCGTAGGCGGGGCATCCAGTACTCCGAGACGGTGCCGTCAAGCCGAGAAGCCGCGGCGTACTGGATCATCCGCCTGCGCGGATGATGACGTCAATGGGTATGGAGGGATCGCGCGTCACGCCACGTTCTGGTCGAGAATATCCACCGCCTCTTGCAGGCTCACCGACACCAGCTGCGAGACGCCGCGCTCGGCCATGGTGACGCCGAACAGCCGGTTCATGCGCGCCATCGTGATCGGGTTGTGTGTGATGATGATGAAGCGGGTGTCGGTCGAGCCGGTCATCTCGTGCAACAGGTTGCAGTAGCGCTCGACATTGTGGTCGTCGAGCGGCGCGTCGACTTCGTCCAGCACGCAGATCGGCGAGGGATTGGTGAGGAACACCGCGAAGATCAGCGCCATCGCGGTCAGCGCCTGCTCACCGCCCGAGAGCAGCGACAGCGTCTGCGGCTTCTTGCCCGGCGGCTTGGCGATGATTTCGAGACCGGCTTCGAGCGGGTCGTCGCTCTCGATCAGATGCAGTGCGGCCTCGCCGCCGCCGAACAGTTCGACGAACAGGCGCTTGAAGTGGCTGTTGACGACCTCGAACGAGGTCAGGAGCCGCTCGCGCGCCTCCTTGTTGAGGCTCTGGATGCCTTGGCGCAGCCGCTTGATGGCCTCAACCAGGTCGTCACGCTCGGTGACGAGGCCGGTGTGCTGGGTCTCGACCTCGCGCAGCTCTTCCTCGGCGCGCAGGTTGACTGCGCCGAGGCGCTCGCGGTCGCGGCGCATCTTTTCGAGCTCTTCCTCGATGTCGTGCAGCGGCGGCAGCTCGGCACCGGGCTCGATCTCGGCGAGGCCGGCGACGGCCTGCGGCTCGACTTCGAGCATGTCGCGGATCTCGCGCTCGATGTCCTCGAGCCGGCGCCGCGCGCCTTCCATGCGTTCCTCGGCGCGCGCGGTGGCCTCGCGCGCGCTGGAGAGCGCCTCTAACGTCAGCTTCGCGACGCGGTCGGTCTCCGCCATCGCGGTTTCGGCGGCGGCGAGCGCGTCGGCGGCCATGCGGCGCTCGTTCTCGGCGTATTCGATCTCGGTGATCAGCGCGCTGCGCTTCTCGGCGAACAATGCCGGTGCGTTTTCGAGCTCGCCGCGCTCGATCGTCAGTTCGGCGATGCGGGCCTGGATGGTGTCGATGTGGGAGGCCGCGCTCTCCTTGCGGTTCTGCCACTCGGTGCGTTCGGCGAGGATCGCCTGCACGCGGCGGTCGGCGAGCTCGGCTTCGCGCGCCAGTGCCTGCGCCTCGGCGCGGACCTGGGCGGCCATGCGGCGATGGCCCTCAATGTCGCTGCGGACGGCGGCGAGACGGGTCTCGGTGTCCTCGCTCGACGGCAGCTCGCCAATGCCGGCTTCGGCGTATTCGTAGGCGGCCTCGGCCTCGGCGCGGTCGGCGGCGAGGCGGCTGTGCGCTTCCGACAGCGTCGCCTTGCGCGCGGCATGGCGGCTGATCTCGCGTTCGGCGGTGGCATGGCGCTCGCGCGCGACGTTGAGCTCGCGCTGCGCGGCACGCCAGGCTTCGCGGCTGGCGCCTTCGGTGCTGGCCGCCATCTGCAACTCGGACTCGGCATTCTCGAGCGCCTGGCGCTTGATCTGCGCGTCGATGCGGGCCTGCTCCAGCTCGTTCTCGATGTCGACGAGGCGGGCGCGCTCCGCGAGGCGCCGCGCGGCACCCGTCGGGGCATGAGCTGCGGCGACAAAGCCGTCCCAGCGCCAGACATCGCCCTCGGGCGAAACCAACCGCTGGCCGGTCTTGAGCTGCGAGACCAGCTCGGCGCCGCGCTCGCGCGGCACGACGCCGATCTGCGCCAGGCGGCGGGCCAGCTCAGCCGGCGCCTGCACGTGGTTGGCAAGCGGAACGACGCCTTCGGGCAGCTCCGGATCGCCGTCGGTGACGCCGGCATTGGTCCAGCGCATCGGCGCCGAGGGATCGACCGGCGCGTCGAGATCGTCGCCGAGCGCGGCGCCGATCGCCTTTTCAAATCCCTTGTCGACGGTGATGCCGTCGATGATCGGCGGCCACAGGTTCTTGGTCTCGCCGTTGACGATCTTGGAGATCGTGCGCGCCTCGGTCTCGAGCCGCTGCACGCGCTTGTCGGCTTCGACCAGCGGCGAGCGCGAGGATTCCAGCGTCTGGCGCGCGGCGACATGCGCGGCTTCGCTTGCCTGCGCTGCGGCTTCGGAAGCCGCCAGCGTCTGCTCTGCGATCTCGACCAGAGCGGTCAGCTCATCGAGATCGCCGAAGCCGCCGGTCTCCTGCGCAAGCTTCTGCTCTTCCGCCGCGACATTCGCGATCTCCTGGTCGAGCCGGGCGAGCTTGTCGCGATGGGTGCGGACGTTGGCCTCTAACTGGTTGCGCTTGGCGGTGAGGTCGGCGAGCGCGGTGGTGAGCTCGGCGAAGCGCTGCTCCGTTTCGGTCAGCACCGCCTCGGCTTCCGCGACGCGCTCATCGACACCGGAGCGCTTCTCGACCCGCGACTTGATCTCTTCCTTCAGCTCGGCGTCTTCGGCGTCGAGTCGCTGCAGCGCCACGTCGGCGTCCATGGTCTGCTGCTGGGCGCGCGAGATGTCGCCCTCGAACTGGGCGAGACGGCGTTCGAGCTCGGCGACGCGCTCCTTGGCGCGCTCTTCCTCACGGTCGAGCTGCTCGCGGGCATTGGTGAGGCGCTGGAGCCCGGCCGCGGCGCGCGCTTCGGCATCGCGCAGCGCCGGCATCTCGGCGGCGCGGATGGCCTGGATGCGGGCGGCTTCGGCCTGGTGCTGGGTGCGCTCGGCCATCTCGCGGACCGCGAGATCGTGCGTCTGCCCGGACTCGTTGACGTCGGCATGGGCGCCGAGCCAGCGCAGGTGATACAGCGTGGCCTCGGCCTTGCGCACCTTGGCCGCGACCTCGCGGTAGCGCACCGCCTGGCGGGCCTGCTTCTTCAGGCCTTCCATCTGGCCGGAGAGCTGCCCGATCACGTCCTCGACGCGGGTGAGGTTGGTTTCGGCCGCCTTCAGCCGCAGTTCGGCCTCGTGACGGCGCGCGTGCAGGCCGGCGACGCCGGCGGCATCTTCCAGCACGCGGCGGCGCTGCTCGGGCTTGGCCTGGATGATTTCGCCGATCTTGCCCTGGTGGACGAGCGCCGGCGAGCGCGCGCCGGTGGCGGCGTCGGCGAACAGGATCTGCACGTCGCGGGCGCGCACATCGCGGCCGTTGATGCGATAGACCGAGCCGGCCTCGCGCTCGATGCGGCGGGAGATTTCGAGGATCTGACTGTCGTTCATCGCCGCCGGCGCGGTGCGATCGGCATTGTCGATCGTCATCGTCACTTCGGCGTGGTTGCGCGCCGGGCGGTTGCCGGAGCCGGCGAAGATCACCGCGTCCATATCGGCGGCGCGCAGCGACTTGTATGATGTCTCACCCATCGCCCAGCGCAGCGCCTCGACCAGATTCGACTTGCCGCAGCCATTGGGGCCGACCACGCCGGTCAGGCCGGGCTCGATAACGAAGTCCGTGGGCTCAACGAAGGACTTGAAGCCGTGAAGGCGCAGGCGGGTGATTTTCATAAACACGCATCTCTGTTGGCAGGCGCGAATCCCCTGCCCGGACAATACCATGGAAGGCATTGTCGCTGTCTGGGCGAGTCGCGCGAGGCGGCTCGTGCGGCGGACAATGGCCGCGGTGCGCCGCGAGGGCAACCGGCGAAAGCCGCTTTTCCCAAGGGATTTACGCCAGGAATGATACGGCTTTAGATGCGCGAATCAGAATTGTGGCGTGCGAATCAGCTCTTCAGCAGCGCATTGATCTTCTTGGCGAACTCCTCGAACGAGGCCTCGCCCTTGATCTTCTCGCCGTTGATGAAGAACGTCGGCGTCGAATCCACCTTCAGAACGTCGCTGGCGTATTTCTGGTCGGCGGCGATCTTGTCGAGCAGCGCCTGGTCCTTCAGGCAGGCCTCGACCTGCTGCTGGGTGAGACCGGCCTGCTTGCCGATCCGTGTCAGGGTCTCGGTGGTGTTCTTCACCACCCAGTCGTTCTGCTGGCGGAACAGCATGTCGGTGACCGCAAAATATTTCGGTGCGTCGCCATTGGCGATGCAGCGCGACAGCATCGAGCCTGCGGCGGCTTTGATGTCGAGTGGGAACTCGCGGAAGATGTAACGCACCTTGCCGGTGTCGATGTATTCCTTCTTGATCTTGGGGAACACCTGCTCGTTGAAGGCCGCGCAATGCGGGCAGGTCATCGAGGCGTATTCGATGATGGTGACGGCGGCATCGTTCGGGCCGAGCGCCATGTCGGGAAGCGACACGGGCTTCGCCACATCAGCGGCGGACTGGGCCATGGCCTCGGACATCAACCGCAGCGGCGAGAACCCGGCGAGCGCGGCAAGCCCGGTCAGCGACAGCATCGTTGTGAAGGCGCGGCGGGTGATGATCACGGTCGGCTCCCGGATTGGCAAAGTGTCGCCCGAGGATTCTATCGAGTTCCCGCCCGGGCGGCCTGTCGCTAGCTTGAAACGTCGATTGAGGCAATGGCGAGCGACAAGTCGAGGTCCAGATTAGCTAGGGAATGAGGCTCAATTTCGCTTGATGGCGGCTCCGAGCCGCGCCAGCGCCGTCTTGAGCTGTTCATCTTCGATGTCGCCCAAGCTCTCCGCCACCTTGGCCACCGATTTGGGATCGGGCGGGCCCGGCCGAGCCGGCCGCCGGGTACGCGACAGCGGGGCCTGACGGAAGGCCAGCTTGCCGACCGCGCTCCAGCCGAAGAAGCGGTTGACCCGTTCCAGGATCACGTCGGCGGAGTGCTGGATCTCCAGCGCCATCGGCCCCTCGACCCGCAGCACCAGCGTCGCCGGCTCCTGCGGCTGGCCCTCCACCGGCCTCGGCCATTGCATCTTCAGCGGCTCGGCGTGGGCCGCGATCTCCGGCCCCGCAATCTGCGCCCACCGCGTCACCAGCTCGCGCGCCGCAAAGCCCTGCTTGGCATACGCCTCGGCGAAGACGTCGTTCAGCAGGAGCGAAAGCGGCTTTGCGCTGATAGGGCCGGGTTTGGGCGGGAATTTGGACATGGCGACCTTATAGCACTGTGCCCGACGCGCCAGGAACTGCTACCGTCATGGCCGGGCTTTCTTCCGGCCAGCCACGCCTTGCCGCGAAGAAAGACGTGGATGCCCGCGGCAAGCGCGGGCGGGACATGGAGAGACCGGCCCCACATCGTTACAGTGCGAGCATGCCCTCCAAATCGGCCCGCAAGACGAAATCGGAACCAATCCAACCGGAACATCTGGCTCGTCCTCTGGCGCTCCTTCATTGGTATGACCGCCACCGCCGCCGTCTGCCTTGGCGCGCGGCGCCCGGCGAGGCATCAGACCCTTACCGCGTCTGGCTGTCGGAGATCATGCTCCAGCAGACCACGGTGAAGGCAGTCGGGCCCTATTTCGAGAAATTCGTGACGCGCTGGCCGGACGTCACGGCGCTCGGCCGGGCTTCGCTCGACGACGTGCTGCGGATGTGGGCCGGGCTCGGTTACTATTCGCGCGCGCGCAACCTCCACGCCTGCGCGGTCGCGGTCACGCGCGAGCATGGCGGCGTCTTTCCCGACACCGAGGAGGGCCTGCGTGCGCTGCCAGGAATCGGCCCGTACACAGCAGCTGCGATTGCGGCGATCGCATTCGACCGCCGCACCATGCCGGTCGACGGCAATATCGAGCGCGTGGTCTCGCGCCTGTTCGCCGTCGAGCAGGAGCTGCCGCAGGCCAAGCCGCTGATCCAGCAACTGGCGACGACGCTGCTCGCAGACGCTCGCGCCGGCGACAGCGCACAGGCGCTGATGGACCTCGGTGCCTCGATCTGCACGCCGAAGAAGCCGGCCTGCTCGCTGTGTCCGCTCAACGAGGATTGCGTCGCACGTGCGCTGGGGACGCAGGAAACATTTCCGCGCAAGGCGCCGAAGAAGAGCGGAACGTTGCGGCGCGGTGCCGCCTTCGTCGTCACCCGCGGCGATGAACTGCTCGTCCGCAGCCGACGGGAAAAGGGCCTGCTCGGCGGCATGACCGAGGTGCCGTGCTCGGATTGGCTCGCCGGCCAGGACGATACAACCGCGAAGCAGCAGGCGCCGGAGCTGAAAGGGCTGACGCGCTGGCAGCGCAAGATGGGCGTCGTCACCCACGTCTTCACGCATTTTCCGCTGGAGCTGGTGGTCTACACGGCGGAGGTGGAAGCCCGCACGCGCGCGCCCGAGGGCATGCGGTGGGTGCCGATCGCCACGCTTACCGGCGAAGCGCTGCCCAACGTCATGCGCAAGGTCATCGCGCATGGATTGGATCTCTAGCGCCCAGTCTGCTGACATCATGCTGGCAGCAGGCCTGCGTTATCCCCGTTCGGCAACGGAGGTTCGCATGGTCAAGACTGCGCTCGATAACTTTCGAAAGCCGCCCTGCGCCGAGCTATTGGGCTGGCGCCTGCTCGATGCCCGCCCGCAGGAGGGCTGGATCAAGCTCGGTTTCGAGGGCAAGCCGGAGTTCTGCAATCCAGCAGGTTTCATTCAGGGCGGCATGCTCTCGGCCATGCTCGACGACACGATGGGCCCCGCCGTGCTGGTGATGAGCGAGGGCCGGCTCTACACCACCACCATCAGCATGACCGTGAATTTTCTGTCGCCGGCAAAGCCCGGCCCGATCCTCGGCGAGGCCCGGGTGACGCAGCTCGGTAAGACCATCGCCTTCGTCGAAGGCAAGCTGATGGCCGAGGACGGCACGGTGCTGGCGGCGGCAAGTGCGACCGAGCGGCTGCTGGAGGCGGCGAGGGTGGTGCGGTAAGGCGGTAGCCACGCGCTCCACTTCCCTTCTCCCCTTGTGGGAGAAGGTGGCATAGGCCGCCTCCGGCGGCCGTGCTTAAAAGACGCCGAAGCGAAGCTTCGGCTTTGGCGCCGGATGAGGGGTTCTATCCGCGAGCTCTAACAGCGAGATGAGTGCGCCGAGACAGACCCCTCACCCAAGTGAGACCGTGTCTACCAGCGGAACTGCCCTCTCCCACAAGGGGCGAGGGCACAGTAACATGCGTCTCGCCTCGAGCGAGAGCGTCACGCTCCGATCCGCTTCGCGTCTTTGCTCACGATCGCCGGCTTGGCATTCAACGCCTCGACCTGGAAACCCGCGACCCGCTTGTAGTTGGCGGCGATGTCTTCCAGCTCCTGTTGCGACAGCACGTCGGTGACGACCTCAAAGCCCTCGGGCGCGCGCTCCTCGACCAACTGCATCACCTGCTCGGGGCCGTTCTTGCGGTTGAGCAGGACGAGGTCGGTGGTCGCGGGCCTGCGCTCGGCCTCATAGGCGAGCAGCGCTGCCTGCGTCGGTCCATGCGCCAGGACTTCACGGGTGATGACGCGGGCATCGAGGATCGCCTGCGAGGCGCCATTCGATCCGATCGGATACATGGGATGTGCGGCATCGCCCATCAGCGTGACAGGGCCGAACGACCATTGCGACACCGGATCACGGTCGACCAGCGGATATTCGTAGGCGTGCGGGCAGTTCTTGATCAGGCCGGGCACGTCGAGCCAGTCGAACCGCCAGCTCTCGAACCAGGGCAGAAACTCCTCCAGCCGCGCCGTGCGGTTATAGTCCTCGCGGCGCCATTGATAGGTCGGCGGCATGTGGCGCTCGGCGACCCAGTTGATGAGGTGATTGCCCGCCGCATCCGGCTCTTTCGAGATCGGGTAGCAGACGAATTTCAGGATCTCGTGGCCGGCCATGATCATGGTGCGGCCGGTGAGGAAGGCCTTCGCCGGCGTGACGCCCCGCCAGAGGATGCGGCCGTTCCAGATCGGCGGGCCTTCGTTCGGATAGAGCTTTTCGCGCGCGGCGGAATGGATGCCATCGGCGGCGATTAGGATCGCGCCGTCGTAGCTGCCTGCGGCTTTGCCGGTCGCCCTGTCGATGAAGTCGGCGCGCACGCCACCCGCCGTCTCGGTCCAGCCGGTCAGATGATGGCTGGTGAGAATGTTCTCGCGGCCGAGCCGCTCGACCGCAGTGTCGAGCAGGAGCTGCTGGAGCGTACCGCGATGGATCGAGAATTGCGGCCATTTGTAGCCGGCCTCCAGCCCGCGCGGCTCGCTCCAGATCGGCTTACCATGCTTGGAGAAATAGGCGAGCTCGCGGGTGCGCACGCCGCTGGCGTCGAGCTTTTCCATCAGTCCGAGCTCGATCAGCTCGCGCACCGCATGCGGCAGCACGTTGATGCCGACGCCGAGCGGCTTCAATTCCGCGACGCTCTCGAACACTTTTACGGGAACGCCGATTCCGTGCAGGCTGAGCGCGAGCGTCAGCCCGCCGATGCCGCCACCGGCGATGAGTACAGTCATGACAAACCCCCTCCTGTTGCCGGCGTCTTGGCACAGGCGGGCGGCGGTGGGCAACTGCGAAGAGGGTATCGTGCTATGGACGTGGGGGCCGGCAGCCGTTAGTTTCCAGCTTTCCCATGAGGTCCGACATGCTCAAGCTCTACTACGCCACCGGCACCTGCGCGCTCGCCACCTACATCACCCTGGAGGAGGCTGGTGCCGACTACACGGCCGAACGGCTGAGCTTCAAGGATAACCAGCAGAACAGCCCGGACTATCTCGCGATCAATCCGAAGGGCCGCGTGCCGGCGCTTCTGACTGATCGCGGCGTCCTGACCGAGACGCCGGCGATGCTGGCCTACATCGCGCAGACCTTCCCCAAGGCGAAGCTCGCGCCGCTCGACGATCCATTCGACTTCGCCCAGGTGCAGTCGTTCAACTCCTATCTCTGCTCGACCGTACACATCAACCATGCCCACAAGATGCGCGGCCCGCGCTGGGCGACGCAGGAGAGCTCGTTCGCCGACATGAAGGCGATGGTCCCGAAGACCATGGGTGCCTCCTTCTCACTGATCGAGCAGAAGATGTTTCGGGGTCCGTGGGTGATGGGCGAGCAGTACACGATCTGCGATCCCTATCTCTACACCCTCTCGACCTGGCTCGAAGGCGACAGCGTCGACATCAACGCGACGCCGAAGATCGCGGATCACTTCAAGCGCATGTCCGACCGCCCTGCCGTGCGCAAGGTGATGGAGGCGCAGAAGGCGTAAGCGGCCTTGTTGGGTGGGCAAAGGCGCGAAGTGCCGTGCCCAGCCATTTCCAAGCCGCGAGACGGTGGGCACCTTCGCTTTGCCGACCCCTACGGGAGCTTGCGCTTGGCTTTCTCCAGCTCCCGTCCCGTGTCCAGCATCAGCCGCCGCAGCCAGACCGATCCCGGATCCATCTGCGCGCGGGTCGGATAGAACATGAACTGCTCGTCGATGCCGGGGTCGAGCGGCGGCGTCACCGTGACGAGGCCGAGCTGGCTCGACAGCGCCGCGATCAACCGGCGCGGCACGAAGGCGACGAGGTCGGTGCGGGCGGCGACGTGCAGGGCTTCGAGGTATCCAGGCACGACCAGCGAGACGTCCCGCTCGATGCCTTTGCTGCGCAGCCAGGTATCGATCAGATCCTCGCTCTGGCCGCGGATGATCACGCCGACATGACGCGCAGCTAGGAACGCCTCGCGGCGCTTCAGCTTCGCCCCCATGGGATGGCCGCGCCGCACCGCCAGCGCATCGCTGTCGGTGTAAAGCAGCTGGCGGTGAAATCCCTTGAAGGCGTTGCCGATCGAGATCACGAGATCGATGGTGCGGGCGAACTCGGCGTGGAAGATCGCAGGTCCCCGCCATGGCACGATTTCGATGCGGACGTTGGGCGCAAGGCGTGTCACCTTCTCCATCAACGGCGGCATCAACAGCTCGACCGCCAAGTCCGGCATCATCAGGCGAAATTGCCGTTCGCTACGCGCCGCGTCGAAGTCCTCAGGCACGAACAACCCACGCACCTGGTCGAGCGCGTGGGCCAGCGGTGCGCGGAGCGCCTCGGCCCGTGGCGTCAGCTCCATGCGCGCGCCGGTACGCACCAAAAGCGGATCGCCAAAGATGTCACGCAGGCGCTGGAGCGCATGGCTCGCCGCCGGTTGCGACAGGCCGATCCGAAGTGCGGCGCGGCTGACATTGGCCTCGCGCAGCAATGCATCGAGAGCGGTCAGGAGGTTGAGATCAAGCGAATTCAAATTCATGAGGTGAATAGATATCATATTAGCTATCGATTTGAAGAATTGTGTTCGGACGGCGATGATCTTCCCGATGTCACCACAAGGAGATGCCGCCATGAGCGCGAGCGCCAACAAGAAACTGATGCAGGATATCTTTGCCGCCGCCGCAAACCCTGATCCCGCTGCGCGCGACCGCGTGCTGTTCGCCGCGAGCCTTGCCGACGACGCCAAATGGGTCGTGACCGGGCAATATTCCTGGTCGCGCACCTTCGCGGGCAAGGAGGCGATCCTCAACGATCTGCACGGCTATGTCCGCACCCGCCTGCGTGACCGCACGCGCACGGTCGCCCACCGCTTCATTGCCGATGGCGATATCGTCGTGGTGGAAGCCAAGGGCGACAACGTCACGCCCGAAGGCGTCCGTTACGACAACGATTATTGTCTCGTGTTTCGCCTGGAGAACGGCAAGATCAAGGAGATCCGGGAATATTGCGACTCGGTCCTGACCGAGAAGGCGCTCGGTCCTTTTCCGCAAGCGGGCAGGAGGGCAGCGAGCTGAATGGATCGAGCCGCGTCACCTCCGCCGGCCGATCTCGTCCGCCAGAGCCGATAACGATCGTGCAGACCTGGCAGACGCTGGTCGAAATGGCCCGCCTCAGGCGCGAGCGGTCTCAGGCACGGTGTCAGCTCGCCGCCATGACCGAACGGGAGCTTCAGGACTGTGGGATAACCCGGGCAGAGATCGCCTACGAGCTGAAGAAGGCTGTCCGGCGGAAATAGAGAGAGCGGGTCCAGGGCATCCCATGCAGCGATCTGCAAGTCGGTGCGGGACGCACGCCAGAACCTTGCGCAACTGCCGACAAAATCAGCAGGTTTCGTCGGCGTTGCCGCGGCGCTGCGTGAAAAATTGGAAGGTTCAATTAACGAGTGTCCCCCATTGTGTCGCGGTGCAGCGTGAGTCGCAAAGACGCGACGCGCGGCTGCCGGGGTGGCCCGTGACGATCGCCGGAATTGTTCGGCCGCTCGAAGTGAAATGCATCTGGGTGGACAGTGGGAATGCCGAAGTTTCGTTTGCGGATCAGGGGACGCCTGTACGCAGGCTTCATGGCCCTTGTGGCGGTCGGTCTGGTGATGACGGTGGTCGCCGTCTGGAATTTGCGGGCGGTGCAGGATCAGGTCGCAAGACAATCCGCGCTCTCGGACAGCACGGCGCGGGTGCTGGAGATATCGGCCCATCTTCAGGCGATTCAGCGCGCCAATCTGCGTTACGTCTACGACGCCAACGAGCCGGCGATGAAAGAGGCGCAAGAGCGGGAGACCGCGGCGACCGAGCTGTTGCAGGTCGGGGCGAAAGGAACGCGCTCGGAGGAGCGGCGAGCGCTCTACAACGGCCTCATCGACGACATCGCCAAAATGCGACGGCTGCGTGACAATCTCGGAGACGCCGTCAACGAGGCAAGAACGGGCAAGGCGACGCTGCTGCCGAGCGGGGAGGAACTGGCCGTCAAAATGGGCAAGCTGGTCGATGCGGCGCGCGCCTCGGCCGACGAGGACACCGCAGCCCTGGTCGCCGACCTCGAATCCAGAATCCTCCTTGTCCGGGTCGCAAACTGGCGTTTTCTGGCAGTGCGTGACGCGCAGGGGCCGGCGAATTTCAGGGCGAGCGTGGACAGGGCAGCGCAACGGCTCGCCGCGATCGAGAAAAGTCCACAGGCGACGGACTTGCGCGCCACGCTTGCGCCGGTGAAGACCTCGCTCGGAATCTACAAATCCGCGTTCGAGACGACATCGGCCGCGATGCTTCAGGCCGACGAGATCTATCACAAGAGTCTCGCGCCCCTCATCGTCGACAGTATCGCCAGGCTCAAGGCCGCGGAAGCGACGCTGAAGAAAGACTATCAGGAATCGCGTAACCATGCCGAAGCTGTGATCGCCGGCACGACGGCCATTCAGGAGATCGCCGGCGGCCTCGCCATCCTGTTCGGCGGCATCGTCGCCTTCCTGATCGCCCGCAGCATCGTCGGGCCCCTGACCTCGATGACGCGCGCGATGGGCCGGCTGGCCGGCGGCAATCTCGATGTCGACATTCCCGGGAGCGGCAAGGCGGACGAGATCGGCGACATGGCCAAAGCGATCCAGGTATTCAAGGACAACATGATCGACACCGAGCGCATGCGCACCGAGCAGGTCGAACTCGAGGCGCGTCAGGCCGAAAACCGCAAGAGAGATATGGTCAGGCTTGCCGACCAGTTCGAGCGGGCCGTCGGCGAGATCGTCAACACCGTGTCATCGGCGTCGAACGAGCTGGAAGCGTCCGCCGGCACGCTGACCACGACCGCCTCGCGCGCCCAGGATCTGTCGACTGAAGTGGCATCCGCATCGCAGGAAGCCACCGCCAACGTGCAGGCGGTCGCCTCCGCCACCGAGGAGCTGTCCTCGTCGGTCAGCGAGATCGCACGCCAGGTGCAGGAATCCGCCCGCATCGCGGGCGAGGCCGTGGGTCAGGCGAGCAGGACCAATGACCGTGTCGGCGAGCTCTCCAAGGCGGCCGCCCGGATCGGCGATGTCGTCGAGCTGATCAGCACGATCGCCGGGCAAACCAATCTCCTCGCACTCAACGCCACCATAGAGGCGGCGCGCGCGGGCGAGGCCGGCCGCGGCTTTGCCGTCGTCGCCTCCGAGGTCAAGGCGCTCGCGGAGCAGACGGCGAGGGCGACCGGCGAGATCGGCCAGCAGATTGCCAACATCCAAGGCGCCACCGAGCAATCGGTCGGCGCCATCAGGGAGATCAGCGGCACCATCGAGCGGCTGTCGGAGATTTCCTCGGCGGTCGCCGCCGCCGTGGAAGAGCAGGGCGCCGCCACGCAGGAAATCTCCCGCAACGTGCAGCAGGCCGCGCACGGGACCCAGCGCGTCTCGATCAATATCGGTGACGTGCAGCGCGGGGCGTCCGAGACCGGCTCGGCCTCATCGCAGGTGCTCTCGGCGGCGCGCTCGCTGTCGGCGGACAGCAACCGCTTGAAGGTCGAGGTCGCCAGGTTCCTGAACTCGGTCCACGCCGCCTGAGTCGCAAAAGGCCACGCGCATGTGCGTGGCCTCGTGGACCGGCGCGGCGCGATCAGGCCACTTTCGCCGTCATGTGCTTGAACATGTTGGCGCGGGCCTCGTCGTCCATCTCGGCCTTGAAGGTGAACTTGTCCTTCAACGCGATGGCACGCGCAGCCGCGGGGCGCGCCGAGATCTCGTCCACGAGGCGTTTCACGTTCGGGTATCGCGCAAACGCGTCGTCGCCGAGCTTGAACGGCACCATTCGGGCCCAGCCCCAAAGCGCCATGTCGACGATCGAATAGTCGTCGCCGACCATGTAGCGGCGGCCTTTGAGGTGACCGTCGAGAATCTTGTAGTGGCGATCGGTCTCGTACTGGTAGCGGTTGTGGGCGTAGTCGTGGTTCTGGTCCTTCGGCGCAAAATGCTTGAAGTGCACGGCCTGGCCCGAATAGGGGCCGACACCGGTCGCCACGAACATCAGCCAGGACAGGAGTTCGGCGCGATTGGCGGGCAGGAATTTGCCGGTCTTCTCGGCGAGATAGAGCAGGATGGCATTCGAATCGAACACGATGGTGCCATTGTCATCGATCGCCGGCACCTTGCCGTTCGGATTGATCTTGAGAAATTCCGGCGTGAATTGCTCGCCTTTGCGGGTGTCGATCGCAACCGGCTCGAAGGGCAGGCCGGACTCTTCGAGATAAAGCGCGACCTTGGTCGGGTTCGGCGACCCGTTGAAATAGAATTTGAGCATCGATCATCTCCCCAGGGGTTCGTTGCCGAGAGCGGCGCTGCATCATTGCCGCGAGGCCGCTTTGTCTGACCCGAACCATGCGGATGCGCAACCGGCGAGTTTGCCGGGCGGTATCTGCGCGCGGCGCAGATCAGCCGGCGTAACAAAGACCGATCGCCGCCGTAATGACCATCGCCGCGCCGACCGCTTCCAGGCGCAGCCCGAGCTTGGTCGCGAGATGCATGTCGGAGGCCCCGCGCCTTGCGCTCCGATCCGCGCGCGTAGCCATGCACGATGATATCGTGGTTGAAGTTGTCGTGGGCCTCGTTGCTGCTGGCAAGCCCGACGCAGACCACGAGCACTCCGAACAGGGCGAGGCCAAAAAATCCCAAGAGCGCGATCAGGAACATCGGAAACATGCCGAGCAGGAAGATCGGCAGCAGCGGCACCAGCAGCAATGTCTCGGACTGTCGTCGCATGGGATCCGGACCAGGACGGGGTGCGATGTGCTGATCCTAGTCCTGACGGCGGGCGCGTTCAACTACGCTCGTCGTTCCGGGGCGCGCGAAGCGCGGGCCGGGAATCCATCGTCAACGGGGGCACGGGGGCCAATGGATTCCGGGTTCGCGCCAAGAGGCGCGCTCCGGAATGACCATCGAGAGGGGAAACTACTCCGCCGCCATGCCGGCGCGGATCTCGGCGCGGAGCTCGTCGATCAGCTTGAGGCCCTTCTTGGTCTCGACGTGCCAGTAAGTCCAGCCGTTGCACGCGGCCGAGCCTTGCGCCACGGCGCCGATGCGGTGGATCGAGCCGACCTTGTCCCCTAACATGATTGCGCCGTCGGCACGCACGAGAGCGCCGAGCTTCTTCTTGGCGTCGAACAGCTTCGTGCCGGGCATGATCATGCCGCGCTCGATCAGCTCGGAGAACGCCACCCGCGGCGCTTCGCGCGCGGTCATGAACGGGGCCAGGCTCTCTTCCGGCAGCGGCTCGACGGCCGCGATGCGGGCTTCGGCCGCCTTCGCATAGGTCTTGTCGCGTTCGAACCCGATATAGGAGCGGCCGAGACGTTTTGCGACCGCGCCGGTGGTGCCGGTGCCGTTGAAGGGATCGATCACGAGATCGCCGGGCCTGGAGGAGGACAGCAGCACACGCGCGAGCAGGCCTTCCGGCTTCTGCGTCGGATGAACTTTCTTGCCGTCGGCGCCCTTGAGGCGCTCCTCGCCGGTGCAGAGCGGAATCAGCCAGTCGGAACGCGCCTGCACGTCCTCGTTCGCGGCTTTCAGGGCCTCGTAGTTGAACGTGTAGCCCTTGGCCTTCTCGTCGCGCGCGGCCCAGATCATGGTCTCGTGCGCGTTGGTGAAACGGCGGCCGCGGAAATTCGGCATCGGGTTGGTCTTGCGCCAGACGATGTCGTTGAGGAGCCAGAAGCCGAGATCCTGCATGATGGCGCCGACACGGAAGATGTTGTGGTAGGAGCCGATCACCCAGATCGTCGCCGACGGCTTCATCGCGCGGCGGGCGGCAAGCAGCCAGGCGCGGGTGAAATCGTCATAGGCGGAGAACGAATCGAACTTGTCCCAGTCGTCGTCGACGGCATCGACATGGGATTCGTCAGGGCGCTTGAGATCGCCCTTGAGTTGAAGATTGTAGGGCGGATCGGCAAACACGAGGTCGACCGAACCGGCCTGAAGCTTCGACATCTCGGCGACGCAATCACCGAGAATGATACGATGCGAAGGGGACTCAAAATTTGTGCGGGGCGCCCTTGCAGACGCCCCGCGACGCGACTCTACCATGACTCAAGAACTCTGACTCAGGCGACGCTGTCGGCGACGCGGGACCAAACAACCGACTGACCGTTACATTGAAGCGGCAAAGTAAAAATCGACTTAACCCGCCGCTTTCGTGAGCAGCCTCCGCATCGCGAATTGCGTGCGGGACGTCGCGCGCATTCCCCCTGTTTTATAGTGCAATTCGTGCTTCTTCGCGTCGCGGAAGCAGTCGAGGCTCCAGGAAGGCTCCAAATTTCTCTCGGAAAAAGTTGCTCGAGCCTCGGAAAAATTTGCTGGCATCGGCATGGTGTCGCACTAGGCAATTTTTGCCGGCCACGATATTGATAAAAGCAACGGAAATTTTACGTGTGTGGCGCGTTGAGCTTCAGCAGTCATCCGCGCCGCCGAATTCGAATCAGGGACCCCCAGGGGGAAAAGCCGCCATGCGTTACGACGACTTCCGCCGAAGCGACGACATCGAGGATCGTCGCGACGAGGGTGGTGGCTTTGGCGGCGGAGGAGGCGGGTTCGGGCTGCCGATGGGCGGCGGCGGGCTTGGTATCGGCACCATCATCATCCTCGGCTTGGTCGGCTATGCCTTCGGCATCGACCCGCGCATCCTGATCGGCGGCGCCGAGATCCTCACCGGCGGCGGCCATGCACCGACCTACCAGACCGACCGCCAGGCGTCCTCCGGCAAGCGCGGCGCGCCGACCGACGAGATGGGCAGCATGATCTCCGGCATCCTCGGCGAGATCGACGATCGGTGGAGCGAGATCTTCCAGGCCTCCGGCCAGTCCTACACCGGCCCGAAGATCGTGCTGTTCCGCAATGCCACCAATGGCGGCCGCTGCGGCATGGCGCAATCGGCGATGGGGCCGTTCTATTGCCCGCCGGATCGCACCATCTTCCTCGACACCGGCTTCTTCCGCGAGGTCGAGACGCGCTTCCGCGGCTGCTCCGGCAAGTCCGCCTGTAACTTCACGACCGCCTACATCATTGCGCACGAGGCCGGCCATCACATCCAGAACCTGCTCGGCATCATTCCGCGCGTGACGCGGCTGCAGCAACAGGCTGGCAGCAAGGCCGAGGCGAACGCGCTTCAGGTGAAGGTGGAATTGCAGGCCGACTGCCTGTCCGGCGTCTGGGTCAACCGCGAGGCCAAGAAGCGTCCGAACTTCCTCGAGCCCGGCGACATCGACGCCGCGCTGACCACGGCGAGCGCGATCGGCGACGATACGCTCCAGCGCCAGGCGACGGGCCGCGTCGTGCCAGATTCCTTCACCCACGGCTCGGCGGCCCAACGCAAGCAGTGGTTCATGACCGGCTACCAGCAGGGCACGGTGCAGGCCTGCAACACGTTCGGTGCCGGCGCGTTGTAAGCCGTCATTCCGGGGCGCGCGTAGCGCGAACCCGGAATCCAGAAGTTGCGGCGCGAGGTTCCGGGTTCTCGCTCCGCGAGCCCCGGAACGACGAGCGAGAGTGAAGAATGGCCTCAATCGACGAGACAAAGCAGTTCATCCCGCTCAACATCGCGGTGCTCACCGTGTCCGACACGCGCGCCCTCGCCGACGACAAGTCGGGGCAGACGCTGGCCGACCGTCTCACCGCCGCCGGCCATCAGCTCGCCGCGCGCGAGATCGTCACCGACGACATCGAGGCGATCCGCGCCGTGATCCGCCGCTGGATTGCGGATGCCGGCATAGACGTCGTCATCACCACCGGCGGCACCGGCTTCACCGGGCGCGACGTCACGCCGGAGGCGATCGAGCCGTTGTTCGAGAAGCGCATGGACGGTTTCTCCATCGCATTCCACATGCTGAGCCATGCCAAGATCGGCGCGTCGACGATCCAGAGCCGCGCCACTGCGGGCGTTGCGGGGGCGACCTACATCTTCTGCCTGCCCGGCTCCCCTGGCGCCTGCCGCGACGGCTGGGACGGCATCCTTGCCGCCCAGCTCGACTACCGCACGCGGCCCTGCAATTTTGTCGAGATCATGCCGCGGTTGGACGAGCACTTGCGCCGGCCGAAAGCGCAAGGCGCGACGGTGTAGCCATACTTTCTTCCCTTCTCCCCTTGTGGGAGAAGGTGGCGCGAAGCGCCGGATGAGGGGTATCTTTCCGCACGGCTGCCCAGGGAGATACCGCTCACCCAAGCGAGCCCGTGTCTGACAGTTGACATGCCCTCTCCCGCAAGTGGCGAGGGCACATTTATGCGCACCTCGCTTGCTGCAAGAGCGTTATAGATCCAGCTCCCACGTCTCGCCGACCAGATCGGCACCGAAGCTGTGGTGCTTCTCTTCCTTCACGAGCTTGAAGCCTGCACTTTGATAGATGCTCCGCGCGGCCACGAGGATGCTCTGCGTCCACAGTGTCATCTTGCTATAGCCCCTCTCGCGTGCGCCTTGGATGCATTGTTCGACCAGCGCGCGGCCGACGCCGAGCCCCCGCGCCTTCTTCTCCACCTGCAACAGGCGCAGCTTGGCGATCTCGTCCGTGGCCTTGACCAGAAAGATCGAGCCGACCGGCTCGCCGCCGACTTCCGCGATCCAGCAGTGCTCGCGCGCGGCGTCGTAGTTCTTGATGAACTCTGCGCAGATCTCGGCGACCAGCGCCTCGTAGCTGATGTCCCAATTATAGTCCGCGGCATAGGCGGCGGCCTGTCGGGAGATGACCCAGCCCATGTCACCGACGCGATGGCTGCGCAGCATGAAAGGCGCGGGCTGGCTTCGACGTTGCTCCAGCACGGCCTCAATGGTCGCCATGGCCTGCGTGAGACGCGTTGCATCGCTGGCGGAAAGCTGAGCCAGCATTGCGGCGACCTCATTTTGCGAGCTCAGGTTCAGCTTGGCGAAGGCCTGGCGGCCCTTGGCGGTGAGGCTGAGCTGGTATTGCCTGCGATCTGCGGGCAGGGGCCTTCGCGTGATCAGCCCCTTTTCATCGAAGCTTTGTATGATGCGGCTGAGATAGCCGGGGTCGAGACCAAGCTCGTTTCCGATCTCTTTGGCCGCCAGGTCGTCGCGATGCGCGAGCTCATAGAGTACCCGGGCCTCGCTGAGCGAAAATGGGCTTTTTCCAAGGTGCTGGTCGAGCACACCAAGCTTGCGGGTATAGAAGCGGTTGAAGGCGCGGACCGCTGCAATGTGGTCGTCGGTAGCGGCAATTGACATGGGTCACCTCGATACTTGCCATTGTCAAACAATTATTTGACTTTGACAAGTATCGGGCGGCTTCAGCCGACCATGACGATCCGGCTGCGCAGCATGGTCCGGGACGAGCGGCCGAGCCGCCGGAGCAGCCGGGCCTCGGAACGGCGGGCCTGCGGCGAGTAGCCGCCGATCCGGTCGTAGTGATCACGTGCGATTAAAAGCCCCTGATCGCCGAGCGGCCCCACGAGCTTGCGCGCCGCGGCGTGGAAAATGTCGCGGAGCCCGGTGTTGGCGTAGGGCGAGCGCGCATAGCGAAACACCGCCGCGCGATCGCGGCCGCTGCTCGAGACGGCCTGGATGAACTGGGTGGTCTCCTCGATCCAGCCGGTTTCCAGCACCGCGCCAGCGGGGAGGAACATCAGCCATGGCGACCGGGCCTGGAGGGCGCCGGCGGCGCGCGCGGCGCCTTGCGAAGATCCCTCGAAGCCGATGAAGCGGCAACCTGCGACATCGGCGACGCGCTCGATGACACCGTTGCCGGTGCCATCGACCAGGAGCACTTCCCGGATGACGCCGGCCGCGGCGCCGGGGACGAGCGCGGCCAGCGTTGCGACTGCCGTCTGCTCGACGCCTTCGGTCGGGATGATGACGCTCAGCATGATTGAAGCTTCAATATCTGCACTTCGGAAGAAGCGTAGCTGTTCATGATGTTGTCATAAACACGTGGCGTTGCCGAGTGCAACTTTTCGGCGGGGTTTCGGCATGCAATTGGTAAACCCGCCATCGCCCAAATGTGTCGCGTGCGCGATGGTATTATTGTTGAATGTTTCGGCACAAGCTCATCCGGACCGTATCAACCCGGAGCGATATTGCGCGGCGCAGGGCAGTTCGCAATCGTCCAGTTGAGGATCGGCTGCAACCAGCCGCCGAACGGGAAAGATGTGCGACTTGGGTGCCGATTGGGTGGTGACGGAGGCTTCGCATGAACGCCGATCAACTCGCTGTCAACGCGACGGCAGCAACGCCGAAGCAGGACGCCGCGCCGACCCTGCGGGTTCGCGCCCTGATGCTGGGCGACCGCATCAATGCCTCCGGCCTCGAGATCGGCACGCTGGTGTCCTCGACGCCGGCCGCCTTTCGCGTCCATGCCGGGCTTGTCGTGATCTTCCGCTATGGCGTCGTGGTGCTGATCGGACTTCTGCCCTCCGAGGAGAAGGTGCTGATCGACAGCCTGAAGCCGCGGGTGATCGGCGAGTTCAGTCCGTATGAGGAAGAGACCGCGCAGGCGCAGCTCTGCAAGGACGAGAATGCCGAGGCGATCCAGCCCGGCGGGCCGATCTGCCTCGCCAAATTCTCCGACGACCGGCTGCTCCTGATCGCGGATGCGCTCGCCAAGAGCACGTCGCTGGCCCGCGACGAGCGGCGCGTCGCCGCGGTCTTCGACGTGATCGAGCCGTTTGCGCGGGAGCTCGCCGAGCGCGGCCGTACACCGCGCCGGCGCAAAGGTATATTACGGCTGATCGGCAACGCGCTTCTCGTCCAGCAGCGTGTCGCGGGCCGTGTTGCCGTCGCGGAAAAACCCGACGTGCTCTGGGAGAAGCCCGAGCTCGACCGGCTCTACGCCCGTCTCGAGGACGAGTATGAGCTGAAGGAGCGCCTCGACACGCTCGAGCGCAAGCTCACGGCGGTGTCGGAGACCGCCAACGCGCTGACCGACATCATCGACACCCAGCGCTCGCTCCGCCTCGAGATCGCGGTGGTGGTGCTGATCGTGATCGAGGTCGCGATCGGGTGCTTCCAGATCTGGTCGGGGACGCATTAGAAAGGAGAGCGAGATGCGCGTGACTGCTGCGCCCTCTCTCCTTGTGGGCAGCGCCGCTGGTCGGCACAAGCTCACTTGCAAACTCACTTGGGTGAGAGGTTCTCCCCACGCTCGCCGGTGCGTTGTGATGCGCTGCTTTACCGCATTCTTCGTCATTGCGAGCGAAGCGAAACAATCCAGTGTCCCGCCGAAGAGCCAGTCTGGATTGCTTCGCTTCGCTCGCAATGACGGATTGACGGCCATCAAAGGCTAATCCGATGCGCCCTCTATTATCTGCAGCACCGTCGCGCAGTGCCGCGCGATCGTTAGTTCCTCATTCGTTGGAATGATGAACACCTCAATAGCGCTATCGCCCCGGCTGATGCGCTCGCGCGCGGCATCATTTGCAGCGGCATCGATCCGCATGCCGAGCCAGGCGAGGCGTTCACTAATTGCGAACCGGATTTCCTTCGCATGCTCGCCTATGCCGCCCGTGAAGATCAGGCAGTCCAACCCTCCAAGCGTAGTCGCCAGCATGACGATCTGCTGCGTCGCGCGGAGTACGAAGAGATCGACCGCCTCCCGCGCTGCGGCCTCGCTGCTCGCCAGCAGCGTGCGCATGTCCGCGGAGATGCCGGAGACGCCGAGCAGGCCTGACTCGTGATAGAGCAAATCTTGGAGGTCGTCGACCGGCATGTTCTCGTGCTGTTGCAGATAGAGCAGCACGCCGGGATCGATCGTGCCGCAGCGCGTTCCCATCACGAGGCCGTCGAGCGGCGTCAGCCCCATCGTGGTGTCGATACTGCGGCCATCGTGCAGCGCGCACAGGCTCGCGCCATTGCCGAGATGGGCGATGACGGTGCGCTTTGCGGCGAGCTGCGGCGCGATTGCCGCGAGGCGCCCCGCGACATATTCGAAGGAGAGGCCGTGAAAGCCATAGCGCCGCACGCCGCGCTCCTCATAGCGCCTCGGAATGGCGAAGCGGCGCGCGGGCGGCGACAGGCTGTGGTGGAAGGCGGTGTCGAAACAGGCGATCTGCGTCAGAGCGGGGCGGGTCGCCTGGATGATGCGGATCGGCTCCAGGCAACGCGGCTGGTGCAGCGGGGCCAGCGGGGTCAGCGCCTCCAGCTTGGCATAGACGTCGTCCGTTAGCGCGACGGGGCCGGAGTAGTCCGGCCCGCCGTGGACGATGCGGTGGCCGATGGCGCGCAGGCGATGCTCGCGGAAATGCTGGTCTACGAAGGTCAGCACGTCGGCGAACAGATGACCGCTGTCCGTATCCGACGCGTCCCTTCGCGTCTCGAACAGCTTCTCGCCCGCCGGGCGCTTCAGCACGAGGCGGGGCGTTGCCTCGTACTCGTCGAGCAAGCCGTTGCAGAGCAGGGCGGGGCCGGACGCCGGCAGCTCGAACAGCCCGAACTTGATGCTCGACGATCCGGAGTTGAGCACAAGGACAGTGTCCGACATGGCTTCAGTCGCCGGCTTCGGCTGGCGTGTTGCCGCCGGCGCTGTTCGGCCAGACCCAGTCGCGGACCTCAGGCATGTCCTCGCCATGCTCGCGGACGTAGCGGGAATGTTCGATCAGCTTGTCGCGGAACTGTTGCTTGACCTGCGCAGCCCTGGTCGCAAGCCCCGGCACGCGCTCGATCGCCTCGATCGCGAGATGGTAGCGGTCGAGCCCGTTGAGCACGACCATGTCGAACGGCGTCGTCGTGGTGCCTTCCTCGGCAAATCCGCGCACATGCATGCCGGTATGATTGGTGCGGTTATAAGTCAGCCGGTGAATGAGATAAGGATAGCCGTGATAGGCGAAGATCACCGGCTTGTCCGATGTGAACAGGCTGTCGAAGTCGCGGTCGGAGAGGCCGTGCGGATGCTGCGCCCGAGGTTGCAGCGTCATGAGGTCGACGACGTTGACGACGCGGATCTTCAACTCGGGCAGCGCCTTGCGCAGCAGGTCGACGGCGGCGAGCGTCTCCAGTGTCGGCACGTCGCCCGCGCAGGCCATCACGACGTCGGGCTCTGCGTTTGCCTCCTCCGTGCCCGCCCAGCTCCAGATGCCGATGCCGGCGTCGCAATGCGTAGCCGCCTCCTGCATCGACAGCCATTGCGGCGCCGGCTGCTTGCCCGCGACAATGACGTTGATGCGGTTGTAGGTGCGCAGGCAATGATCGACGATCCACAACAGCGTGTTGGTATCAGGCGGGAAATAGATGCGGACGATGTCAGCCTTCTTGTTGGCGACGAGATCGACGAAACCAGGATCCTGATGGCTAAAGCCGTTGTGATCCTGGCGCCAGACATGCGAGGTCAAGAGATAGTTGAGCGAGGCGATCGGGCGGCGCCATGGCAGATCGCGCGTCACCTTCAGCCATTTGGCGTGCTGGTTGAACATGGAATCGACGATGTGGATGAAGGCCTCGTAGCAGGAGAAGAAGCCGTGCCTGCCGGTGAGCAGATAGCCTTCGAGCCAGCCTTGACAGAGATGCTCGCTCAGGACCTCCATCACGCGGCCGTCCTGCGCGAGATGCACGTCGTAAGGTTCGGTTGGCTCCATCCAGACGCGTTCGGTTGCCTCGAACACCGCGTCTAACCGGTTTGATGCCGTCTCGTCCGGGCCCATGATGCGGAAATTGCGCGCCTCGGCGTTCAGGCGAACGACGTCGCGCAGAAATTTGCCGAGCTCGCGTGTGGCTTCCGCCACGACACCGCCGGGCTGCGGTACCTCGACAGCGAAGCTGCGGAAGTCCGGCAGCTTCAGCTCCTTCTTCAACAGCCCGCCATTGGCATGCGGATTGGTGCCCATTCGCCGCTGGCCTTCGGGCGCGAGCGCCTGAAGCTCGGGAATCAGCGCTCCGCTGGGGTCGAACAGCTTGTCCGGCTCATAGCTGCGCATCCAGTCTTCGAGCACCTTCAGATGCGCCGGATTCTCGCGGCAGCTCGCAACGGGCACCTGATGCGCGCGCCAAAAACCTTCGACCTTCTTGCCGTCAACCTCCTTCGGGCCGGTCCAGCCCTTGGGACTGCGCAGCACGATCATCGGCCAGCGCGGTCGCTCGACGCCTTTGCGCCCGTCGCGGGCGTGCTGCTGGATCGAGCGGATGCTGACGAGCGCGACGTCTAGCGCATCCGCCATGGCCTGGTGCATCAATTTGGGATCGTCGCCTTCGACGAACAGCGGCTCATGGCCGAGCCCGCGGAAGAGCTCGCGGATCTCTTCGTTGCGCATCCGCCCGAGCACAGTGGGGTTGGCGATCTTGTAGCCGTTGAGGTGCAGGATCGGCAGCACCGCGCCGTCATGGGCGGGGTTCAAGAACTTGTTCGAGTGCCACGACGCCGCTAGCGGGCCGGTTTCGGCCTCGCCGTCGCCGACGACGCAGGCGACGATGAGGTCGGGATTGTCGAATGCCGCGCCATAGGCGTGCACCAGCGCATAGCCGAGCTCGCCGCCCTCGTGGATCGAGCCCGGCGTTTCCGGCGCCGCGTGGCTCGGAATGCCGCCTGGGAAGGAGAACTGCCTGAACAGCTTGCGCAATCCCTCAGTATCGCGCGCGATGTCGGGATAGATCTCGCTGTAGCTGCCTTCCAGATAGGTGTTGGCAACCATGCCCGGGCCGCCATGGCCGGGACCGCAGACGTAGATCACGTTGAGGTCGAGCGCACGGATGACCCGATTGAGATGGGCATAGATGAAGTTCAAGCCGGGCGTCGTGCCCCAATGGCCGAGCAGGCGCGGCTTGATGTGCTCGGGTCGCAGCGGCTCGCGCAGCAGCGGATTGTCGAGGAGATAAATTTGCCCGACGGAGAGGTAGTTGGCGGCACGCCAGTAGCGATCGAGGAGATCGAGTTCGCTGCTCGCGGCGCGCAGTTGTCGTTGATTTGTCATGTTCTTGCCGACCTTCACCCAGCGATCGTCACCAACATTGTTCCGGCGCGATTGATCCCTTCGCCATGAAACGGGATCGCCGCCCGCCGGTGTTGCGTCAGGTCAAGGGCGCGCGCCCGAAGTTTGGGCAGCGCTACTGTGCATGGGGTTGTTTTCGCGTTTTTGCTCTTGTTCTTGATTTGTTCCGGGCGCATGCTATGTTGGCTTCATGAGTCGAGCATCTTCTCGTGCCCTCAAGCACCCGCCGGTTACGGCGCCCTCCGAGCCGGCGGGTGCGCCTTCTGATTTTCCTGCCGATTTTCCCGAGCTTGGCGTTGCCATCGACCGCGCACGCAGGCGAGGGCGGGGCGCCCAGTCCAACGCGAGCGGCCGTTACGAGGCCGAGGCCCGCGTCGCCTTCGACGATGGCTGGCAGAGCCTGGAGGAACTGCCTCCGTTCAAGACCACGGTCGGGATCGATACCTCGCGCAAGGTGATCACCCGCAACGATTCCCCCGACATCGGTTTCGACCGCTCGATCAATCCCTATCGCGGCTGCGAGCACGGCTGCGTCTATTGCTTCGCGCGGCCGACGCACGCCTATCTCGGCCTGTCTCCCGGGCTCGACTTCGAGTCAAAACTGTTTGCCAAACCCGAGGCGCCGGCGCTGCTCGAGAAGGAGCTCGCTGCCAGCGGCTACGAGCCGCGGATGATCGCGATCGGCACCAACACCGATCCCTATCAGCCGATCGAGCGCGAGCGAAAGATCATGCGAGGCATCCTAGAGGTGCTGGAGCGCGCCGGGCATCCCGTCGGCATCGTCACCAAATCGGCGCTGGTGGTGCGCGATATCGACATTCTCGCGCGGATGGCCAAGCGTAACCTCGCCAAGGTCGCGATCTCGGTTACCTCGCTCGATCCGAAGCTCGCGCGCACCATGGAGCCGCGGGCGGCGACGCCACCGAAGCGACTGGAAGCGCTCAAGCAGCTCTCGGAGGCGGGCATTCCGACGACGGTGATGGTCGCGCCCGTGATCCCCGCGCTGAACGATTCCGAGATCGAGCGCATTCTTGATGCCGCAGCCCATGCCGGCGTCAAGGAAGCCTCCTACGTGCTGCTGCGGCTGCCGCTCGAGGTCCGCGATCTGTTCCGCGAATGGCTGATGGCGAATTATCCAGACCGCTACCGCCACGTCTTCACGCTGATCCGCGACATGCGCGGCGGCCGCGACTACGATGCGAAATGGGGCGAGCGGATGAAGGGGACCGGCCCGATGGCCTGGACCATCGGCCGTCGCTTCGAGATCGCCTGCGACCGGCTCGGCCTCAACAAGCGGCGCTCCAAGCTGACCACCGATCACTTCGCGCGGCCGAAGCGGAACGGCGATCAGCTCAGCCTGTTGTGATCGCGAAGTGGACGAGGCGTAGCATGAGTGAGGAAGCCACCGTGCCGGTGCCGCGGCTGACCGTCGTCACGCTCGGTGTCAGCGACATCCGCGCCAGCATCGCCTTTTACGAGGCGCTCGGTTTCTCGCGCCTGCTCAAGGCGACCGGTGAGGCGGTCGCATTCTACGACACCGGTGGTCCGGTGCTCGCCTTGTATCCCTGGGATCAGCTCGCCGCCGACGCCGGGTTGCCGGACAATCCAAGACCGCCGGCATTTCGTGGGATGACGCTCGCCTGGAACTGCCGGACGCGCGAGGAGGTCGATACGGTGCTGGCTTTCGCTGTCGACAAGGGTGCAGCGCTGCTGAAAGCGGCGCACGAGACCGGTTACGGCGGCTATTCCGGCTATTTCACCGATCCCGATGGCCACCCCTGGGAAGTCGTGATCGCACCCGGCATCGAGGTGGGCGAGGACCGACGGGTGCATTTGGCGGAATAGGGCGGCCCACCTGAATAACGGGAATTGTCTCGGGTTCCAGGTTGCGCTGGCGAAGCCGCTTGCGCACGATCCCCACCATGATTCGGGACAAGTCCGCCAAGAAGCCGGCCAAAGACACGCCTAAAAAAGACGGTGCGAAGAAAGCTGCGCCTGCCAACACGTCGGAAGGCAAGGCGTCGCAAGCCAAGGCTCCGCAAGCCAAGGCGTCGGAGGTTCAGGCTTTAACCGGCAAAAGCGCCGGCCGGAAAGGCATCATTGCCGTGGCCCCGCCGAGCTTCCGTCGTGAGCGCGCGCTGATCAAGCGCGGCGTCTGGCCGGTCGCAGGCTGCGACGAGGCCGGTCGCGGACCGCTCGCCGGCCCCGTGGTGGCGGCGGCGGTGATCCTTGATCCCGACCGCATTCCCCGTGGCATCGATGATTCCAAGCGCCTGACGGCCGAGGAGCGCGAAAAACTGTTCGACAAGATCTGCGCCACCGCGCAGGTCTCGGTCGCGGTGGCTTCGCCCGCGCGGATCGACCGCGACAACATCCTGCGTGCTTCGCTATGGGCGCTGAAGCGCGCGGTGGTGGCGCTGCCCGAGGCGCCGCGCCACGTCTTCGTCGACGGCCGCGACCAGCTCGATACGGAATGCGACTGCGAGGCCGTGATCGGTGGTGACGGCATCGTGCTGTCGATCGCGGCCGCCTCCATCGTTGCCAAGGTGACGCGGGACCGGCTGATGTGCGCGCTGGCGCAGGACTGCCCCGGCTACGGCTTCGAGCAGCACAAGGGCTACGCTGTCCCCGAGCATCTCGACGCGCTGGATCGCCTCGGCCCCTCCATCCACCACCGCAGCTTCTTCGCCCCCGTCGCCGCCGCCCGCGCCAAGCACATGCCCTGGACCGTCGAGCCGGCGCAGGATCTGTTCTCTGTCGCGGAGGTCGAGGTGCAGGTGGAAGCCCAAATCGAGATCGACGCGTCTGCGAATCTCTAGGTTTCCTCCGCAGCTTCCCCCATCCGTCAAGCCCGGCATGACGACTTGCGGCGGTTGCCACGACGCGCAGCGCCCTTTATCAAAACAGGTGTGAGCGAACAGGGCCGGCTGGACGGGTTGGCTGCATCTTTCGGACGTTGCATGCGGTTTACCTCCCTGGTCATCGAGCTCATTCGCGCCCGGCCGCGGCTGATCGTGTGGATCGCCGTGCTGCTCCAGGCGGCGATGTGGCTGTTCGTGGCGCTGGTGTTCTACCGCAGCCCGCCCGGCAGTCTGGCGACGCTGCTGGCCTTCGGCCGCGAGTACCAGGTCGGCACCGATCTCGGCCCGCCGCTGCCGGTCTGGCTCGCCGACATGGCCTATCGCGTCGCCGGCGGTCACATGTTCGGCGTGTATGTGCTCGCTGAGCTCTGCGAGATCGCGACCTTCATCGCGCTCTTTCATCTGTCTCGTGCCGTCGTCGGCTCACAGCAGGCGGTGCTGGCCGTGCTGCTGACCATGACCGTGCTGGCCTTCTCCTCGTCCGCGCTCGACTTCGGACCCTTGGTGCTGGCACGGCCGCTCTGGGCGCTGCTGCTGCTGCACTCCTGGCAGATCATCGGCCAGCGCCGCAGCAATGCCTGGTTCGCCTGGTCGATCGAGGCCGGCCTGTTGTTGCTCACGACGCCCGCCGCGATCTTCCTCCTCCTCCTGATCGTCGTCTTCGCGATTTCGACCGCGGGCGGCCGCAGGGCGCTGCGCGGGCTCGATCCGCTATTCGCGCTGATCGTCGTCGCCGTGCTGGCGCTGCCCTATGCGATGTGGCTGATGCGCGCCGAGACATTGACGATGCCGGCCTTGCCGCAACTTTCGGAGCTCAACGCCGGCGTCCTGCACGCAGCCTGGCTGCTCGGCGGGCTCGTGCTTGGGGCGGCGGCGATTCCGGCGCTGATCTTCCTCAACACCGGGATGTTCGCCGGCAAGGGCGAGGAGCCGCCGATCATCTATCGCCCGCCGGTCGAGCCGCTCGCGAGCAACTTCGTCTATTTCTTCGCGCTGGCGCCGCCACTCGGCGCGGTGCTGATCTCCGGCCTGCTCGGGCTCGAATCCGTCGTCGGCGGCGCCGGTGTCATGCTGGTCATGTCCGGGCTTGCCGTGATGGTCGCCGCAGGGGATCTCATCGCGATGCGCCGCGCGCGGATGCTGCGCATGGTCTGGGCCGCCGCAATCATCGCGCCCGCCATCGGCGTCGTGCTCGCCGTCCTGATCATGCCTTGGACCGGCACCGGCGAGATCGCAACCTCGATGCCGGCGCGCGCGATCTCGGATTTCTTCGACGAGAGCTTCGCCCGCCGCACCAATCATCGCCTGCGCGCGGTCGCCGGCGAGACCCAGCTTGCGAGCCTGATCGCGCTGCATTCCGGCCGGCCGCACCTCTTCATCGACGCCGATCCTGCGCGCACGCCGTGGATGAATCAGGCCAAGTTCAGCGAGACCGGCGGCGTCGTGGTCTGGCGCGCCTCCGACACCGCCGGCACCCCGCCGCCGGAGATCCTCAAACGATTTCCCAACATCGTCCCGGAAGTCCCGCGCGCCTTCGAATGGCTGGTAACCGGCCGCCAGCAGCTTTTGCGCATCGGCTGGGCCATCGTGCGGCCGAAGGGGGCGTAGGTCAGTGTCATTCCGGGGCGCGGCGAAGCCGCGAGCCGGGAATCCATTCATCCGCTCACTCTGCCGCTCGATGGATTCCGGGCTCTCGCTTCGCGAGCCCCGGAATGACGGGTGGGTGTGGTTACACCGCGCCTTGCGCCAGCACCTTCGCAACCGCGCGCAGATCCTGCCAGGCCAGCCGCTTGTAGGACGGCGAGCGCAGCAGGTACGCCGGGTGAAATGTCGGCAGCGCACGGATGGTGCGCTGGCCGGTGTCGTAGTCGAACCAGCGGCCCCGGGTGCGCATGATGCCTTCGCGCGTTCCGAGCAGCGTCTGCGTCGAGGGATTGCCGAGCGTCACCAGCACATCCGGATTGACCAGCTCGATCTGACGCTGGATGAAGGGCAGACAGATCTGCGTCTCCTGCGGCGTCGGCGTCCGATTGCCGGGCGGCCGCCAGGGAATGACGTTGGCGATATAGGCGGTGGTGCGGTTGAGCCCGATTGCGCCGATCATGAGATCGAGCAGCTTGCCGCTGCGCCCGACGAAGGGCAGTCCCTCGATGTCCTCGTCGCGCCCGGGCGCCTCACCGACGAACATGATGCGCGCCTTAGGATTGCCGTCGGCGAACACCAGCCGCGTCGCGGTGTGCTTCAGCGCGCAGCCCTCGAAGCTCTGCATCAGTTCGCGCAGTGCATCCAGCGTCGGCGCCGTGCGCGCGGCCTCGCGTGCGGAAGCAATCGCGACGTCGGGCGCAGGGGCTGCCTCGCCGCGCATGAGCGTCGGCGCGGCGGCGGGCCGCGATGGCTCGACCGGCGGTGCCACGCGCGGGGCCGGTGGCGGGGCTTCTAATTCCGCCAGGCGGTCGATCGGTTCCTCGGCGAGCGCGCAGTCGACACCCGCCTCCAGATAGAAGGCGAGAAGCTCGCGGATGGTGGGTGCGGGTTCGGGGATCATGGGAAAGTCTGACTTTTATATCAGCTTGGGCGGTCTTGCACCCCGGCGAAACGTATTTCCGAGGTTGTCCTACCCGGAAAAATCGGAAACAAGAGGGCGCAATCGACCAAGGACCGTCTCAAGGGCTGAGATCAGATGAGCACCGAAGAACTCCCTCCTCGCGAATCCATGGAATTCGACGTCGTCATCGTCGGCGCCGGCCCCTCGGGCCTGTCGGCTGCGATCCGGCTGAAGCAGATCAACGCCGATCTCAACGTGGTCGTCGTGGAGAAGGGCTCCGAGGTCGGCGCGCACATTCTCTCCGGCGCCGTGATCGACCCGGCCGGGCTCGACAAGCTCGTTCCGGACTGGCGCGAGGATGCCGACTGCCCGCTGAAAACCCAGGTGAAGGACGATCGCTTCTATTGGATGACGGCCGGCGGCGCGATCAAGCTGCCGAACTTCATGATGCCGCCGCTGATGGACAATCATCATTGCTACATCGGCTCGCTCGGCAATGTCTGCCGCTGGCTGGCGCGCAAGGCCGAGGCGCTCGGCGTCGAGATCTATCCGGGCTTTGCGGCGGCCGAAGTGCTCTATGACGAGGAGGGCAAGGTCAAGGGCATCGCCACCGGCGACATGGGCATCGGCCGGGACGGCAAGCCGAAGGACTCCTTCACCCGCGGCATGGAATTGCTCGGCAAGTACACGCTGTTCGCCGAAGGCGCGCGCGGCAGCCTGACCAAGCAGCTCATCAACAAATTCGCGCTCGACGCCAAGGCCGAACCGCCCAAATTCGGCATCGGGCTCAAGGAGGTCTGGCAGATCGATCCCGCCAAGCACCAGAAGGGCTTGATTCAGCATTCCTTCGGCTGGCCGCTCGATATGAAGACCGGCGGTGGCTCATTCCTCTATCACTACGACGACAATCTCGTCGCCGTTGGCTTCGTCGTACATCTGAATTACGACGATCCCTATCTGTCCCCATTCGACGAATTCCAGCGCTTCAAGACCCATCCCTCGATCCGCGGCACTTTCGATGGCGCCAAGCGGCTCGCTTACGGGGCGCGCGCCATCACCGAGGGCGGCTACCAGTCGGTGCCGAAGCTGAGCTTCCCCGGCGGCGCGCTGATCGGCTGCGCGGCCGGTTTCGTCAACGTGCCGCGCATCAAGGGTGTGCACAATGCGATGGGCACCGGCATGCTCGCCGCCGAGCACGTCGCCGCGGCGATCGCGGCCGAGCGCGCCAATGACGAGCTCGTGGAATACGAGAACGCCTGGCGTTCCTCGTCGGTCGGCAAGGATTTGTTCCTGGTCCGCAACGTCAAGCCGCTGTGGTCGAAGTTCGGCACCGTGCTCGGCGTCGCGCTGGGCGGCTTCGACATGTGGTGCAACACGCTGTTCGGGGCCTCGCTGTTCGGCACGCAATCGCATCTCAAGCATGACCGCGCCACGCTCGATCCGGCCAAGCAGCATGCACCGAAGAACTATCCGAAGCCGGATGGCAAGATCACCTTCGACAAGCTGTCCTCGGTGTTCTTGTCCAACACCAATCACGAGGAGGACCAGCCGATCCATCTCAAGGTCGCTGACATGAACCTCCAGAAGACCTCGGAGCACGACGTGTTTGCCGGTCCCTCGAGCCGCTATTGCCCGGCCGGCGTCTATGAGTGGATTGAGGAGGGGTCTGGCCCGCGTTTCCAGATCAACGCCCAGAATTGCGTCCACTGCAAAACCTGCGACGTGAAGGACCCCAACGGCAACATTACCTGGGTTCCCCCGGAGGGCGGTGGCGGCCCGAATTACGAGGCAATGTAAGCCGGGATCACGTATCCAGACCGGATGTGGCCGGGGTTACGCGACCCCCGGCAATGTGACGCACGTTCGCGTGAAACCGGGGGCCGCCGGAGCGGCCGGCGGCCACGATAAGGCCATAGTAGCGGCGTCTTGGGGCGCTGGTGGCGGATTCACTTGGCCGCGTTGGGACGTGCGGCGGGGATCGCCCGGTCCGAATCCTTGCGGCGAGGCGCCAAAAGCGGCATTGTCGGCCTGACGGTTCCGGGTCCCGATGCCACCGGCCGCGTTCGCATGCGACATGGCCTCTGCTGCAAACCCAGGCACTACCAACTCAAGGCGAGCCCTGATGTTTTCAAATCGTTTCAACCGCTGGACTGCTGCCGCCATCGCCTTCATGGGCACCGCGATCGTGGCGGTCCCCGGCGCGGTCCTAGCGCAGACGCCGGATCACCCGGAGAACACGGCGGCGCAGTTTCCGACCCGGAACGATCTGAAGTCGCTCACCGGCGCCGGCAGCTATCTCGCCGCCCGCCACGCCAGCGTCGAGCGCGACGCGACCTCGGCCGCGGCGTTCTACCGCTCGGCCCTGCGCACCGATCCGAAGAACAACGAACTGCTCGACCGTGCCTTCATCTCCTCGGTCGCCGACGGCGACATCGACGAGGCGGTCAAACTCGCCGAGCGCATCCTCACCATCGACAAGACCAACCGCGTCGCGCGGCTCGTCGTCGGCGTTCACGATCTCAAGCTGAAGAAGTACGCGGCGGCGCAAACCAACATCAACCAGTCGATCCGCGGCCCGATCACCGATCTCGTCGCCACGCTGTTGTCGGGCTGGGCCGCCTATGGTGCGGGCGATGCCAAGGGCGGTGTCGCCGCCATCGACAAGCTGGCCGGTCCGGAATGGTATCCGCTGTTCAAGGATCTGCACGCCGGCATGATCCTCGAGCTCTCCGGCAAGGAGAAGGACGCCGGCACCCGCTTCGAGCGCGCTTACAAGCTCGACGATTCCATGCTGCGCATCACCGAGGCCTATGCGCGCTGGCTGTCGCGCAACAAGGATTCCGCCGCGGCGACCACCGTCTACCAGGCTTTCGACAAGAAGCTCGCCCGTCATCCGCTGATCTTGGAAGGCCTGCGCGAGACCAAGGCCGGCAAGAAGATGCCGCCGCTCGTCGATTCCGCGCAAGCCGGCGCCGCCGAAGCGCTCTACGGCATCGGCGCCACGCTGACCCGCCGCGGCGGCGAGGATCTGGCGTTGGTCTATCTCCAGCTCTCGCTCTACCTCCAGCCCAGCCATCCGCTGGCGCTGCTCTCGCTTGCCGACCTCTATGAATCGGTGAAGCGGCCGCAGATGGCGATCAAGGTCTATGAGCGCGTGCCCTCGTCCTCGCCGCTCAAGCGCAACGCGCAGATCCAGCTCGCCATCGACCTCGATTCCGCCGACCGCACCGATGAGGCGATCAAGATCCTCAAGGGCGTCACGTCGGAGGATTCCAAGGACCTCGAAGCCATCATGGCGCTCGGCAATATCGAGCGCGGCCGCAAGCGGTTCGGCGACTGCGGCGCGACCTATTCGCAAGGCATCGAGGTGCTGCCGCCCGGCAACGACAAGGCCAACAGCGTCTGGTATTACTATCGCGGCATCTGCGAGGAGCGCTCCAAGCAGTGGGCCAAGGCCGAAGCCGACATGAAGAAGGCGCTCGAGCTTCAGCCCGACCAGCCGCACGTCCTAAACTATCTCGGCTATTCCTGGATCGACCAGGGCGTGAATCTCGACGAAGGCATGAAGATGATCAAGCGCGCCGTCGAGCAGCGTCCCGACGACGGCTATATCGTGGACTCCCTCGGCTGGGCCTATTACCGCATCGGCAATTACGAGGAGGCGGTGAAGAACCTCGAACGCGCGATCGATCTCAAGCCCGAGGATCCCACCATCAACGATCACCTCGGCGACGCCTACTGGCGCGTCGGCCGCACGCTGGAAGCAAAATTCCAGTGGTCGCATGCGCGCGATCTCAAGCCCGAGCCGGAAGAACTGCCGAAGATCGAGGCCAAGATCGCCAACGGTCTGCCGGACGACAATTCGAACTCTTCGGCGGCGCAGGCCGAGAAGAAGAAGGATGACGGCAAGGGCGGCTGAGCTGAGCGCGTGATCCGGAAATCGTGTAGCGCTTTTTCGGCAAGATCATGTGAAGGAAAGACGTAGGTTCTGGGGGCGTGTCGCCGATGTCGGCGTTGATTGAAGAGGGGCGGGCGAAGGTCAATCTGAGCCTTCGCGTCGTCGGCCGTCGTGCCGACGGCTATCATGATCTCGAAAGCGTGGTTGCGTTTGCCGACTGCGCCGACCGGCTGACGCTGGAGCCCGGCGGCGAGTTGAAGCTCACCACCACCGGACCGCTGGCCACAGCCTGCGGCGATAACGCCGACAATCTCGTGCTCAAGGCGGCCAAGCTTCTGGCCGAGGCCGTACCGGGCCTGAAGCTGGGCGCCTTCGTGCTCGACAAGGTGCTCCCCGTCGCGGCCGGCATCGGCGGTGGCTCGGCGGATGCCGCGGCGGCGCTTCGGCTCTTGGCCCGTCTTAACGACTTATCGCTCGATGATCCCCGTCTCCAGAAGGTCGCGCTCGCAACTGGCGCCGACGTGCCGGTGTGCCTGCTCTCGCGCGCCTGCGACATGACCGGAGTCGGCGAGCAACTGCTGCCGCTCGCGCTGCCGAGCATGCCCTGCGTCATGGTCAATCCGCGGGTGCCGGTCGCGACCAAGGACGTGTTCCAGGCGCTGGGTCTGCGCAACGGCGAGCTCCTGGTCGGCGTCACCGACGTCATCCGCGCTCCGGCCTGGCCGGAGGAGGGCGCCTCGATCGCTGACTGGGTCAACGTTCTCGAGACCGTCGCCAACGACCTCGAAGCGCCCGCGATGCGCATCGAGCCGGTGATCGGCAAGGTACTGCAAGCCTTGCGTGCCTCTGCCGGCGTCAAGCTCGCCCGCATGTCCGGCTCCGGGGCGACGTGCTTTGCGATCTATGGCACGCCGGCCGATGCCTATGCCGCCGCCGAAAAGATCCGGCGCGATCATCCCGGCTGGTGGGTGCATGCGGGAACGTTGAGCTAGCTAGTATTTTCCTGGAGACGCTGCGCAGCCCGGATGAGCGAGGCGATCCGGGCCTCTTTCTTGCCGCGCCCTGCATGTCGCTGCGCTCATGAAGGCTACGATAGCAAGCTAATCCGCACTTTGCTCGTCGAGCCCGAGAAACCGCCGGATCTCAGTCAGCACCTCTTGCGGCTTGTCATGCTGCAGCCAGTGTCCCGCCCCGGCGACGGTCTCGATGCGCGCGTTCTGGAAATACCTCTCCAGGCCCGCTGCCTTTGCGCCGGCCAGAAAACTTTCGCCGGCATTGAGCAGCAGCGTCGGGCAGGCGATGCGCGCCCACAGTTCGATGTGGTCGTCTGGCCAGAGCCGGTGCGGCGCACTGGCGCGCTGGTAGTGATCGAACTTCCAGCTATAGGTGCCGTCCTCGTTCTGCCGCGCGCCATGCGTGGCGAGATGCAGCGCGAGGTCGCGGGACAGCCGCTTGTTGTGAAGCATCATCTGCGCGGCTGCGGCCTGGAGCGTCGAATAGCGGCGCGGCGTGCGGTCGTGCAGCTTGTCGAGCTGCGCCACCCATTTGCCGATGCGCTCATGCACCGGCGGCTTCGGCGTGTCCGGCAACATGGTCACGCCGTCGAGGACGACGAGCTTGGAGACCAGCTCGGGGAATGAGCCCGAAAAGATCAGACTGACCATGCCGCCCATCGAATGGCCGATGAGCGTCACCTGCGGCGCAGCAATGATGCGGACGAGCTGGGCAAGATCGTAGACATATTCCGTCAGCGCGTAGCTGCCGCCTCGGGTCCAATCGGAATCGCCGTGTCCGCGCAGGTCGGGTGCGAGCACGTGGAAATGCGGCTGCAGCGATCCGGCGATGACGTCCCAGCTCCGGCAATGATCGCGGCCGCCATGGACGAGGATGGCGATGGGTGCGCCCTCGTTGCCCCAGTCTGCGCAATGCAGCCGCAGGCCGTGCGATTCATAGAACCGGCTTTGCGGGGCGCTAGCCATTTGCCGGCCGCCGTGCCAGCGCGAGCGACAGGCCGAGGCCGGCGATGAAGACGCCCGAGCCCTGCGTGAGGCGCCGCATCAGATGCGGCCTTCCGATCAGCTGCTTGCGCGTCGCTGCTGCCATCAGCACCACCACCACATCGGCGAGCGTATTCAGCGTCACCGAGATTGCGCCGAGGAGGACGAATTGCAGCGTGGGGTCCGATCCTGCGGGATCGAGGAACTGTGGAATGAAGGCGAGGAAGAAGGCGGCGGTCTTCGGGTTCAGCGCCTCCACCAGCACACCGTCGCGAAAGGCGCGATTGTCGCCGATGGGCTCGCTCGCGAGCGACAGCGCCCGGCCGGTGCTGCGAAAAGTTTTGATACCGAGCCAGACCAGATAGAGCGCGCCGATAAATTTCACTGCGGCGAACAGTTCGGCGCTGGCCAGGATGATCGCGGAGATGCCGAGGCTACCCGCCACCACATGAACCAGTCCGCCCAGCGCCGTGCCCGCAGTCGATGCGAAACCGCTGACGCGTCCCTCCGATAATGTCCGTGCCGCGACATAGAAGATGCCGGGGCCGGGAACGGCGGCAATGAGACAAGCTGCCGCCAGGAACAGCCAGAAATTCGTCGTGATCATTGTGTTTTGGTAGCGAAGCCTGACGCGATTGCAAGGCCCCTCGTTTAGCCGATCCGGCGGAAGATCACGCTGGCATTGACCCCGCCAAAGCCGAAGCCGTTCGAGATGGCGCTCTGCATCGGCATCGGCCGCGCTGCGCCGGCGACGATGTCGATGCCATCAGCGCCAGGATCCGGGTTTTCGAGATTGAGCGTCGGCGGCGCGATCTGGTCGCGTAAAGCGAGCACGGTGAAGATCGCCTCCAATCCGCCGGCGGCGCCGAGCAGATGGCCGGTGGCCGATTTGGTCGCGCTTACGGCAATGCCGCGGTCACGGCCGAACAGCGCGGCGATAGCGCCAAGCTCGCTCTCGTCGCCGGCGGGCGTTGATGTCGCATGGGCATTGAGGTGCTGTACATCCGCGGGCGCAAGGTTCGCCTGCCGAAGCGCGATCTCCATCGCGCGGCGGGCGCCATCACCATCGGGCGGACCCGAGGTCATGTGATAGGCATCCGCGGTCGTGCCGTAGCCGACGATCTCCGCGATCGGCGCCGCGCCGCGCGCCAGAGCATGCTCCAGTTCCTCGATCACCAGGATGCCGGCGCCTTCGCCCATCACAAAACCGTCGCGGTCGCGATCGAACGGGCGCGAGGCGCGTGCAGGCTCATCGTTGAAGCCGCTCGACAGCGCACGTGCCGCAGCAAAGCCACCGAGGCTGACGATATCGATACAGGCCTCCGCACCGCCGCAGATTGCGACGTCGATCTCGTCGGCGCGGATCATGCGCGCGGCATCGCCGATCGCCTGGACCCCGGCCGCGCAGGCGGTGACGGGCGTGCCCAGCGGTCCCTTGTAGCCGTATCTGATCGAGACGTGGCCAGCGGCGAGATTGGCGAGGAACGAGGGGATCGTGAAGGGCGAGAGCCGGCGCGCGCCGCGCTGCTCCGTGATGCGCACCGCCTCTGCTATCGCCGGAAAGCCGCCGACGCCGGAAGCGATGATCGTCGCGGTCCGTGCCAGCGCCGCGGCGTCCTGCGGCATCCATTTGGCCTGCGACACTGCTTCTGCGGTGGCGAGCAGCGCGAACAGGATGAAGCGGTCCATCTTGCGCTGGTCTTTTGGCGCAGCCGCCTGTGCGGGATCGAAGCCGGCTTCGGCATCATCGGCCTTGTCGGGCACGAGCCCGGCGATGTGCGCCGGCAGTACCTGCGCCCATTCGGGCAGAGGGCGCAGCCCGCTTTGACCGGCCAACAGCCGGCGCCAAGACCGCTCGACACCGCAGCCAAGCGGCGACACCGCGCCCATTCCCGTCACGACGATACGACGCATGTCAGTCTCCAGACGGCGCGACGGCCGGGTTCATGGCCTTGAGTGAAGCGAGTCGTTTGCGCATCCCGCGGCTGGCGCGTGGACCGGCGATGACGACTGCATTGGTGAGCGTGATCGGACGCAGGTCGGCGGCATCGACGACGACAGGATCGAACGGGCGGATCTCGTCTCGGCTCGCCAGCAGGATGGCTTCGCCCTTCGGAGCGAGATGCTTGTTGCCCCAGGCGAGCAGCGCCACGATCACGGGAAAGAAATCCCGCGCCTTGTCCGTCAGCGCATATTCGTAGCGCGGCGGCCGCTCATGATAGCGGCGGCGAACAAACATGCCGTTCTCGGTGAGATGGGCGAGCCGCCGCGACAGGATGTTCGGCGCGATCCCGAGGCTTTGCGAAAACTCGTCGAATTTCGTCGCGCCCTGAAACGCATCGCGCAGGATCAAAATGCTCCACCATTCGCCGACCGTCTCCACGGCGCGGCCGACAGGGCATTCCAGGATGGAGGGAGATTTGGGCTGCATGGCAGCAAGGTAGGTGAGTGACTTGCAAAAGGCAAGTGACTGGGGCAGGCAGCAGCAGGCGCGAGCAGCGTAAGTGATATGATGGCTAAAGCGGTTCGGTGGGAGACAGCGCGTCTGGTCGGAATGTGCGGCGGGCACTTGCCGGACCGCTCTCGCGCCCGGACGCAGCGCAGCGCCGGGGCCCATCTTGCTGAGAGCTGCGCGTGCCGCGTGGGTCCCGGCCCTGCGCGGCCACGCGACGAGCGTTGCAGTCCGGGACACGGAAGGGAGTGCGATGCTGCCTCTAACGCTCCGGCATTGGGAGCGGAGCGAAGCAGCAATCCAGATCGTCACCGCGGCAGTTGACGAGTGGAGAGCGCGTCGGGCGGTCACGCCTAATGTGATCGCGCCAGACAGAACGCCACGACCTGTTCCAGCGCGCTCTTCATCGGCGAGGACGGGAACAGTGCCAGCGCGTCCACAGCCATGGCGCCGTAGTGCTGGGCGCGGCTCAGCGTGTCCTCCAGCGCGCGGTGCTTGTTCATCAGGCCGATGGCGTGATCGAGATCGGAATCGCCGACGTCGCCGCGCTCCAGTGCCCGAATCCAGAAGGCGCGCTCGGTGTCGTTGCCGCGGCGGAAGGCGAGCACGACCGGCAGCGTGATCTTGCCTTCGCGGAAATCGTCGCCGGTGTTCTTGCCGAGTTTGGCGCTCTTGCCGCCATAGTCGAGCACGTCGTCGACGAGCTGGAAGGCGATGCCGAGATTCATGCCGACCGAGCGGCAGGCAGTCTGTTCCGCCTTCGGGCGGTTGGCGATCACGGGGCCGACCTCGCAGGCGGCGGCGAACAGCTCGGCCGTCTTGCCGCGGATCACGGCGAGATATTCGTCCTCGGTGGTCGCGGTGTTCTTGGCCGCGGCGAGCTGCATCACCTCGCCCTCGGCGATGGTCGCGGCGGCCGCAGAGAGGATGTCCAGCGCGCGCAGCGAGCCGACCTCGACCATCATGCGGAAGGCTTGGCCGAGCAGGAAGTCGCCGACCAGCACGCTCGCCTCGTTGCCCCAGAGCATGCGCGCAGACAGCTTGCCTCGGCGCATCTCGCTTTCGTCGACGACGTCGTCGTGGAGCAGGGTCGCGGTATGCATGAACTCGACGGAGGCGGCGAGCTTGATGTGGCCGTCGCCGGTGTAGCCGGCGAGGTTGGCCATGGCGAGCGTCAGCATTGGCCGCAGGCGTTTTCCCCCGGAGGAGATCAAATGATTGGCGACCTCAGGGATCATGGTCACATCAGAACCGGTCCGCGACAGGATCGTGGCGTTGACGCGCTCCATGTCACCGGCGACAAGGGCAACCAGCTCTTCGATCGACGCGCCCGGAGTTTCGAAAGGTACGATGACGGCCACGCCGGTCTCCAATATTTGCCCCGGAAGGGCTATTCTGATGGAAAGACAATAGAAACTGGTGGCGGATGCGGCAAGTGCCGCGGAACCATTGACATTTGCCGCTTCCCTCTTTTTCAGGCAGGAGACCTGCGTTTGCGTGAACTGGTTCGGACCAACGACATGGTGCTGGTGTCAGCGATCGGCGCGCTGCTCGACGGTGCCAATATCCATCATCTGGTGCTTGACCAGAACATGAGCATCATCGAGGGCTCGCTCGGCATTCTGCCGCGGCGGATCCTGGTCCATGAGGATGACGCCGTCGAGGCCCGCCAGCTTCTCACCGAGGCCGGCCTCAGCCACGAATTGCGCGGCGATGATTGAGGCCGCAGCCGATATCACCGAAGACGCCTTTCTCGGCGGGCAGCTGCGCCTGAAGCAGAAGCGATCCGGCCATCGCGCCGGACACGACGCCATCCTGCTTGCGGCGGCGACCACGGCCAAGGCGGGCGATCGCGCGATCGATCTCGGCGCCGGCATCGGTGTGGCGGGCCTCGCGCTTGCCAGGCGCGTGGCTGGATTGCGGCTCGGCCTGGTCGAGATCGATCCGGTGCTGGCAGAGCTTGCGCGGTCCAACGCGGCGGCGAATGGAATTGCCGCCGAGACGATCGTGCTCGACGTCACTGCCGATGCGCAGGCGTTTGCGGCAAATGGTCTCGTGCCCGACAGCGTCGACGTGGTGCTGATGAACCCGCCTTTCAACGATCCGGTTCGGCATCGCGGGTCGCCGGACCAGGCACGTCACACCGCCCATGTCGCGCGCGACGAGACGCTGAATGCATGGGTGCATGCGGCGCGGCGCATCCTCCGATCGAACGGCGTGCTGACGTTGATCTGGCGTGCAGATGGGATCGCCGACGTCCTGGCAGCGCTGTCACGCGGCTTCGGCAGTCTGTCGATCCTGCCAGTTCACGGTGAGGCGGGGCGGCCGGCGATCCGGGTGCTGGTGCGCGCGGTCAAAGGCGGCCGGGCGCCGGCGCGAGTGCTGCCGGGCCTCATGCTCAATGACGAGTCGGGCGTGCCTAAAAAAGAGGTGAAGGAGATTCTGGAGGGAAGGGCGGTCTTGCCGCTGGCGGAGCCGTGATCGCTTATTGCGGAAGCGATTCCGACTGCTGTTCCTGCGGCGTCGTCAGGCGGATCGCCATGAACAGCGCACCGATCAGCAGCATCAGCAAATAGATTTTCATGGCGTTCTCCGCTGCCTCATTGCAGCCTCCCAACGGGAAATCTGCAAAACACGTTCCAGGCACTTCCAATGACAGTCGCGTGATAAAAAATGGTTAAACAGAGGTAACGGCATGGCCGAAGATTTGAACGATCGTGAGAGTTCCGGCCTGGCCGACAAGCTCATGCAATATCTGCCGGCGCGTTTCCGGCCCGGCACGGCAATTGTGCCCGTGGTGCGGCTGTCCGGCGTGATCGGCGCAGTGACGCCGCTGCGCCCTGGCATGACGCTCGCGGGCATAGCGCGCGTGCTGGAGCGGGCGTTTTCACATCGCAACGCCAAGGCGGTGGCGCTGGTGATCAATTCGCCCGGCGGCTCGCCGGTGCAGTCGCGCCAGATCTACCTGCGCATCAAGCAGCTCGCGGCGGAGAAGAAGCTGCCCGTGCTGGTCTTCGTCGAGGACGTCGCCGCCTCAGGCGGCTACATGATCGCCTGTGCCGGCGATGAGATCATCTGCGATCCCTCTTCGATCCTCGGTTCGATCGGCGTGGTCGGTGGCAGTTTTGGTTTCCAGGAGGCGATCAAGCGGCTCGGCGTCGAGCGGCGCCTCTACACCGCCGGCGCCCATAAGGCGATGCTCGATCCGTTCCTCCCGGAAAATCCTGATGACGTAGCGAAGCTGAAGGCGATCCAGCGCGAGATCCACCAGATCTTCATTGCCCTGGTAAAGGACAGCCGCGGCGGGCGCCTGAGAGGCACCGACGACACCCTGTTCACGGGCGAATATTGGGCGGGCGAGAGCGCAGTCGCGCTGGGGCTCGCCGACAGCATCGGCGATCTCCGCTCAACTCTTCGTGCCCGCTACGGCGAGAAGGTTCTCACCCCTGTGATCGCGCAGCCGACCGGTCTGTTGTCCGGTCTTCTGGGCCGGAAATCGCCCGGGGCGGGTCAGCTTTCGGCGCTGGAATCAATGGCCGGTCTGCCGGATGAGCTGATCTCGGCGGTCGAGACGCGGGCGATTTGGGCGAAATTCGGGTTCTAGGGCTCGCACTCCCGCGCCATTTGGCCCCTCGACCCTCCGATTGCGGCGCAGGTCCATCTGCGCAACAATGCGCGTGGGGGCTGAGCACTAGACAAGGATCGACCGATGCCGCCGTTCGTCGCTTTCGCGGGCGTGCTGGGCGGGCTTGCCGTGGTCCGCTGGGCCTACAAGACCGCTGTCCGGATCAACCAGGAGCTGGAGGAGATGCGCTTGTCGCGCGTCACCGAAGCCGCCCATATGGGGGACATCCCGACGCTGAAACGTGACCCCGTGACCGGAGCTTACCGCCCGGGATAGGTGGTTCTGGCTTTCACACGCACCGTCATTCCGGGGCGCCCTAGGGCGAACCCGGAATCTCGAGATTCCGGGTTCGATGCTGCGCATCGCCCCGGAATGACTGCCATTTCTCCCCCTTCGCCTTGATTCCCATCCCCGCCGCCGATACGGTCCCGCGCGATTCAAAACCCCCCGCGAGAGCCTGATCTGACGATGGACGCCTCCTTGCCCGCCCATATGCGCCCGGAACGCTCGTTCCAGGGCTTCATCCTCGCGCTCCAGCGGTTCTGGGCCGAGCAGGGCTGCGTGATCCTGCAGCCCTATGACATGGAGATGGGCGCGGGCACCTTTCATCCGGCGACCACCCTGCGCGCGCTCGGGCCAAAGCCGTGGAACGCGGCCTATGTGCAGCCCTCGCGCCGACCCAAGGACGGTCGCTACGGCGAAAACCCGAACCGGATGCAGCACTACTACCAGTTCCAGGTGATCATGAAACCGTCGCCGCCGAACCTTCAGGAGCTGTACCTGAAGTCGCTCGCCGCGATCGGCATCGATTCCGCCGTGCACGATATCCGCTTCGTCGAGGACGATTGGGAGAGCCCGACGCTGGGCGCCTGGGGCCTCGGGTGGGAATGCTGGTGCGACGGTATGGAAGTCAGCCAGTTCACCTATTTCCAGCAGGTCGCGGGCTTCGAATGCGCGCCGGTGGCGGGCGAGCTCACCTACGGGCTCGAGCGCCTGGCGATGTATGTGCAGGGCGTCGATCGCGTCTACGACCTCAACTTCAACGGCCGCGATGGCGCCGCCAGGGTCACCTATGGCGACGTCTTCCTGCAAGCCGAGCAGGAATATTCGCGGCACAACTTTGAACATGCCGACACCGCGATGCTGTTCGAGCAGTTCAGGATGGCCGAAGCGGCCTGCAGGAAATATCTCGAGGCCGGCTGGCGCGAAGGCGGCAACAGCAAGCAGCATCTGATGGCGCTGCCGGCCTATGACCAGTGCATCAAGGCGAGCCACGTCTTCAACCTGCTCGATGCACGCGGCGTGATCTCCGTGACCGAGCGGCAGAGCTACATTCTGCGCGTGCGCGAGCTGGCCAAGGCCTGTGGCGAAGCCTGGATCCATACTGAAGCGGGCGGAGCTGCCTGATGCCCGATCTTTTGCTCGAACTGTTCTCGGAAGAAATCCCCGCGCGCATGCAGGCCAAGGCGGCCGACGATCTGCGCCGCATGGTCACCGACAAGCTGGTCGCCGAAGGCCTCGTCTACGAGGGCGCAAAGGCGTTCGCGACGCCGCGCCGCCTCGCGCTGACCGTGCACGGCATCCCTGCGCGCCAGCCGGACCTCAAGACCGAACGCCGCGGACCGAAAATTGGCGCGCCCGATGCGGCCGTGCAGGGTTTTCTGAAGGCTACCGGTTTGAGTTCGCTCGACGAAGCCAAGATCCAACGGGATCCGAAGGGCGACTTCTATATTGCGCTGATCGAGAAGCCCGGCCGCGCCGCGATCGACGTGCTCGCGGAAATCCTGCCGGTGATCATCCGCACCTTCCCCTGGCCGAAAGCGATGCGCTGGGGCGCGCGCTCCGGCAAACCCGGATCGCTGAACTGGGTGCGTCCGCTGCACGCAATCACCGCGACTTTCGGGCTCGAGACGGAACAGCCCGACGTCGTGAAGTTCTCGGTCGACGGCATCGAGGCCGGCCAAACCACTTACGGCCATCGCTTCCTCGCACCCGCGGCGATTTCCGTGCGTCGTTTCGAGGATTACGAGGCCAAACTTCTCGCCGCAAAGGTCGTGCTCGACCCTGAGCGCCGCAAGGATGCGATCCTCACCGACGCCAAGCAGCTCGCCTTCGCGCAAGGGTTCGAGCTCGTCGAGGACCAGAACCTGCTCGACGAGGTCGCCGGCCTCGTCGAATGGCCGGTCGTACTGATGGGCTCGTTCGAGCCGGAATTCTTGACAACGCCCGCGGAAGTCATCCGCGCCACCATCCGCAACAACCAGAAGTGCTTCGTCGTCAGCGATCCCAAGAATACGGATAACGCCGGAAAGCTCGCCAATAAGTTCATCCTCGTCGCCAATATCGAGGCGACGGACGGCGGCAAGACCATCATCGCCGGCAACGAGCGCGTCATCCGCGCGCGGCTCAGTGATGCGAAGTTCTTCTATGAAACGGATCTGAAGACCAAGCTTGAGGAGCGGCTGCCGAAATTCGAGCAGATCGTGTTCCACGAGAAGCTCGGCACGCAGGCCGCGCGCATCAAGCGCATCGAGCGCCTGGCGGCCGAGATCGCGCCGCTGGTCGGCGCCGGCGTCGGCAAGGCAACGCGCGCCGCGCATCTGGCCAAGGCGGATCTGCTGACCGAAGTCGTCGGCGAATTCCCCGAGGTGCAGGGATTGATGGGCAAGTATTATGCGTTGGCGCAGGGCGAGGACGCCTCGGTCGCCGCCGCCTGCGAGGAGCACTACAAGCCGCAAGGCCCTGCCGATCGCGTGCCGACTGATCCGGTCAGCGTTGCTGTGGCGCTCGCCGATAAGATGGATACGCTCGTTGGCTTTTGGGCTATCGACGAAAAGCCGACGGGGAGCAAGGATCCGTATGCGCTGCGGAGAGCTGCCCTCGGGGTGATCCGGTTGATTGCCGAGAACGCGCTGCGTTTGTCGGTCATGAAGGTGGCGGCGTCCGCACTCGCCGGTTTGTCGGTCAAGCCGGCCGATGCGCAAAAGCTTCCGATAGACCTGCTCGCCTTTTTCGCCGACCGCCTCAAGGTCCAGCTCCGCGAGCAGGGCGCGCGCCACGATCTCGTCGATGCCGTGTTCGCGCTCGGCGGCCAGGACGATCTTCTGATGATCGTGCGCCGCGTCGAGGCGCTGGGCAAGTTTCTCGACAGTGACGACGGCAAGAACCTGCTGGCCGGCACCAAGCGCGCCAGCAACATCCTCTCGATCGAGGAGAAGAAGGACAAGCGCACGTTCGACGGGGCGCCGGATGCTGCGCTCTACAGCCTCGATGAAGAGAAGGCGCTGGCGAAAGCGATCGGCGAGGTCAAGGCGGAGGCGAGCGCTGCCGTCGCCAAGGAAGACTTTGCCGCGGCCATGAGCGCTCTGGCGAAATTGCGTCCGCCCGTGGATTCGTTTTTCGAAAAGGTTCGCGTCAATGACGACGATGGGAAGGTGCGCGAGAATCGGTTGAAGCTGCTGAACGAGATTCGCAGCGCCACGCGGGCGGTGGCGGATTTCTCGAAGATCCAGGATTGACGGGCAGTAGCGCCTTTACCACCGCTGTCATTCCGGGGCGCGCCACTTGGCGCGAGCCCGGAATGACGGCTGTTGATGTGGCACGCAAAAAGTGCCCCGCCCGGCGGGGGGAGGACCGGGCGGGGCCTGATGTCCGATTTAACACTGCTCGCGCCAGCCTGATGTGGCGCGCCGGACATCTAGTCGATCTCAAGTAGTCGATCTCAGTCTCAGTCCAGTACCTCGACGATGCGGCGCGAGCGCGGTTCGACCAGCACGGTCTCGCCGTTCACGACGGTGTAGCGATAGGTGGTGGCGCCGAAACGCTGCGGCACGTCATAATACGTGACGCCGCTCTCGGGTAAGGTGGCACCGACCACCACGCGATCCGGAATGCGGAAGGGCGGCACACGTTGTTCGACGACATAGTCGCGGAAGGCCGGCCGCTGGTCGACGGCAATGCTGGGGGCGCTGTCGACCACGGTAGGCGCGCGTCCCACCGTGACATCGCTTTGCGCCTGTGCCGCAAGGGGCGAGCCGATCGCAACGCCCAGCGCTGCAAGGGCAAGAATCCTGTTCCGCATGGGCAACTCCTTCGATGTGATGTTTGGCAAGCGCCAGTGGCGCAACCGGTGGCCAATGCATGCGACTTCGCAATGTTCCGGGAAAAGGCCTGCCGTATCCGCGGCAATTTCGGGCAGTTTTCGAGAAGCCGGGAACTCGCATCGGCTTTCCGCGTCTCTACTCGCGGAACCGGGGCCGCTATGATCCGCCCGCGATTCGTCCACCTCCACAGAAAGATAATTCATGCACATCACCGTCGCCCACATTTCGCCGATCCTGTCGTTGATTGCGGGCGTGCTCATCCTGATCATGCCGCGACTCCTCAATCTGATCGTCGCGATCTTTCTCATCGTGAATGGCGCGATCGGGCTTGGGCTCCTGAAGTGGCTCCGCTTCTAGGCGTTCACTTTTCGGAACTGTCCGACTTGCGCGGGCCCGCCCAAAGTGGTGTAAGGCCCGCGATTTCCCATTCCTCTCGCAGGTTGTGTGCAAGCTATGGCCAAAGCCGCCTCGAAGCCCAAAAAAATGCCAGCGAAATCAAAGTCCTCCACCGCCGCAAAGGCTGCGCCGCGGGCCCGCAAGGCGCTGGCCAAAAGCGCGCCGAAGCCGGTCGCAAAGCCCGCTGCCAAGCCGGCGGCAAAAGCTGTGACCAGGGCGGCTCTGCCGAAGGTCGCTGCAAAGCCCGCACCCAAGAAGACTCCGTCCGCCAAGGCGGCGCCAGCAGCGGCCAAGGCCGGCAAATGGGTGTTCACATTTGGTGACGGCAAGGCCGAAGGCCGCTCGGAAATGCGTGACCTGCTCGGCGGCAAGGGCGCCAACCTCGCCGAGATGGCCAATCTCGGCCTGCCGGTACCTCCGGGCTTCACCATCCCGACCTCGGTCTGCACCTACTTCTACGCACACGACAAGACCTATCCGAAGGAACTGCAGTCGCAGGTTGAGAAGGCGCTGGAGCATGTCGGCAAGTTGACCGGCAAAGTGTTCGGCGACACCAAGAACCCGCTGCTCGTCTCCGTGCGTTCCGGCGCGCGCGCCTCGATGCCGGGCATGATGGACACCGTGCTCAATCTCGGCCTCAACGATCAGACCGTGGAAGCGCTGGCCGAGCTGTCGGGTGACCGCCGCTTTGCCTATGACAGCTATCGCCGCTTCATCACCATGTATTCGGACGTGGTGCTCGGCTTCGAGCATCATCATTTCGAGGAAATCCTCGACACCTTCAAGGACAGCCAGGGCTACACGCTCGACACCGATCTGTCCGCAGACGACTGGGTCGAGCTGGTCGGCAAGTACAAGGACGCGGTCGCGCGCGAGACCGGCAAGGAATTCCCGCAGGATCCGCACGACCAGCTCTGGGGCGCGATCGGCGCGGTGTTTTCCTCCTGGATGAACGCGCGCGCGGTGACCTACCGCAAGCTGCACGACATTCCAGAATCCTGGGGCACCGCGGTCAACGTGCAGGCCATGGTGTTCGGCAATATGGGCGATACCTCCGCGACCGGCGTTGCCTTCACGCGCAATCCCTCGACCGGCGAGAGCAAGCTCTACGGCGAATTCCTGATCAACGCGCAAGGCGAGGACGTGGTGGCGGGTATCCGCACGCCGCAGGACATCACCGAGGAGGCGCGGAAGGAATCGGGCTCCGACAAGGCGTCGATGGAATCGGCGATGCCGGAGGCCTTCAAGGAGCTGACGCGGATCTACACGCTGCTCGAGAAGCACTACCGCGACATGCAGGACATGGAGTTCACGGTCGAGCAGGGCAAGCTCTGGATGCTCCAGACCCGCAGCGGCAAGCGCACTGCGAAAGCGGCGCTGCGCATCGCGGTCGAGCTCGCCAATGAAGGCCTGATTTCGAAAAGGGAAGCGGTGACCCGGATCGATCCAGCCTCGCTCGATCAGCTGTTGCATCCGACCATCGATCCCGATGCCAAGCGCGACGTGATCGCGACCGGCCTGCCGGCCTCGCCGGGAGCGGCCTCCGGCGAGATCGTGTTCTCCTCGGACGAGGCGGCCAAGCTCCAGGCCGACGGACGCAAGGTGATCCTGGTTCGGATCGAGACCAGCCCGGAAGACATCCACGGCATGCACGCCGCCGAAGGCATCTTGACCACGCGCGGCGGCATGACCTCGCACGCAGCGGTGGTCGCGCGCGGCATGGGCAAGCCCTGCGTCTCCGGCTGCGGCACCATCCGCGTCGACTACGGCCGCGGTACCATGAGCATCGGCTCGCGCACCTTCAAGACCGGCGACGTCATCACCATCGACGGTTCGCTCGGCCAGGTGCTCGCCGGCCGCATGCCGATGATCGAGCCGGAGCTGTCCGGCGAGTTCGGCACGTTGATGAACTGGGCCGACCAGGTCCGCAAGATCGGCGTGCGCGTCAATGCCGATACGCCCGAGGATGCCCGCACCGCGATCAAGTTCGGCGCCGAAGGCATCGGCCTGTGCCGAACCGAGCACATGTTCTTCGAGGAGACGCGCATCCGCACGGTGCGCGAAATGATCCTCTCCGAAGACGAGCAGGCGCGCCGTGCCGCGCTCGCCAAGCTGCTGCCGATGCAGCGCGCCGACTTCGTCGAGCTGTTCGAGATCATGAAGGGTCTTCCCGTCACGATCCGCCTGCTTGATCCGCCGCTGCACGAGTTCCTGCCGCACACCCATGCCGAGGTCGAGGAGGTGGCGCGCGCCATGAACACCGATCCGCGGCGCCTGGCCGACCGCGCCCGCGAGCTCTCGGAGTTCAATCCGATGCTCGGCTTCCGCGGCTGCCGCATCGCGATTGCCTATCCTGAAATAGCCGAGATGCAGGCGCGCGCGATCTTCGAGGCCGCGGTCGAGGCGCAGAGGCGCACCGGCAAGGCCGTCGGTCTCGAGGTGATGGTCCCGCTGATCGCGACCAAGGCCGAGCTCGACCTCGTCAAGGCGCGGATCGATGCGACTGCGCAGGCGGTGATGCGCGAGACGAATACGAAGCTCGCCTATCAGGTCGGCACCATGATCGAGCTGCCGCGCGCCTGTCTGCTCGCAGCCGAGATCGCGGAGAGCGCCGAGTTCTTCTCGTTCGGCACCAACGATCTCACGCAGACGACGTACGGCATCAGCCGCGACGACGCGGCGAGCTTCCTCGGTCCCTACGTGGCAAAGGGCATCCTCTCGGTCGATCCCTTCATCGCGCTTGATCAAGAGGGCGTCGGTGAGCTCGTCAAGATCGGCGTCGCGCGCGGCCGCAAGACGCGGGCCTCGCTCAAGGTCGGCATCTGCGGCGAGCACGGCGGCGATCCCGCCTCGGTCGCCTTCTGCCACACGATCGGCCTCGACTACGTCTCCTGCTCGCCCTACCGCGTGCCGATCGCCCGCCTGGCTGCGGCGCAAGCCGCGCTCGGCAAGGCAATCGCGAGCCAGGCGTAAGCAGAATTGAAATGATGAGTGCGAGAGAGGCGGGACAAACCCCGCCTCTTTTTGCGTGATGCTGTATCCCTGCTGTCATTGCGAGCGCAGCGAAGATTCCATGGGGGTGGATAGCGACCAAGTCTGAGGCCAGACTGAGGTTGCATCCATTCAACCTGGAGACGACGATGTTGCTCGATCATCCTATCG
>NZ_JADPJR010000039.1:0-894 GCF_023073535.1 Bradyrhizobium sp. 179 | reverse complement strand
TTCAGCTCGATCTCGCAGGCCGCGAGCTTCTCGCGGAAGGCGGGATCCTGGATGATCGGCTTGCCGCCGGACTCGACCTTCGACGCCAGATCCTTGATGCGGCGGATGCGCTCCTTGGAGACGCCGACGCGGGCAATGCCGGTGCGCTCATTGCCGAGCAGGAATTTGGCGTAGTCCCAGCCCTTGTTCTCCTCGCCGATCAGGTTCTCGTAGGGCACTTCGACGTCGTCGAAGAAAACCTCGTTGACCTCGACGCCGCCGTCGATGGTCTGGATCGGACGCACGGTGACGCCTTTCGACTTCATCGAGAACACGATGAAGGAGATGCCCATCTGCTTCTTTGCGGCGGGATCGGTGCGGCAGAGGCAGAAGATCATGTCGGCGTGCTGGGCCAGCGTGGTCCAGGTCTTCTGGCCGTTGATGATCCATTTGTCGCCCTTGCGCTCGGCTTTCGTCTTCAGCGAGGCGAGATCGGAGCCGGAGCCGGGCTCCGAAAATCCCTGGCACCACCAATCGTCGACATTGGCGATGCGCGGCAGGTACTTCTTCTTCTGCTCCTCGTTGCCGAAGGTGTAGATGACCGGGCCGACCATGCTGACGCCGAAGGCGAGCGGCTGCGGCGCCGGATAGGACTGCAGCTCCTCGTTGAAGATGTAGTGCTGCACGCTTGTCCACCCCGTGCCGCCATATTCCTTCGGCCAGTGGCTGACGCCCCAGCCCTTCTTGTTGAGGATGCGCCACCATGTCACCATCTCGTCCTTCGAGAGGTGGCGGCCCTCGACCAGCTTGCGCCGCGTATCCGGCGGCACGTTGTCGCGCAAGAACTGCCGCACTTCCTCGCGAAACGCCTGCTCTTCTTTCGTGAATGCGAGATCCATCGGATCCTCCTGTGAG
>NZ_JADPJR010000155.1:0-897 GCF_023073535.1 Bradyrhizobium sp. 179 | reverse complement strand
TTGAACCGCAGCCGCGGCGTGAAGAAGCGTTCCCGGACCAGCCCGACCTGGTTCTCGACCTGCCCCTTCTCCCAGCCCGACGCTGGCGTACAGGCGACCGGATCGACCAGATAGTGGCTGCACATCTGCAGGAAGCGGCGATTGTAGAGACGGCCTTTACCGACAAAGATCGTCTCTACCGCGGTCTTCATGTTGTCGTAGATGCCGCGGGTGCAGGTGCCTTTGAACAGGGCGAATGCCCGGTCGTGGGCGTCGAACACCATCTCCTGCGTCTCCCGCGGATAGGCCCGCACGAACAGCATGCGGCTGTGACAGAGCCGGACATGAGCAGCCTTCACCATCACCGTGGTGCCGCTCAGCAGGACGATCTCGTGGCTCCAGTCGAACTGGTAGGCTTCGCCTGGTGCAAAGCTCAACGGCACATAGGCCGACGCTGTCGAGGTGCCGCGTTCCTTGCTCCACCGTCGTGCGTATCGACGAACCGCATCATAGCCGCCGGCATAACCCAGGCCGCGAAGCTCCTCGAATAGCCGGATCAGCGTCAGCCGTTCCCGCGCCGCCTTGCTCTCATTCCTTGCCAGCAACCGGTCAAGCTCGGCACTCCAGGCACCCATCTTCGGGAGCGGCTGCGTCTCGCGCTCGTACCGGAACTCCGTCGCTTGAGAACGAATGACCTTGCGAACCACCTTCCGCGATACGCCAAGTTCTCGGCAGATCGCCTTGATCGGACGACCATCAACAAAGTAGGCGCGACGGATCTTACCAATCGTCTCCACCACCAGCATCCCAACCTCGGCTTCCATGACTCGATGGAAGCCACTGTGGACCCTTATCCCGGGGTCCCGATTGGATGCCGATCACCCCGAAAACGGGGTCCTTATTCCATGCCGAAACACA
>NZ_JADPJR010000018.1:0-918 GCF_023073535.1 Bradyrhizobium sp. 179 | reverse complement strand
CCATTTGCCATCACACCTTAAGTGCCCTTCCGATAGGCGTGGAGCGCGAGCGCGGCGGCTGTTGCCCCTCAACTAGGCCGCAGCCGGCGCGCTCGCGCGGTCTCGGTAAGCTTCTCCTTTGACCAGCATGGCCCAGATGATCCGGGCGGTTTTTGCGGCGAAGGCCACCATGGCGACCTTGTAAGGCCGCCGCGCCAGCAGATCACGCAACCACGGATCGGTGACGCCGCGCGCCTTCTGCTGTCGCAAATGGGCACTGGCTCCGCTGATCAGCAGCGCGCGCAGCACGCGGTCGCCCCGTTTGGAGATGCGCCCCGGGCGATGCTTGCCACCGGTGCCATGATCCTTGCCGGTGATCCCGATCCAGGCCGCAAAGTCACGCCCAGAGCGGAACACTGTTGCGTCGGGCACTTTGGCCAGGACCGTGCTGGCGATGATCGGGCCGACGCTTGGAACATCCATGAGCCGCTTGGCGTCGCGATCGCAGCGGGCAGCCTTGGCGATCTGCCGTTCGAGCCCCCGTTCATCGGCATTGAGCGCCTGCCAGTGCTTGGCCAGCATCAACAGGGCGCCGCGCATCATCTCCGGAACCTCCTCGCTCGGTTCTTCGAGCCGGGCCATCAGCTCACACAGCCCCTGATATCCTTGCGCAGCAACGATCCCGAGCTCACTCAGCGCGGCTCGCAAGGCGTTTGCCACCATCGTCCGCTGCCGGACCAGCAAGGCACGCGCGCCATGAACCGCCAGCATCGCCTGTTGTGCGACGCTCTTCACCGGAACAAACCGCATCGTCGGTCGGGTCACAGCTTCGCAAATCCCCTCGGCGTCACGACCGTCGTTCTTGTTGCGCTTGACATAGGGCTTCACATACGCCGGCGGCATCAGCCGCACCTCATGGCCATAGCGGCTGATGACGCG
>NZ_JADPJR010000102.1:0-150976 GCF_023073535.1 Bradyrhizobium sp. 179 | reverse complement strand
TGCTCCAGCGTATCCACGTTGACGCGGATCGACTGGTTGGCGATGCGGTCGCCTTCGGCGGCGCCCTCGTCGGCCAGCGACCGCTTCGGCGCCGGCTTGTCCTTGGGTTTTGCAGCGTCCTTGGCCGTTTCCTTGGCCGCAGGCGCCGGGGCGTCAAGCGCCGGCGCGGGCGCAGCCCTGACTTCAGCCTTGGCCACCGCTGCAACAGGCACCGGCGCTTCGATCGCGGTCTCGCGGAAGGCGCGCTCGAGCTCGTCGAGCGAGACTTCGCCCGGACGCAAGGGACGCTCCAGGGTCTGCTCGATCAGCGCGCCGGTGGTCATCGCCTTGGCCGGCGCAGCGGCCGGGGCTTCCGGCACCAAAGGCGGGGCATCGGCGACGGGAGCTGCGCTGGCGCCTGCTGCCATGGCCGCCATGCCCTGCTCGACCATCGCTTCCAGCTTGTCGATGAGGTCGCGGTCGTTACCTTCCGGCTCGGCTTCGCTCGCCTCCAGCCCGGCCAGAATCTCCTTGATGCGGTCGATCGAGGACAGGATCACCGTCACCGCCTGCCCGGTCACCGGCATGCCGTCACGGAATTTGCCCATCAAGGTCTCGCCGGCATGCGCCAGCGCTTCCAGCCGCGGCAGCCCGAGGAAGCCGCAGGTGCCCTTGATGGTGTGGACCAGGCGGAAGATGTTATCCAGGATCTTGGCGTTGTTCGGCTCCTGCTCGAACTTCACCAATTGATTGTCGACGGTGTCCAGGCTCTCGCTGGTCTCCGTCAAAAACTCCCGCAACAGATCATCCATGAAAAACAGGCCTTCATACAGGAAGGGCGCGCACGAGGCGTGATGCGCCATTTCGGAATGGGGCCAGCTTCACCGCAAAGCGTTTAATATTGGTTGAGTATGTGCAAAAGAACGGAACCAACAAAGAGATAAGGCGCTCCGGACAAGCCGAAGCGCCTCATCAAGACTGGATTAATATTCCGAGCGCGAAGGGCGCGTTTACGAAGCGGTAACGGTGATGGCTTCGCCTTCCGGCGCGAGCTTCACGGTGAGCCCGCAGGCCTGCGCCAACAGCCGCGTATAATAAGGCTGGATCGCATGCGCATCCGCGGCCGGCCCGCGCTCGCCGCTCAGGAGCTCGGAGATGTTCTGCGGCAGGCGCGCATTATGTCCGGTCGCGGTGATGCGGAAGCTCATCGTCTCGCCCTCGCCGATCGGATCGATCGTCAGCATGCCGCCGCGCGGGATCGTGTGCTGGGCAACCACCAGCATATTGAGCAGCAGCTTGACGCGATTCTTCGCCAGCAGCAGCCGCGGCAGATTCCAGGTGATCGAGCACTTGCCGTCCTCGATATGGCCGCGCGCCATGGTCTGGGCATCACCGAGATCGATCTGTGCGCCGGAGGAGCCGGCCGCGCCGAAGGCAAGGCGGCAGAACTGGAGCCGGGCCGAGGCCGTCTTGGCGCTCTTGCGAATGAGGTCGAGCGCGAACTCGCGGTCCTCGGGCTTGGGATCATCGTCGAGCACTTCGAGCCCGTTGACGATAGCGCCGACGGGGCTGATGAGATCGTGGCAGACCCGCGAGCACAGCAGTGCTGCGAGTTCGAGCATATCGGGAGCAGTAGCGGTCGCAGGCGACGAGGCGTCAGACATATAATGGGGTCCTGGAGGGTTCCTGGAATGCACGGCGCTGGAGCCGCGAATCACGCATGCTTGACGGATGCTGCGGGTTCTAACATTCGCATGCCCGCGGCAGCTAGCTTGCGATCGATGAGAGGTGGCCATAAAGCCCCAACCAAATCAATCGGGGCGAATCAGTCGAGGAGGACGAAATTGCCGATGAATGAGGCATCCAGGTGAAGCGGATCATCGACGGCGCAGCCGCAACCGGCCTGCTAGAGCCGCTCACCGCACTGGTGGTGAAGGCGGGCGAAGCGATCCTCGCCGTCAACCGTGCGGCGATGCGGGTCGAGGGCAAGCAGGACGGCTCACCGGTCACCGAGGCCGACCTTGCCGCCGATGGCATCATTGCGGAGGGACTGGCGCAGCTTGCGGCCAACGTGCCGGCCCTATCGGAAGAACGGACCCAGCTCGCCTCGCCGCCGTTTCAGGGCAGCTTCTTCCTGATCGATCCGCTCGACGGCACCAAGGAATTCGTTGCCGGCCGCGACGAATTCACCGTCAACCTCGCCCTCGTGACCGAAGGCGTGCCGCTGCTCGGCATCGTCTCCGCGCCCGCGCTCGGCCTGCTCTGGCGCGGCGTCATCGGCCGCGGCGCCGAGCGCGTGAGCTTCGACGGCACGACCGTCGGCGCGGCCGAGCCAATTCACACCCGCAAGTTTCCGGCGCAGGGCGCGCCCTGGATCGCGGCGGTGAGCCGCTCGCACGGCGATCCCAGGAGCGAGGCGTTCATCGATGCCAGACCCAATGCCGTCCGAAAAACGGTCGGCTCGGCCGTGAAATTCGGCCGGATCGCGGAAGGCAGCGCCGACATCTATCCCCGCTTCGGACCGACCTCGGAATGGGACGTCGGGGCCGGCGCGGCGGTGGTAACCGCGGCCGGCGGCAGGGTGACGGACGGCAAGGGCGGCGAGCTCCGCTTCGGCCAGCGCAGCGACAGCGGCTTCATCATCCCGGAGTTCATTGCCTGGGGCGACCCGCAGGCGGTAGATCGCTACTGACCGCTTGTTACTGGCCAAGCTTATCTTGGAGGGCGGGCCAGCGCTTGCCGACCTCATAGAGAAAGCGCTCCGGGTTGGTGACGAAGGCGTCGCGATTGGCTTCCCGGCTGAACAAATAGAGCCGCTGCGCCACGATCGCGAAGAAGCGGGGATTGCCGGCGACGACGACGCCGCGGGCGATATCGGCCGGATCATAGCCACCGAATTGTGGCCCGTAGATCTCGGGATGGGACAGGAAGGAGGCCCGGTTGCCCTCGTTCCGGAAGCGCCAGACCGCGCCCCAGAGGTTCGCCTCGAACTGCGCCGTCCCTCGCGCGGCCGCGCCATCGACGAAATAGGCGACGGGATCGAAGCCCTCCATGGCGACGCCGCTGAAGCGGTTGACGACGATCCGCTCGGTGGTGGCTGCCTCTGCAGGCAACCTCGGGCAGATGATCCAAATGCCCGCCAGCAGGCAGACGAGGCAAACGCGGCGGCCGATCAAGGCAATTCCGGGGCGCAAAGGGCTATCTTCCTGCCGTTGTGCCGTCATAGTTGCTGCGGATAACATCCGAGTCGAGGGGACATCCGGCGCAACCTAGAGCCGTGCCTGTTGGCGTCAGGTTAAGGAAGCGATCGGTTTCGATACCAGGGGTTCTTTTATGACTTTCGCATCACGCCTTGCTGCGCTCGCGCTCGCCGTGATGGTCGGCTGGATCGTGCCGGCCGCCGCCCAGCAGGCGCCCCCGCCCAACCTGCCGCCGCCGCAGCGCGCCCCGACGCCCAACACCTATGGGCCGGACGAGCTCGTGACCGCGGGCCACCGCTTCTTCGGCAACGTCTCGCGCGGGCTCGCCTCGATCATCGAGAAAGCGGTCAGCCAATGGGGTCTGCCGAACGGCTACATTCTGGGTGAGGAAGGTTCCGGCGCTTTCGTCGCCGGCCTGCGCTACGGCGAAGGCACGCTCTACACCAAGAATGCCGGCGATCTGCGCGTCTACTGGCAGGGCCCCTCGCTCGGTTTCGATTGGGGCGGCGACGGCGCCCGCACCATGACGCTGGTCTATAACCTGCCCGCCACCAACGCGATCTACCAGCGCTTCGCCGGCCTCGACGGCTCGGCCTATATCATCGGCGGCTTCGGCATGACGGCGCTCACCGCCAACAACATCGTGCTGGTGCCGATCCGGTCCGGCCTCGGCCTGCGGCTCGGAGCCAATATCGGCTATCTCAAATTCACGCCGAATGCGACCTGGAACCCGTTCTAGGTCTCTTCTCCCAACTGGGTACGGATCAAGGTTAACGACGGAGCGGGACTGGCTTTTTGCCGGCGCCCCATGCCATTGTCGTTGGTAAATTTTTCCTTAGCTCTGGGAGTTCTGGCCCATGGTCGAACCGATCATGTACCTGGCGATCGGTTTCCTGCTCTCGATGCTGTGCGGGCTTGCCATCGTGCCGCTGGTGCACAACCGCGCGGTGCGCCTGACGACGCGCCGGCTCGAGGCCGCCACCCCGCTCTCGATGGCCGAGATCCAGGCCGACAAGGACCAGCTCCGCGCCGAATTCGCCATGTCGGCGCGGCGGCTCGAGATGAGCGTCGAGCAGCTCAAGAACAAGACCACCAGCCAGCTCGCCGAACTCGGCAAGAAGAGCGATGCCATCAACCGCATGAAGATCGAGTTAGGGGAGAAGAACGCCACGATCTTCGCACTGGAGGCGCGCGAGAAGGCGATGAAGGAGCAGCTTCGCGCCACTGAGGAGGAGTTCAACGCCAAGACCGAGGCGCTGCGCGCCGCCGGGATTGCGCTGGCTGACAAGCAGGCCGAGCTTGCAAAGATCAACTCTGAACTGTCGGACCGCTCGATGATGGCGGAGAGCCGCCAGGTCGAGTTGGTCGCCGTGCGCGCGCAGATCGAGGAATTGAAGAACCGCGTCGGCGATGCCGAAAAGGAATTTGCCGCGACGCAAGCGCGCCTGGCGCAGGAGCGGACCGAATCCGAGACCGCCTCGCGCGAACTCGCGGATGCCCGGGGCCGCGTCGAGAATCTGAGCCAGCGTGTCACCGAGCTCGATCGCCAGCTCATCGTGCAGGTCAAGGAGGCCGAGATGCTATCGAGCCGCGTCGCCGACCTCGAGGGGCGCCTCGCCACCCAAGGCAAGCTGCTCGCCGAGCGCGACTATGAGAACAACCAGCTGCGCCAGGCCAACGAGAGCAATGAGCGCATCATCAAGGAGCTGCGCGTCGAGATCGCCGCCTTGAGCGGCGGCAAGTCGTCGGCCCCGTTCGAAGCGCTGCGCGCGGAAAAGACCGCGCTGGAGGAGCAGCTCCGCAGCGCGCGCGACGAGCGCGCCAGACTCCAGCGCGACATCAACGCGATCCAGCAGCAGGCGGAAAGCTCCTGGGCGACCGAGCGGATGGAGAACGCGCTGCTGCGCGAGCGCATCAACGACATCGCCGCTGAGGTCGCCAAGCTGGCGATGCAGCTCGAAGGCCCGAACTCGCCGATCGAGGCGCTGCTCGCGGCCGACGCCAGCCAGCCGGCCAAGCAAGCGCCGCGCCCGGCCAACGATGCTGCGACCAACGGCGCGGCCACCCTGCCCGAGGGCGGTGGAACGCTCGCCGAGCGCATCCGCGCCCTCCAGGCCCACGCCTCCCGCGCCCGCCAGCAGGGCGCTTAACCGGCCGAAACCCGGCCTACCAGCGAGTGGGATGGCTTGCGATCGGTTTTCCGGCCCTCCGGCGCCTGGAAACTTGACACCTTCGCCCCGCACTTCTAAATCGCGGGCTCCAATGTGCCGGCCGGCCGCAAGTCCGGCCGCCTGCATGATGGTCCCGGGCGCATAGCTCAGCGGGAGAGCGTTCCCTTCACACGGGAGAGGTCCAAGGTTCGATCCCTTGTGCGCCCACCATTAATCCCTTGGAATCAGCCACTTAGCGACGCGGTTCTCCGAGTATGTGCCCCAAAAAAGCTGGGGCACAACAGGGGCACGAAGCGAGCAATGATGGCGCGACGGCCTCGGAGCGGCTCGGCTGCTCATCGTGCGACCGTCCGATGTTCTCGCCACCCAACCGGTATAGGCGACCTCGTTTGTCTCGATGCGCTCTTGTCTGCGACGTTCCTGCACTGTTTCTCTCTGCCTTTAGTGCTTCTCAGGCGGTGAGCGATCACTCTGCCGAGCAGCAGGACTTCGGCTGCGCGCCTAAAGAAAATCCCGCCAGCCACATAGGGCTGACGGGTTCTCGTTTGCCAGTGCGTATCCGCGGTACTCGTCACCCATCCGCGATGGCGCATCGTGCAGCCATAACGGTTGACGTTGGATTACCGCTCACGATCTTAGCGGCTTCGTTCGACGTCGTCCGTAAGACCGATCGCGACGGCAGACAAGTTGAAAGTGTACACTTTCCGCCCCTCAAAAACCTCACCGAGCGGCGACGCAGGCCGCCGCGTAGTAGCTCGAAGCTCTTCAGAATCATGGACAGTCTCTGATTTGCGTTTGGGTTCTGCGAGCGCACGCAGCTGGCTGACCTCATCGGCCCGGATCTTCACTCGGGGGTCCCGGTGCCAGACATCTCGAATGCGGTTTTCGGACCAACTATCGAGCCTGCGGCTTAATCTGCGAAGCACAGCCTTCAGCGACTCGCCGGCATCGCTCGCCGGCCAACTTTCGAAGAAGGTCTGCGGCCTCGAGCAGAAGATGAAAGCCAAGCCGGGCGCGACTGGCCCAGCTGATCGCTCGCCGCAGAAATGTCCGGGCCATAAAGGTCCTCGTCGAGGCGGACTGCACTGGCGGAGGTGCTCAATGCCGACGCGACCACGTCCTCGCTCTGTTGAGGATCACATTTTTAAAATCGAAATGGGCACATGGTGTTTCGTGCCTGGCGAGCTTCAGGCGGATCGGCAGTCCGTCTGGATGGGTAAGCGTGTGGGCGCTCGACTGGATGAGGATTGTCTCCAATTGGAGACAAAATTACCGAGGGGATCGTCAGCCATACCGCGATCACCGGCATCCTAAGTACCTCGCAGATTATCGATTCCTAGTAGCTCGGTCGGAGAGCAAGCTACTGCGTGTCGTGGGCATGGAAACGAAGAACCCGATTCGCTGCGGGGCGTTTTTGCCCGCCCGCCCCCGATGTGCACGCCACCGGGATTTTACTTCCGCAAGTATCTAATAACTATGAAGAATCCCGCCCGTCTTTGACCGCGAGTGTTGCAAGCCGGCTACAGCAACGTAGAGGCGAACGACGTACTCTTAATCGGGCACGGAGCCAAACGCATCCGATTCATTGAACTCGTATTTCTGGGGAGACACTCGCATGAAAAGGCTTTTAGCGGCTGCAGCCGGAACACTAACTCTGGGGCTGGTCGCTCCCGCCAGTGCGGCGGATCTGGCCGCGCGGCCATATACGAAGGCGCCTCCGATGATTGCTGCTGTTTACGACTGGAGCGGCTTTTACATCGGCATCAACGGCGGCGGCGGTTCAAGCCACAAGTGCTGGGATTTTGTGGATGCAGCCGGCATTTTCGGCGTCCCAGGCGCTCTGGTCGGCGAGGGTTGCCACAATGCTGTCGGGGGCACGGTCGGTGGTCAGATTGGCTATCGCTGGCAGTCGGCAAATTGGGTGTTCGGTTTCGAAGGCCAAGGCAACTGGGCTGACTTCAGAGGCGACAACACGAGCTTGGCGTTTGGCACTGATCGCAATCGCTCTCGCATCGACTCTTTTGGTCTGATTACCGGGCAGGTCGGTTACGCATGGAACAATGTTTTGTTCTACGTCAAGGGCGGCGCCGCGGTCGTCGGCGACAAGTATGATGTGTTTGATATTCCGACTGGCGCGCTCTTGTCGTCGGCGCGTGAAACCCGTTGGGGTGGCACCGTTGGCGCGGGCCTCGAGTATGGCTTTGCTCCGAACTGGTCGGTTGGCATCGAGTACAACCACATCTTCCTGGGCGATCGCACGATCGACTTCACCACGCCGGCTGGAGCCTTCGCAGGTAGCGACCGCATCCGCCAAGACGTTGACATGGGCTTGGTCCGCCTGAACTACAAGTTCGGCGGTCCGACGATCGCGAGGTACTGAGCAGCTTCATAAAAGAACGGGGGCCGGCTCTTAGAGCCGGCCATCTTCTTTGGAAGGCTCGAATGACAAAGACCTTCAGGCCAAACGTCCCTTCGCAGCTCGCCGTTGAGCTCAACGAGGCACTCGCTTCGGGTGAACCTCACACAATTTGCGGAGCATCGGGCAGGCACTCAGACATTTCAACATTTCAGAACTCTCAAAAAAAACTGGACTGCAGCGTACAAGCATCTATCGCGCGTTCGGCGACCAACGGCTTCCGAATTTTTCAACAATTCTCAGTGTGCTCACCGCCATGGGCTTGCAGATCAAACTAGTTCCACGCACTGGCGGCAAGGGAGCGTCGAGGACATGATCAGGGCTCTCCAAAACAAGTTCAATCTCGACTGACGCGAGCCCGTTTCGGGAGAGCAAAAGCCCCGCCGGTTCGCGCTAGCGGGCCTGTGTGCTAGCAACTTGGCGTGCCGCGCGGATCGTGCGGAACGTCGCGGCACCGGCCGCAGGAGCTGTCATAAGGTAGCACCTGCGGCCTACATATCCGCGGGGGCTCGGACGCCGCCGCACCTGATGGAAGCCCGTTGTTCTCGTTTTGCGGAATGTTCTCATGCTGCCTCGGGTACTGGCCTGTTTCCGAGCGCGGTGGCCTGGTTTGAAAATCACAGTGGCCTGATTTGAGGAACCGGCCCGGAACTTTCGCGTTTGAATTGCCGGTTACGTCATGGAGGAAGGCCATGGGAGCGCGCCGCCGATTTAGCCAGTCTTCGCCCTTGGAAGAACGACTTGCCGAAGAAGCGAAAAGCCTACGCGAGCAAGCCAAGAAGCTCCCGCATGGACCGCAGCGGGAAGCCTTACTGCGTAGAGCCCGACAAAACGAGGTTGGCGCTCACATGACCGAATGGCTTATGTCGCCCGGCTTGCAGCCGCCGGAGTAAAGCGTAAGATTCAGGTGATTTGCGAAACCAAATGGGGGGCAGCGTGACGGCGCCAGACCTCGTTTTCATAATCACCATGGTTGGATTGGGCGCTCTATCCACGGTCCTCGCGTATATGCTGGTGCTGAGCCTCTAAGGCGCCCGTAAATCTCCGAAATGGACAGAGAGTAACGCCGCCTCAGTTGGCGGGCCTGTTCTGCGGGTGCAGGTTCGCGCTGGCGGGCCTATCACGTCGTGCTCAAAGGTGACGCCCTCGGGATCGTTCTCATCGAGCCATGCCTGCGCAACCTCTTCGGTCGCGAAGACCTTCAGAACCTCGCCCTGATCGTAAATCCAAACGGTCATAATTCGCGCTCCGGGACGTCCGCTCTTGGTCTTGGATGCACGCGCGCGTCAACCAGGACCTCCGTGATGGCGTCGCGGAGGCTGTCCCGATCAAGGATCTGGATTTCAATGGTGGTTGCCGCGTCGCGCTCGCGCGTGAGATAGTCGGCCAGCGCCTTCATGGTGTCGTCGTAGCTCTGCTCGATCTGCTCGGCGGGTTGAGGCGAGCCATCTTCACGATCCTCCCGCGCTGGACTTCTTCTCCTCTTGCCGCTTCCATTTTTGGAGATAGCCCATGCGCGATCTGGCACTGAACCGAAGAAGGCACTTCTCAGGGTTTGAGAATCGGCGATAGCGCCTATCGCGGAGATCTCGCAGGAAATCGCAAAGGCTGGCTCGCGCGAAGCACGACGGAAGTCGGCAGTGACGGCTCCGGAATAGGGGACGTGGAAAAGGTTTGCGACCGGATCGTGAACTGACAGAAACCGCTGAGTCTGACGGGACGATTTAAGCCGCTTTATGATCCGCTCGCGTCGCCGGGTCGGCGGGTGAGAATTCTCAGCGCGGTGGTTGAGAGCTTTGTGGTGGCGATGGTCGGTCGGTGTGAAAGCCCATCTCGCCCTTGCAGCGCCGTACGAACGGGGTTTGTACGTGATCATGACGCGCGGCGGCGTGGCGCCGAATTTCAAGGCCTTCTTGACAAGCCGCTGCGCAGCGCGCGAGTCTCTTCGGCGCTGGATTAAGACCTCGAGAACGAGCCCTTTCTGGTCAACAGCGCGCCAGAGCCAATGTTGTTCGGCCGCGTCGAGATAGCGATTTCGTTCAGATGCCATTTGTCGCCGCGCGCGGAGCGCGCTGGCGGATCCAAAAGGAGAACGCCTTGCCGAATTGGTTCCCCGCTGGCGCACGGTTTAATAGGTCACGACAATGCCGCGCGCCGCCAGCATTTCCTCGACAATGCGCGAGCTTAAGGAAACGGGAAATACATCCAAACGGCATAGCAGATCACTTCCGGTGGGAAACCATGACGGCGAGAAAGAACCCCGGGCGGTTGGCATGCCGCTCGTCTGCCCGCTCGGCCGCTCCAATTCGTTAATTTGACCGTGCCTTCTGCCCTCAACCCTCGGCTGCTCCGTCCTGTCAACGCCATGCAGCTGAAGCACTACACTCTTCACGTATTCAAACCGATGCGAACAATTGTTTTCGCGGCGTCTCCTTTCTTTGAGGTCAGCGACGACTCCTCATCTTGCCCCCGGAGTAGCGGAAAGGGCCGTCCACCCCAGCACGAGAGCCCGGTGCGGCTGGCCCGCACGCGTTTGGCCCTTTACACCGCATTCTGGTGCTCCAGGCCGGGAAGCCCAATCGTTGTGGGGCGCTAAGCACGGCCCCGCAGACACTTACCGAAGCGATCGGCGATGGGATCTCGAACACAAATGCGCAAAACTGCTTCATTCACGATCTGAAGCATAGCCGGGTCTTAGGCTATTCGGACCCGGCCATCGCAAGCGCGGCGACAAGCGCCGCGATGCTGTTTTTCAAGCGAAAGGAAGTCGGGGTCTCCACGCTCCCGATCGAATTTCAGTCGGACCCCGTTGTCGATCTGTTCGAGGAGCCCGCGCCGGCTTCGAGTTCATCGAGGATTTCCTCTCGGTGGCGGTCTGCTTGATGGTGTCACCACAGCGACGCTCTGGCGCGAGACACTCAGGTAACTACATCCTGAGGCGCGCGAGCTGCATCGACGCGTGCTCCGCCTCCGGAAGGGAGTAGCCTGGGGCGATGCTCAACAACGACTTACAGAACGCAGGCGTGAGCTTGCCGCGGTGGATCACGACGTTCTCGTGCCCCGTGGCGGCTTGAGCGCTCTGCCATTGCCGATTGTAGCCGCGCTGTTCATTGGACTTCACGTGGCAAGCGGCGAAGTTGGCGACGCCCAGCGTGGCCAACTGCGAGGCACGCACCGGCAGCTTGGTATGGATGTGCACCCACATCGGATCTGGCTTCCTACCACTGCGCAGCGCCTTGGGCTGCAGCTTGATCTCGAACAGCGTCGCTGGCTCGATCTTATTCAAGGCTTGGGGTGGATACACAGACGCAAGTTCTTCGGCCGCCCGCAACTGTTCAAGGTACTTCTGCGACGGAAACGCATAGGTCTTCATGCAATCGATCGTGATCCCCGCCTTTTGCGCGTTCACTGAGTTTGCCTGTCCCTGAACCTCGGACAACATCGCCTTAAGCCGGACTATTTTGTTGTGCACTTCGGTCAATTGCGCAGGCTTGAGTAGGCCACGTCGGCGGGGCTCCTCCAGCGCGGCTACACAGGTCTTAATCTCGGTGGCCTGCGTCTGCAGGCGCTTAAGGACGAGATCCACGACGTGGTCGGCGTCCTCGGGCTTCATCTGGCGCGCTTGCGAGACGGCGCTTTGCTGAGCCGGCAGATCGAACTCCAGCAGCTCGTCCAATCGCTTGAGTAATCCCGTCAGTGCGTTCCTGGAGGGCGGAGCCTGCCACATCGCCAGGTGCCCGGTCGCCGATGATGACGCCCTCGCGCGTGCCTCCTCCGCACTCGCGAGTTTCTTCGTACCCAGATCCGAGAGTACGATAACCGTGGCAGCGTCGGGCCTGGCGAGCTGCGGCTCGCGCAGCCTGGCCGTCGAACTCCCCTCGCCTGCGGCCGGTGCGCGCTTGCCTTTCCCTTTCCTGCGCGGCGCGTGGCTCTCAGCCGCTAAGTCGGTCTTTTCCGATATCGCAGTCTGGGCAGGCGGCTCCACTTGCGTCTTTGGCTGCACTGCCAATAGTCGCGTGACTTGATGCGCGGTGACCCATGCACCTTCCATGATCTGGTCCAACTGTTCCAATAGAAGGTCGGCATCCGTTCCAGCATCCCTTAGCGTGGCACCGATGCGTTCCACCCCTGAGGCCAATTCCGAATGCCGTTCCATGACTCCTTCCAGAACGGTGCAGTGCTCTGCGTCGAGTGGCTCTCCGTGCTCGTTCAGAACGGCTTTGTACGTCGAGTTGAATGCCGGAAAAGCATCCTGGATATAGGTCCCGAGCAGACGCACCCGCCCGTTCTCATCCATGAGGGCGTCCCTCACGGTTGGTTCAAACGTGCTCGCCTGAGACTCAATCAGAAGCTTCGCGAGCTTAATCCGCGCTTCCAGATACAAGCACCCATCATAAAGTGCCGAGCCGGTATGCAGGCGTAGTGCGGCCTCGATGGGCTTCCGCATCTCGGGCGTCGTGCTTGGCAACTTGGCAGTGGTCTCGCAGACGGACACCATCCGTTCCGAGCGTAACAGCTTCTTTCTCCACCACTCGATGACAGGCACATGGTCCTTCACCATACTGGAAGCCACTCGGCTCAACTGGTCGGGGGTAGCGTTGGATTTGATCCGCTGGAACAGGTCTGCCGAAGTCTTTCTGCGCTCTTGCAAGTCGGAGATAATCGCTCTGCCCACAATCTTGCCTTGACGCCCCGCATCGACCACGGCAGAGCAGCATTGACGGGCCTCAGCGTCGGACAGAATGATCGGCGCGACGGCCGGGCGCAGGCTCGCGTAGTACTCCAGAACTGCCGAGCCTGCTTTGACGAACCGATCGGCCAGCTCTAGCGCCTCCTCCGAGTTCTGGGCTTGCATGCCCGCATTACCGCAAGCGGCAAGTTCCTCACGCAGGCGGTCCATGTGTCGCCTTGCTGCGTTGATTTCTTCCTCTGACGAGGAAATGGAGACTGCCACACCGGAAGTTGGCTGGCTGGCGACCGGCGCCGTGTCTCCACCCTCCGACACTGAGGTAAAGCCGCGCCGCCGCGCAGTGACTGCACGTGGCGCAGCGGCTGCACGTGCCGCAGCGCCTAGGATTCGATCTGGGCCAACGGAGGGACCGGAAGACCTGTCGCCAAGGGCATCGTCGGCACCGCGCGCCGTGCTAGCGGAGGGCGTCCCTCTATCTTGGGGCCCAGAGCGCATCCGCTCCACAACGGAATCGAACGATTGACTGCCTTCCCTAGGGGCTAGACTTGAGTGCGAGCGTGAACTGCTCGATCCGGCTCCAGCATCTCCAGTGCGCGATCTTCCAGATCGGCCAATGCCCGTCATATTCCATCTCCAATCAAGTCGAGAATGCGCAGCCTGTCTGGATAGACAGGCTGGCTGACGAGTAGCTGACGAAGGGCGTTTTTCCGGTTGCACAGGAAACCCACACCGCCGTGGATCGTGGTCGAGTAGTTCGGCCATTTGGCGTTGCCCTCACACATCCGGGCAGACGGCTTTGGCGAGTAGGCCGGCGGAATCTCACCGCCGGCCTCTCAAGGATCCCAGCGTGAGACTCTCGCGTCACTAGGCTCCCATCAGGCGAACGAGCCGCGTATGCCGATCTTCCATTGTGCGAACAACCCGGGACGTTCGCGAGATAGTCGTTCGAGAACGCGGCCGGTCTTGGCCTTGCGACCCCATAAAGCGTTTGAACTTCCGCATCATCCAAGCCTCGATTGTCTGATTGACGTATCGAAGGATTGACCCAGAGGCGCCCGCCTGAATCGACCGTAATACACAATCCCCCGCAGGAGGGCATTGAGCTGCCGAGCGATGTCAGCCATTGACACATGGGTCCGCTTTCGGAGGTTAAATCCCGGATTGCCGCCCGCATAAACTTCAGCGCCGAAGCGCTGAGCCGAGGCAGAAAACTGCAAAACACCGAGGCGTTTTGAGAGCTCTTTGCCTGTCGCGGCCGGAAGCAGTAGCCGAGGAAGTCAAACTTGACGTTCGAAACCGGGCATATGTCACGCGCGAGGAGCACGATCCGGCGCGAGCGCTTCCTTCAAGTTCACTTCTGAACCGGCCCCTGCAATAGCGAAATACCAGTCGGTCCCAGCCCGCTCTTATCATTCGAATCGTCTTGTCCCACAGGCAATCTTCGAACAGCGCGCTCCAGGTAATACGACGGATCATCGTCAGACGAATCCGTCTCGCAGCTCTCTTGACTGTCGCTATCCTCGACTTTGGAAAGATACTTTGTAGGCCTGTCTACTCGGTGCCACTGGTCGTTCTCGTTCTTCGTCCACACTTTTGGATGCTGTTGAGGATCAAGCACCCAGTTATTGCGACCCACGAACAAAACCCATTTCCGCTAGATGGGGTTCCATACCTCCTACGCCAGGACGTGATAAGACCAGCGGATGATCGCCGTCCATTCGCAGTTCATGCTCCAGCAGGATATCGCCCGCGTTCTCGGCGAGCGGATAAGTAACGCGTAGGTCTACCACGGACGTGATATCGTTACGCCCGAACTGTTGGCGACAATGGTCTCCCTTGATCCGGACCGAGCCTCCGGCTCCTAAAAGCCCTACAGTTTCGTTACCCCAACCTGATAGCTGAAAAATCGCGCGGGCTTATCCGGATCATCGTAAGTACTGGAATAGCCTCCACCCACCGACAGTTGCAGCCCGCTCGGCTTTCTCCGAACAAAATCCGAGTACTCGTGCGGGTTACTGGCGATGTGCATGATTTCACTGGACAAGAATCTCTTCACTTTGCGCATGAAAGACTCTCAGTCGACGATCTTGATAATGGGCGGATTGGAACGCAGGGAGTACGGCGTCGCGCCCGCCGACGACGACCCACCTCGCTCCAGGCCGGCAACCGCTTCCGCAAAACGGAGCCACCGATTCTGCCATACATCAGATCGCTCCCGATCGGCAAAATGCACGCGATTGAGTCGTGCCGCGACAAGCTTTGCCGAGGAGGATATACAACCTAGCTGACCACAACCTGACCAAAGCATCTGTCCGCACTCCGATGCGACTGCCAAGCACTCTGCGGAAGACTTATTGGCCGTCAAGCTCTCTAGGATCGGGGCGCTTCGGCTCAGACGGAACAACTTGCTGACGCGCGGTCGTGCACCATGCGAATTCCGGAGCAAGTCGCCCACCGATTCCGAGATGATGCACCATTCTGATCAGACGTAGAATGACAACAACATTTTTTCCCGCGTCCGGATGGAGCAGAACCGACATTGCTTGGCGAGTGACCATCACGTGGGTTTGCTAGCCCAGAAGAGTCGGCGCCCAATGTGAGCCTTGCAGGAAGACGCCGCCATGCAAACCACCAAAATTATCGCTCGCCCCACCAGAATTGCCAGCGACAGATTGCGTTCGGTCATCAGGGCATCAGGTGTGACTAGGAGACTGAGACACAGACCTCAGACGTGTTGTCACTATCCAGGATGCGAATGCAATCCATCCAAAGAATTGATTTCACACTTCATGTGCTGCCGGGTAGGGAAAGCGCCGTGCATCACGCAACATGGTAGGTTTGCTGTCGGTAAAGCTGCGATGAGTACGTGATCATGGACGCCGCGATCGGATTGTAGGCACGGTTTTGCCCGGTGCGGCCAACTTCATGTCACCCCCCGTCTTTGGATTGTGCGGCCGTTGAGCAGTTCATTCCACAGCGTCTCGGTGATTTTATAAAAGTTAGAAAAAGGAAGGCGCGGCAGGACGGCCTCGTTATGGCGTTCTCCAGCTGAGCGTAGCCGCGCTTGGCCATCACTGTCGCTCCAGTGATCGGAGCACGAAGGAGACTCACCTTCCAGGCCGAATGAGGAAGTTCGTTGCTCAAGCACGGAACGTCTGCGGGCGTGTGAGGCTTTGCAAATTGAGGGCCGCGATGCAAATTGCCTATCATCGCTGCTCCCCATCAAACCTGCGGCCGTGCGGCTGCGCTCGCCATCGGGAGCATCGATCGTGATGAGGAGATTTAGATCCAGACCATGGAACGGCATTGTCACTGCTCCGCCATGTGAATGCATCGGTCCAAACCATCGATTTCACCAATCAATGTGTTCTCGGCAATCATCTCGAACTCAGGATGTCGGCGACAACTACCGGGATTGTTCCGGCGCTGAGCGGGGTGCTGCCCGCCTATCGATGCATTTGATTGATTGCCGCCTATGTCCCGGTGGCGAGAGCACATTCGACGTCACCAAGATGCATGCGCGCCACGTGAGACAGTGAACAACGCCAGTCGAGCTTACAATGGAATCCCGATCCAGTATGCGATTCGCCAGCACCGCTGCTCTTTGTCTATTCCGGATTCCAACGCTTACGCGGAGGCCGGACTGTTCAATTCCGCGCATGCTCGAACCTGACGTGGTGGGTGTCTTGGCGTGACTTAATAGGAGGTCGCGGAATGCGAACGCTACTCGTTGATCATGAGACAGACCCAGCGCGCGTTGTACAAGAAGCGCTCTCCGATTGCGGTTTTGCCGTTGACGTAGCGTGCACCCTGGACGAGGCGGCCGCCGCTTTTTGTTGCGCCAGCTATGACATTCTCTTGCTCGAGTTGGTTCTACCGGATGGGGACGGCTTGGATTGGCTGAAGCAGTTGAGACGTGACGGACATTCGATGCCTGCCGTGATGATGAGTAACTTCAACGAGCTCGGTAGGCGCATAGCGCTATTTAACGGCGGTGCGGACGACTTCCTGCCCAAGCCCGTATCTACTGATGAACTCATCGCACGGATGCGCGCTACTCTGCGCCGATCAACGCAAATGACGGCCCCCATCGTTACCTTTGGCAATCTGCGATTCGATTCGATCGGTCGGCAAGCGTCGGTCAATGGTCGACCGCTGAAGATTGCCCGCCGCGAGGTGTGCATTCTCGAACATCTGCTCAGCCGCGCCGGCCGCACCGTGGCTCGCGCGTCATTGCAGGATAGCCTCTATGCATTTGACGACGAGGTCTCCACCAATGCGCTTGAGGTCGGAATCTATCGTTTGCGCGGTCATTTGAGTCAGTCCGGTGCGTCGCTACGGATCAAAACCGCGCGCGGGATCGGCTACGTCCTTGAATTGAAATGCGCGGCATCGACCGCGCAGCCAATCGAACTTGAAAGAAAAGACCATCTTGAGCATCATTCTTGACAAGCATGCCGGCGTCACTCGAAGATCGATCGCCGCCAACGGCCTTTCGTCCACCTTTCTTCCTTGTCTTTCGCAGCTTTTGTGCGTGGTCGTCCTGCTATTCCCGGCTGCTGCCGTAGCTCAGATCAAGCGGGATGATGGAGGTGGGCCGCAGCGTACGGCTGCCGACGGCATTAGCGGAACGCTGACCCTTTCCTCTTCGCTGGGTAAGACGATTCATCTGCCAGCGCCAGCTGCGAGCATCTTTATCGCAGATCCTACGGTCGCGGACTATCAGGCACCTTCGAACAAGACCATCTTCGTTTTCGGCAAAAAATCCGGGCGGACCACCTTGTTCGCACTGAACGAGGGCGGGGAGGCTCTCGCTGAACTGCGTGTTGTCGTCACGCAACCGATCGAGGATCTGCGCGCCACGCTGAAAGCCCAGGTCGGCGACTATCCCATCCAGGTAAGCTACACCCCGCGCGGGGCCATCCTTAGCGGTACGGCGCCCAATGCGGAGATCGTCGACATAGCGATGAAAGTGACCGAGCAGTTTCTTGGGTCTGGTGCGCTCGTCGTCAACAAGATTCAGGTGGCGGGGTCATTGCAGGTGAATCTGAGCGTGCGGGTGGCGGAGGTCTCCCGGAGCGCCATGAAGGAGCTCGGCGTCAACCTCTCCGCTTCCGGTCAAGCTGGCCCTTTCACTCTCGGCTTGGTCAGTGGCAGTGGTGGTGGATACGGCGCGGCGCAGGGCGGCGGTACGGCGAAGATGGGAGTCAACACTGGCCATGTGAACGTCAGCGCTATGCTCGATGCACTGGCTCACGAGCGCCTCGCTTCCGTACTTGCTGAACCGAACCTCACCGCAATGTCAGGCGAATCCGCCAGCTTCCTCGCCGGCGGCGAATTTCCCATTCCGGTGTTGCAGGACAATCGGCAGGTCTCTGTCGAGTTCCGTCACTTCGGCGTCAGCCTGGAGTTTGTACCGACCGTTCTCAGTAACAATCAGATCAATATCCGCGTGAAGCCTGAAGTCAGCGAACTATCGTCACAAGGTGCTGTCAACATCAACGGCATCTCCGTGCCGGCTCTCTCCACCCGGCGTGCGAACACGGTTGTCGAGCTCGCCAGCGGCCAAAGCTTTGCAATTGGTGGGCTTATCCGGCGCAACTTCAGCACTGAGATCACGACTTTCCCCTGGCTCGGCGACGTTCCGATACTTGGTGCGCTATTTCGCTCATCGTCATTTCAACAGGATGAGACGGAACTCGTGATCATCGTCACGCCTTACGTCGTGCGGCCAAGATCGAACTCGAAGCAGATGAGTGCGCCCACCGACCGCATCGCTCCGCCCTCAGACCTCGCGCGCAGTCTGACGAACACATTGGCAACGCGCTCGCCTGTTCGCAGTGCTCCCCCGATAAGCGTACCAGGCGCGACAAGGGGCACCGGCCACATCATCGAATGAGGATCGACCAATGAGATTACGATTCGTGCGCCCCCTCATCGGTCTGACGGCCAGTCTAGGTGGCTGCGCTAGCACCGCGCCGACCTACCTCGAGCCGACCGCGCAAGCGATCCTGGTTGAACAGGAGAAGAACGTCTTACTGTTACAGACCCTTGGAGGGCCCGAACGGCAGCGTCTGCGTTATTTCATAGCAAGTACCGGTCGCGGTCGGTATGACGCGCTGCATCTTGATATCGTCGGCTCACGTCGGCTCGGGGCGCAGATAGCAGCTGAGGCCCGCGCAATGGGCGTCGACGCTCTCAACATCCGCCTGTACAGTCCATTCATCGATAGGCGTGATGGCTCTTCCGCCCGAATCGAGGCGATTACGTACGAGGCGCGCCCTCCTGTTTGTCCGTCGATTGCGATCGTCGGCCCTTCAGTGAACGACAATTCTTTCGATCCGACGCTTGGCTGCTCGATCCGCAACAACTTGGCCGGCATGGTCAACGATCCGCGCGACTTGATTGACAATCAGGCCGTTGTGCCGAGTGATGGCAATCGTGCGGTCATTCCCGTTGCCACATACAAAACCTTCGCGACCGGCAATAACAGCAACTTGGGTATAGCTAACAACAAGCTGCCATCAGATCCCACGTCTGCCGGCACCCAGACCGTGCAGCCGTCTCGATAGCGAGAACATCAGTCATTCGATGCGACCTCATTCACAACACGAACTAGACTTGGCCGGCGGCAAAGAGTGCTTTTGCGACAGCCTCGAAATACTGGACAGGAATGGAATTGCCAAGGCTAGCGTTGCAGATTAGCTCACGGACCAGGACGTGATCATCGACGATACTGAGACGAAGGCGCCTCGCTTCATCAAAGAGCCGTGAAGCCGCCTCCCCATCGCCGCGGCAAACCAGGACCGGGACGCCCGTTTCGCCACGGATGTAGCGTACCCCGACCAGCAGCTCGCGCCCAGTCAAGATCAATGTCGCGCGACGCACGCCGAGTGGAGACTCGCTCGCCTGCTCCCGCCGAAGGCGTCGGTGTTCGCGTTTCACCTCCGGACTGCCTTGCTGCTCCTTGTCCTCGCGCTTCATATCGCTCTTAGTCATGCGCATGCCGCGCAAAAACAACCAGCGCTGGACGAGGAGATCGACCAATCCGCCGATCAGAAATGCACCACTTGCAATCCCGATCAACAGTTTCACTTGAATGAACACGAACTCGAAGCAGCCCGTGCCGCAAACCGGCAGATAGACCAGTGTCTTCCACGCGCCGACAACGACGAGGACAAAGATCGCGCCGAGGCAGAAGACCTTGACCAAGGTCTTCCCAAGCTCGATGAGCGAACGCAAAGAGGCGATGCGCTTCAGTCCGTTGATGGGATCAATGTTCTCGAATTTCGGCTTGATCGGCTCGGAGGAGAACACTAGTCCACCATTGGCCAGGACCGTCGTCAGAATTGCGCAGATGACCATACTCCCAAGAAGCGGGCCAACAATTCTCAGTGCAAGTTCGGGCAAGACGCCGAGCGCAAGATCGACCGCAATATTGAACGGCTTATCAAGCAGCTTGTCAGTCAGCATGAGCGCTTCACGACATTTGTCGTAGATGGAACTCGCTTCTATCCAGAGATAGCCGAGACCGGCGCAAGCGCTGAGGGCCCTGACTAGATCCGTGCTATGCGGAACCATGCCTTTCTTGCGCGAATCGCTTAGCTTCTTTTCAGTGGGGGCGAGCGTTTTCTCTTCGCTCGTGTCGCTCACTTCAGTTTCCTTTCAAGCCTCTCCAGCTCTCGGCTCGACTGTATGATTTCGGATTGCATGTATTCGATGAGATAGATCGTATAAGTGACCATGACGATCGCAAAGCCTATATTCTTGATCGTCAACGATAGGTCCCGCGGGTTGAATTGCGGCGCAAAGCGCCCGAGCAGGAGCGCGGATATGTCGGCCAGCAAGAGGAACGCTACCACAGGTCCAGAGACCAGGACGGCGGTACGTATGATGCTGTCGAGCACGCCCCACAACTCCAGTGTCCCTTGCATGCTCAGCGTGGGTCCAAGCTGATAAGCCGGCCAAACCAGATAGCTGCCGTAAAGCCCGCTGATCATGGTTTGCAGCCCGCCCGTGACGACGAAGATCGTGATCGCGGTGGTACCGATAAGCAGTCCCGTCGCCGAAGCCTGACTGCGTGTCGCGGGATCGGCGGGAGTGACTACGCTGCTGATGCCCCGTTGCGTGTCGATGAACTCGCCGACGGCCTGAAGACTCCAGAGGGGAATACTGAGCAGGGCGCCGATCAGCAGGCCGACACACGTCTCCTTAAGACCGAGTAGCGGGATCTTGAGCAGACGGGTGTCCGGATCTAGCTCCTTCAGGCCATCGGCGATGTGCGCCAAGTATGGTAGTTCGAGTGCAACGGCCAGGCAACCGCGGATCAGGCCGCCGATCTGCGGACGCGTAAATACCGGAAGCACCAGCATAATGCCCACGGGGCGGGCCGCACCAAGGCTGGCAGCAACGACGAGTTCGATGGTTGCCTGGATCAGACTTTGCGTGTTGGTGGTTGACAGATCATACATGACGGGCGGCTGCTAGTAGCCGGTCGTGAGCGCGGGAAAATCAGTGAAGATCTGCTTGGCTTGTTCGATGAGCGGGGCGCTCAGCACCGGAGCAAACAAACCTATAATCCCAACAATAACCAAAAGCTTCACAGTCAGTGGCAATGTCTGATCCTGGATCTGCGTTGCCGCCTGGATGATGCCGATGACGGTTTCGGCGACCGCCGCTGCAATGAGCGGCGGCAGAACCCAGGTCATGAAAAGCACCAGTGATCGGCTCATATAAGGGAGAATAGTGGCCTCATCCATGCTCACCCTCCAGGTGTTGTATAGCTCAGCACTAGCCCGTGCATAAGCCGCGACCAGCCGTCAATCGCCACGAATAGGAACAGCTTGAAAGGAACTGAGATCACTGTCGGAGACACCATTGACATGCCCATGGCCATCAGAATGGTCGTTACGATCAGATCGATAGTGATAAACGGAAGGTATAGCAAAAACCCGATTTCGAAGGCACGCTTGAGTTCTGAGATTAGAAAAGATGGGACGAGAATGACAAAATCATCGGCTGTGGCTCTGCCGCGCATCTCTTCCGGCCAGACACGTTCGGTCGAGGACAGGAAGAAGCCTCGCTGTTCTTCATTGGTGAAGTTCTTGAGATAGGCTCGCAGCGGCTCCTGTCCCTCTTTCGCAGCGGCTACCCAATCCTCGAGCGTTTGATAGCGGAGCTGCAGATCGGCGACTCGATTGTAGCTCTGCTCAAAGACGGGGGCGCTCGTGAAAGCGGTGAGCATCAATGCCGCGCCGTATAGAACGATGTTCGGTGGAATCGACTGGGTCCCAAGCGCATTGCGAACGAGGAAGAGAACGACAGATACCTTTACGAACGCCGTGGTCGTGACGACAGCGAAGACCAACAAGCCGAGCGCGGCCGTGACCGCAAGAAGCGGCAGTATTGCTGGTTCAATGTTAGTCATTGCCCGCTAACCCGCCACGCAGTCTAACGCCGAGCTCGTCCCCAATACGTACTATGTCGCCACTCCCGATACGTACGCCGTTTGCAAGGATATCGACCGGGCCATCGACCGGCCGGCCAAGTTCGAATACATATCCTTTGCTGATGCTTCTCAAGGCTCCCAGCGTGATGGGCCAGCGGCCGCATTCAAAGACAAGCGAAATCTCAATATCGTCGAGATCGGCTTCCGAAGGCGGCTGCTGTGAACCGGGTAGTGTCGTCATGTGCGCATACTCCAGAGGGCGCGGCCGCAAGCGAAACGGTCCGTGCAGGATCAGGTGGTTGCCAGTGACATCTGCCGCGGTCCATAACCGGCCCGCAGTGAGGATGATCTGACCGCGGGCGAATGGCATTACATCCGGCAACAAAGCGTCGCCCTTACGCGTTTTGCGAAGAAGCGAGGCTGACGCCCGGAGGGAGCCGACCTCTCCTGCAACTGTAACGGGTAACTGTGCGGGGACCTCACACAACTGTCGCGGCAATTGGCCGAGCAGCTTGCCTAAGGCGCGGAACGCCGGCGGTATCGGTCCATCAAGAGGCGAGAAAAGAAATAGGCGACCTTTGCCCCTGACCGGACCGTAGATGATGTCGAGTTCGATATAAGGCCCGTTCTTCTCGGCCTTTCCAACATGAAGGAGTCGCAGTTGCTGCTCTGTCTCAGTCTCCAGGTGCGCGAGCAACGGTTCAAGTGCAAGTTCGAGAACCAGCGAACGACTTGGCTCGGAAAGTAAAGCTAGGCCACTCTGTACTGTCGAGATCAAGGCCTCGGCAAGCGCATGCGGTATCGACAACACGAGCTCATCATCGCCGAGGCCCCAAACGCAATCGAGCATCGACAGAGCCGGAGGTTCCTCCTGCCACACAAGTCGTTCCAGTCGCACCGACAGCGGCTTGTCACAAAGGTTACTCCGCAAAGAGGCGGAGGGCCGCACGTTTCTGTTGAGCCACGTTACGAGACTCTGCGTTAAACGCTGGGTTGGCTCGTACTTCGCGTATGCGTCCGCGCGAGTTGCAGGAGGCGGCTGTACAGGGCAGCGCATTTGCTTCCCAACTGGACTAGCTGTCATCAAATTGAACCGCCCGCCACCGGCATGGGCAAACCCCTCCCATGGCGAAGCAAGACTTCATCATCGGCCTCTAGCTCGGCTGTTACTTCCGAATGGGTATCGGCCGCACGCCGGACGTCGGTCTCGATTTGTCGCCATTTATGAGTCGCTGCGGAACGCTTCGCCCAGTGCGCACGCCTCTCGGATGCGGCTGTCTCGGCCTGCTTTTGAGCGATACGCGCCTCCTCAAGTGTGCGGCGTTTCGAGGTGATCTCGATCGCGAGCCTCTCAAGGGTGAGCTGGCAATGATCGAGTTCAACGACGGACAAGGTACCGGCCGACATCAACTGTTGGTAAACCTCCGCCTGGGCCTCTGTATGATGCTTTTCAGCAATTGCAAGTTCCTGCCATGCGTGCTCCGCGGCCGAGGTCGCGATATGAAGCTTGGCTTCCATATTGGACAACTCACTACGAGCACTACGCTCGCGCATATCCTTTACTTGCCGCAAGCTCGAAACGTGTATGCAACTCATGCGGTCAGATGGCACATCCATGTGACGGTTTCCTCAAAAGTGGACGCATCGTTTTCACCTTGGCGTAAAAACTCGCGCAGATCATCGATCGAAGCGACAGCTCGGTCCGTCAGCGGATCGCTGCCTTGCTTGTATTCACCAACCTTGATCAAAAATTCGGCCTCTGCATGACGGGAGATAAGATCACGGAAGAGGGATGCTGCCTTGCGATGCGGTGCAGATACGACGGCATCCATGACGCGGCTGCGGCTCGACAGTACATCGATGGCGGGGAAATGCGCCCGCGCCGCGAGAGCGCGTGAAAGAACGATATGACCATCGAGAATGCCACGCGTTTCCTCGGCGATTGGATCGCCCGTGCCGTCACCTTCCACAAGCACGGTATAGAAGGCCGTGATTGAGCCACGCTCACTCATACCAGCGCGCTCCAGCAAACCTGGCAACATTGCAAAGACAGAGGGAGGAAAGCCCCGGCGGGTCGGTGGCTCACCGGCAGCAAGCCCGATCTCGCGCATAGCGCGGCTAAATCGCGTCAATGAATCCATCATCAGAACGACGCGCAGGCCTTGATCGCGAAAATATTCGGCGAGCGCGGTTGCCGTATAAGCACATTGCGCCCGCTCCGTCGCTGAGCGATCGGAGGTCTCAACGACGACGACCGTGCGGCGGAGGGCAGTCTCCCCAAGATGCCGCTCGATGAATTCACGCACTTCGCGTCCACGCTCGCCTATCAGCGCAACCACGGTCACGTCAGCGACCGCGCCTTTTACGATTTGCGACAGTAACGTCGACTTGCCGCCACCAGGCTCTCCATAAATGCCGATGCGCTGGCCCTCGCCGCATGTCAGAAGACCATCCAAGGCGCGAACACCGAGTGGTAGAGGGCGATCGATGATGCACCTTGTCATTGGATTTGGCGCTTTGCCGCGCAGCGGACGCGTCTCCACGGTTTTGACTGCGCCCCTGCCATCGAGAGGACGGCCGAAGCTGTCGATCACCCGCCCAAGCAAATTGGGGCCGACCGGCACTTCGTGCATTCGGCCAGTGGCAAAGACTTCTGCGCGGCCGGACATGCCTTGCAGGTCACCGATCGGCGTCAGCAACACGCCGTCCTGCAACAGACCGATCACCTCGGCCTCAAGCGACCATCCGGTGCGCGGATCCTTGAGCACACAAACTTCTCCAATACGAGCATCCGGCAAAACTGCATGGATTAACGTGCCGAGCGCCCGCGTGATCCGCCCGCGTACGGCACGCGTGTCCACATGGCTTGCCGTAGTTCGCAGACGCGCCAGCGCCGCGTGCAGAGTCCCGTCTCCATCAGGAGAGCTATGGTCTGGTCTCGGCGCCGTCACTATTCGTCTGCCTCATGATCTAAACCAAAGCCCAAACGCAGTGCGCGGAGCTGCGCGTCAAGTCCGAGATGGATATTGCCAAATTCGCTCCACAGCACGCATTCGTTCGCTGACAGCGCCGGGTCCGGAATAATTCGGACCGCCGGCCGGTCCTCCCGTCCGTCACAGGCAGCAAATTCGCGCGTAAGCGCATCAGCATCCATGGGGGACGCATGAAGGGTCAGTTTCGCCCCGCCATATCTGTGCGAAATCGTGTGACGAACCGTCCTCACCAACATCTCGCCGGGATCGAAATCGCCCAGTAGATCAGTTACGATGTCCATCACGAGCGCTGACAGTTCCTCCTCCAAAACGGCCTTTCGTCGTGCCACTTCCGAGGCAGCCTGCGCCACCAGCTGTGCCATTTCCTCGGCGCCGGCCCTCACCCCCTCGGCATGGCCGCGCGCACGCTCCTTCTGAAAAGCTCTGCGCGTCCAGCCGCGAATGCGCTTCAGATTTCGCTCGGCCACGGCACGCGCCTCGAGGGCGCTCTGCCAAATCTCGAGATCCCTCGCCTCTATGAGTGGCCCAAGCGGGCGGATGTGCGGAGCGACGGGCGGCGCAGTTTCGTCGGCTGTCATCCCGCTGGGGCCTCCCTCGTCAAATGGGCCAACACCGGTGAAAACAATTGGCCCGCGGCATCGCGGTGTTCAGTCCCCGGATTGTCGGCGGCCGTTCCGACAGCTAGGCGTAGAAGCACGCGGCGGCAATCAAGCGTTGACGCTTCATCGAGCCAAGCGCCGAGGCAGGCATGTCCATCGTCTTCAATCCCTAGCGCGAGTTCTTGAGGATCAGCAATTAATCTGGTCGAAACCGCATGCGCTGCATGTCGGATCCCGAAAGCCTGCACCTCGGAGCCGACGTGCTCGACCAGAACGGCGACATCATGCTTTGAAATCAGCCTTGTCAGCGAACGGGCATGCCAAATGCCGCCGGCGAGCAGGGCAGCCCTGCTCGGATCATGCCCGAGGAGAAGGTCTGGCCCGAAGTCACTTCCGTTCAAGCCCATTTCATCTTCAAGCAGCAACGCTTGCAGTCTTACCTGCAGCCTAGGACTCTTCTGCAGTCGCACCAACGTCGCGGACGAGAGGTTCGCGTCAAGTCGCGCGGCAAGGCGGGTCGGATGAATCGTGGCAGCAAGCTTACGGATACCTACAGAGGCTAGTTTCAGCGGATCATGCCGCTCGGCAGACGGATTCGGTCTCGTCATGTCGGACACCACGCTACGCCGCATTAGGCTTAATCGCTTTGCGAATCATCTCCATAGCAGAGACAGCCGAGCGCCCACCAACAGCGCTAACTTTCTGAGATGATTGCCTGCGCTGGCGCCCACGAGCGCTCAGCAAGACGCAGGACAGCACGCCGAATACAGACCCGCCGAGACCCATGCCAACCGCAACCAATGGCGTCGAAATGACTCCAGATGCTTGGGCGAAACCAGCCGCAGCCGCCGGTCGCGGCTCTAGTGCGGGCCGCTCGACTGAGACGAAAACAACAGCCACCTTGTCATAGGATAAGCCCTCGATGCTGTTGGCGACGAGCATTTTAATCTGCGGCAGCAAGATTGAGAGATTTGCCCTTGAGTCATGTCGGATGAAAACCGACGCCGAAGATGGCGTGGTGTCACGTCGCAACAGGTCGTTCTTTGGCAGAACAACGTGGACGCGCGCCGAGAGGACGCCATCGATATCACTGATCGTGCGAGATAATTCCTCGCTCAGCGCATAGACGTAACGGGCGCGCTCCTCGATTGGCGAAGCAATCAGACCCGCCGCGCTGAACACTTCGCCCAGACTCTTGAAAGCGTGGCGCGGCAACCCTTCGCCATTCAGCAGGTCGATTGCGGAAGCAATCTGAGTCTGCTCGACCTGGATCGTGATAGTCCCGTCCTTAGCAGCAACGCGGAGCGCATCGACCCCGTTCTTGAGGAGGACCGCAAGCATTTCATTGGCCTCACGCTCCTGAACTTTCGTGTAGAGATCGGCTTTGCAACCAACCAGGGCAAGCAGGAGCGGCAGCAGAGCCAGAAGTTGAAGCCGCTTGCGGAATGGGCGCGCCTGACCGCTTTCGCGATCGATTAAACCAATCATTCGCCCCACTCAGCCCGCCGATATCAGCTTATTCAGAGATGAACCGAGGCTACCGATGCCATTTGAAATGAGTGTTACCTGGATGACGCTGTCAGAAACATCCTTCAGATTCGCCAACATCGCCTCGAAGTCACCTGCGCCACTGGGGGCGCCCGGCACACCCGCTCCCGCTTTGCCCGGCTGCAGCAATAGAGGCTCCGACGTCGACCCGGTCTCCGCACCTTTTGGAACTGCATTGACCGGATACATCGCAGAAAGGTTCTGGAGGATGCGATCGCCCAGCGGGCTCGCCTGTGTTGTTGCACGCGATACCTCGGATATCGGCGGAACGGGCGCCGCTCCCGTTACTGGAGCCGCAAGGTCTGGAACCGAAGCCGCTTGCAAGAGGCTCTGCTGAAACTGGACCTGCTCGTCGACCGCTGTTGCCGAACAGGCCTTGGACAGGCCTTCTAGATTGTGAGAGATCGGCGCAGCGCCTGACATCATCATGGAAAGACTCGCTCTCATCGAGATGTGATACGACCAGCCGTTCAAGCCGATTAGCGGCTCAATGTCCTAGACAGGCCAGCTGACGACAAGCTGACGAGTTCGCCCGCACATCGCCATCTAAAGATCACGTTTCGCGTTCACGTACCGAACGTACTCCTGTTAGTTTAAGTCAACGAGAACCATGAATGCTCATCCGATCCATAATCCCGCACGTTTTGAACGGAGTTCTGTGTGTCGCCGTTTTCGTTTCCGGCGGAACACAGATCGCGCGCGGCGCTCCCCTGTCGCTGCCCTCGACCCCTTATCGGTATACGGTTCTGGATCAGGAGCTTTCTGCCGCGCTGCAGGAATTCGGCAACAACCTCAATATTAAAGTCACCATCAGCGCCGAGGTGAAGGGTCGGATTCGCGGGCACATGCCGGACCTGCCACCGCGCGACTTCCTTGATCATCTGACTCAACTCTACAATCTTCAATGGTATTACGATGGGCTCGTGCTTTACGTCTCTACCGCAAAGGAAGCGCAAACTCGTCTGCTTGTCCTAAGTTCAATCAGCTGCGACGCGCTCAAGGCAACCCTCGATGCGCTCGCCATTTCCGACGAACGCTACATCATGAAATCGGCTCCGGGAAATGGCCTAGTCCTTGCGTCCGGTCCACCACGCTTCATCGCACTCGTGGATCAGACGCTCAATGGTCTTGTGGCGGAGGCGCAGGCGCGACCTCGCTCCGTCGAGATGCCGTCCCGGGAATCTGTGCTGATGTTATATCGCGGCGCCTCCGCGACGATCGTTCGGGATGGGCGAACTGAAGGCCCGTACTCTTCAGACATGCCGCGCCAGGAGGGTGCCTTGCCTGCGCAAGGGCCGGGCCCAAGATGATACAGCTCAATCAGCCGTTACGCGGGTTGTGCAAGGAGCCTGGACCGATCGTCCGGTCAGACGCCGCACAAGCACGGCGAGACGTGCGTGTCGTAAATCGGCTCCAGAACACGAGAATTGCCGCTGCGCCACCTTGTCCACCAGTCTCCGGATGTCCGGTGGTAGTGTGCGGGAGGTTCTGCAAAACCTGAGCGGCTGAAGCGGTCACAGTAAATCCGGTATTTGCGAAGATCACCGCCCATAGCGGAGCAAGGACCATCACGACCGTGACGAAGATTAGGACGGATGGCTCTGCCGTCAACCAGCTTATTGCGTCGGACAGGGATCCTGAAACCCCTGATGCAGGGTGCGGTGCAGGAAGCTATCGAAGCCGCGATGGCGGAGGCGCTGGGCGCGGCGAGGCGCGGCTGGGCTATCGCTCCGGCTACTATACCCGCTCGCTGATCACCCGGGGTGAAGGTGCCGCAGGACCGTCAGGGGCGGTTCTCGACCGAGCTTCAACGCTATCAGCGCTCGGAGAAGGCACTGGTAGCGGCGCTGGCGTTCGGACATCAGTCTTGAATGCTCGCGGTTTTGCGACTGCACCACATTTTGCGGCTTGGACGGGGTTAACACCGAGGGCACAGTCGAGCGGCGGGAAAGAAAGGTTCGGGGCGGTATCAAAGCGTGGAAATCGGCAACTACGGACGCTCTTGATCCTTGGTGCGACCTCAATCATCAAGCTTGGCAAGCGAGGCTTGAAAGTCCCGCTCTGGATTCGGATCATGCTGCAAAGACGGCCGTCAAGCTCATAGCGGTGGCGTTCGCCAATAACTTGCGCGCACCATCTGGGCCTTGCTGTCAGAGGCGGCATCTATCATGCGCCGCCTGCAATGCTGAAAACCTAATCTTAAGAACTCTCCGGCGGAAGAAGAAAGCTGCCAAGGAGGCAAGGTGCAAATCTGGATGGACCCCGAATGACGACATTCCCGGTAGCAATCAGACCGCCTGACTCACTGCGCTTCGAGCGCGAGAAATTGATTGGGCGATTGCTTCCGCGGATATCATCGTGGCCAGCGGCCAGGCGCCGCGTTTACTGGTCGAACATATGACCGCACAGTCGTCCCTTGTTCAACCAGAGAAAGATCTTGCAGCCCGGGCCGTTCCACATATGAGTCAGAGCCCCTTTTGGATGCCGATCGGGAGTCCCAGTCCAATGCCGATCGAGACCCGTGTCAGCCACGACGGGCTGGTGTGGATCAGTGGGAACTATTACAGCATACCCGACCATACGCGGCGCATTGTCGAGGTGCAGCAATTGCCCGATGTAATCCCATTCTCGATCAAGCCGCAATCGTTGCCGTCCATCCCGTTCTGGAGAAGGCCGCCGGCGAACTCGCGTCGCGCCCGAGCATCGACAGGCGGCCAACCGGTCCAGGTCGCGACCTGGCGTATCCGAAGCCCTCGTCGATCGGGCCGGCGATCACATCGCCAAGCCGGTCGCTGGGGTTTTACCAAGGTGTCGCAAACGGCTCCCCCAATCGGAAGGCCGGCCATAACCATGCACGCGCAGCCGGCAGCGACCGACAACGTCAGGAAAGGCCTAGTCGCACTCAAGATGCCACGTGCGCTCAGAATGCTGGACAGCACCTGCGGCGAATTGAAAGAGGGTGAGGTCACCTGGATTGAGGCGCTCGATCACGCTTATCGAGGAGCTGACGGTGCGCGACAGTCGCCGTGTCAGCACCGCGCTGAGAATGTCTCGCCTGACCACCGTCAAAACCCTCGCTGGCTTCGACTTCGCATTCCAGCCGTCGCTCGATCGCAATCGCATTCTGGAGCTTGCCGAATTGAAATTCATCTGCTTGCGACACCGCCAAGAGCCATCTCGCGACGGCACTCGCGGTCGAGGCCGTGAAGGCGGGAAAGAGCGTCGCGTTCGCCACGCTCGCGGACATCGTCATCACCACTTTGCGCGAGCACCTGCGGTTCCTCGCCCGCGCCTCCTTCCATTCGACGCGTCCTGGCTCTCTGAGCCTACTACAGGTGTCCACTCATTCGGAGGAGGTTCGCGTAGCTGCGCACCGTCAGCTTCTCGAAAGCTAAGTCTCCTAGGCAGAAGGTGTCGATCTGGGCCCGGCGTTAGCTGTTGGATCTGCCAAAGGAGAATCCGATGGATCCGTTCCACAATCTCGGCCAATTCGAGCCTCCGGATTTCGCCCGGACGGACTACGACGAGCTGCAACAGCTCCCAGTTGACCAAGCGGGGTTTCAACAGCACCTAAACGAGTTGCACCTACGCGAGCGCCCGCCCCGCAATGCAAATCGTCGCGGCGACCCTTATAATGTGTCGAACAGGGATGCGGACTGGTTGGACCACGGGGAAGGCATCTCGCGGTCGACGTGGAATCCGCCCACCGAATCTGAACAGGGGAGCAATCAGCATGTGCTTTTTGCGGCCGCAAGTCGCGGTGGCCAGTTGCCAGCCGGCAGTTTCAGTCCGGCGGACGTTTGGCACGGCCTGGATTCAGCGGTCCACTTGCCGACGCATAGTGTCGACCAGCAGGAGTATTCGTGGGCGAACGCCGATGATGATTGGCCAACGACCTCCACTGTTCCTTGGGAGCAACATCACGGGGGATCCTTCCTCGACCCGCGGCCATGGCTCGGCGATGGCAATACTTCAGAAGAAGGGCACTGGTTAGCCCCGGCAGAGGCGCAGTGGGTCCAAGCATTGAGCGACGCGCGGGTCTCCCCCGCCGCTGGCGGTCCGACGAACGTTGAAGGCCCCGTCCTCCAGCAATCGCAGCTTGATGAAATCCTGAACAGTTGGGCTGGCGAGGAGGAGCAGACAGAAGACGAGGACCGGCAAGAGGCGGTAAGACGAATCAAAGCCTGGGGAGAGGCCGGCGACGTCTATGCACGGCTGGAGCTACCATACCTGTGCCTAACGACCTTGCCCCCAGCCTTTCCGCCCGATCTCCGGACGCTCGACGTCAGCGAAAACGAGTTGATGCACCTACCCGACAACCTACCGGCCGAACTCCGGACGCTCGACGCCCGCGGCAATCGCATGACAAGCCTGCCTGAGACCTTGCCGGCGGCACTTCAGTTACTCGCCATCGGCAGCAATGAGCTAACCAGCCTGCCCGTAACACTTCCGGATGGCCTTCAGACACTCGCCGTCGCCAGCAACCGGTTGGCCAGCCTGCCTGAAACCCTGCCGGCCGAGCTCCAGCAGCTCGATGTTCGCAGTAACCGGCTGACCAGCCTGCCGGAGACCCTTCCGACCGGACTTCAGTTACTTGAGGTCGGCGGCAACAGGCTGACCAGCCTGCCCGACACTCTACCGCCCGAACTCCAAGAGCTCGAAGCCGACGGCAACTGGCTGACCCGCCTGCCCGACAGCCTCCCCGCCGAGCTCCAGTTGCTCTTCGTCCGTGACAACCGACTGACTAGCCTGCCCGAGACGCTCCCGCCTGAGCTCCAGAGGCTTCATGCCGGCGGCAACAGGCTGACCAGCTTGCCCGAGACCCTCCCGGCCGAGCTTCAGGTGCTCGAGGTGCGAGACAACCGGTTAGCCAGCCTGCCGGAGACCCTGCTAACGCAGCTAGATTCTGGGTGTATGGTTTATCTGGAGGATAATCCGCTGCCCGAGCGGGTGCAGACGAATCTGGCGACGGCCCTGAATGCGCGAGGCTATACCGGCCCTCGGGTCTTCTTCTCAATGGGCCGGGAACCGGCGGTGAATCATGAGCGGCCGCTGGCGCAGGCTGTGGCCGACTGGGTCGAGGGGGAGCCGGAGGTTCTGGCCGCCTGGCAGAACTTCGCTGACGAGGCGGGTGCGCCGGAATACGCGCGCTTCCTCGACAGGCTGCGGGACACCGTAAATTCTGGCAATCCCCAGTTCCGGCAGGCCGTGATTGAGGATCTGCGGCAGGCGGCGACCAGGCCGCAATTGCGCCAGCAGTACTTTCAGCTGGCTTTCGAAGCGAGCGAGAGCTGCGAGGATCGCATCACTTTAACCTGGAACGGCATGCAGACCGCACGCTTGAACGCTGAAGTCGAGGATGGCGCCTATGACAATCGGCTTGACGATCTCGTTCAGCACGGCCGCGTCCTGTTCCGCCTGGACGCGCTCGAGCAGATCGCCAGGGAGAAGGTCAACTCGCTCCGCTTTGTCGATGAGATCGAAGTCTATCTGGCCTATCAGGTCAAGCTGCGCGAGCGGCTTGAGTTACGGCACATCGCCCCGGACATGCGCTTCTTCGGCGTGTCCTGGGTCACTGAGTACGACCTCAGCACGGCTGAGATGCGGGTGCGCGACGAGGAGGAGACGGGGTTGGCCGACTATCTGGCAACTCGGTGGCAACCCTGGGAGACGGTGCTGAGCCGGATCGCACCCGAACCCCATGCACAGATGCAGCATCGGCTGCTCGAGGCGATGGGGGAGGAGTTCGACAGCCGACTCCAGCAACGGCTCGCCGGTCATGAGCTAATCGGGAACAGCGATGCCGAGCGGCAGTTCGGAGCGCAGATCCGCGATGAGATCGTCCGCGAGATCAAGGGCGCGCTGACGCGTCAAGTGCTCGCGGACCATGCGCTTGAGCTGTGAAGCGGCCATCGCGTTGCAAGGAGCTGTCAATCCTGTTTTCACTCAGGCGTCGGCGCGTCATGGTCGGCTCCAGACGCCCGCGCGGAGGCGCGGAGGGACCATCTTTGAAAATGTAGTGCTCGGCCGGCAGGATCTAACCGCACGGCGGCGCTCGATCTTTTTTCGAACGATTGCCGCGGCGGGCGCGCCCGGCAGCGGCGCAGGTGCTTCATCACCTTTCGCAACATCGACCGACTGCCGCCATCGTTTACGTAATCTGCCGCCAGGCAATCAGGCTATTCCATCCGGGGTGAGACGAGGACTGGTTGACTGGCTCATCGCATAAGGCGTTCGGAATTTCCTTTGTACCTCCTGACGAGCCCAGCGGGTGCCGAGTCGCTCGGCGGCATAACGATGCGGCAAATCCCTGCATCACACCTGGTATCGGCCATGGCGTATGCAGGAAAACCCCATCAGCCGATCAATTGGAGTTCACGCTGAGTGCTATGCCGGGTAAAGCGTGACGTGAGACTTCCTGCCCACGAGCAAGCCAGGAGACGAACACAGGGATCTTACGAGCGGGTTTCGACACCCCTTTTCCAAGCACCACGCTTGCCGCACGCAACGGGGCTAGCGCAAGAGAGGCGCGTCGCAAATCAAACTGTATCACATCTCTTATGCCGCAGCAGTTCCCTGCCGCACTTAGCACCCACCGGGGGTTCCCAAAAAGGCCCCGCTCACCTAGTTGGTAATCGAGACAACAGAACCAATACGTCCGCTACTATTAGCTATGCCGGGTCACTTCTGTAGGGCGGCACGCCAGCGCAGCGGGCGGGTGCTTGCATTGCGCGATATCGTGCACCGATCGTTGCGGACAACGTGATTTGGTCCGCGCAATCGGAATACGCTGCGCTGTCGCCATTGCTTGTATTGCAGTTGGTGGCTCATCAAGCGTCCCACGTTGTCGAGTTAACGCATTTAGTCTTGAGCGCATATAAATCGCAGGTCCAGGCAGACGTTGGCGAGCACTCAATGCGAGGCACTTTCGCATCGACACGCAACACCGATCCGCTGCATTGATCTTCCGAGCATTTTTGCTTCAACGCGTCGCGCAAAGCTCCTGGTCAGGAGTCCGGCCGATCGCGCACTCAATGCGTTCGCGCATAGCTGGATCGATATCTTTGGCGCCGAGCAACTTTGGCGCCGGCGGCTCTTGCATTTGAAGAGCTGGTCTATCCCAGCTAGCGCAACTGCAGAGCCCCAGAGTGGCGAAGAGAGCCGAGCACGAAAGCAAACAAAATGAACCGAAGCGCCACCGCACTGCCTTACGAGGTGAATTCATGCGGTCCTTCTTGGATTGACTGCTGCGCCTGTGAATCGGCTGCAAGGAACGTGTTGCTGAGTTCCTCGGACGGCGCGTCGTCGTCCTTTGCAGCTGCGAGTGTAATGGATCCAACAGGCTGGATTGTGAAGTCCGAGGCAAGGTCCTGATAGGATAGAACAGCAAGATCGATCCCATTACGGGTGAGAAAGCCGCGGACAAAGCGTCGTATATCCATCGAAGCAAGGATAACGGGCCGGATCTGCCCCCGAACTACGTTCGAATGGATCTGACGCATTTTTGAGAGCAGCGCCTCGCTTTGCCCGTCGCTCAAAACCAGGTAGGGTCCTTTGGCAGTCTCTCGAACCGCGCTGCGCACGATATCCTCGGTTTGACGTTCGATGATAAAGACCGGAACGACGCGGTGTGCGTTGGCATAGCGGTGGCAGATTTGCCGTCTCAGACCGGAGCGAACATGTTCCGTGAGCAAGACGACGTTTTGTTCACGTCCGCTCCATTCGGCCAATGCTTCCAAGACGAGCCGTGTGTTCCGGATCGGAATACCCTCCTCCAGGAGGCGCCGCAAGACGTCGGCTACTTTAGGGATCGGCGTCGTACGCAACACCTCCTTGACCAGATCGGAATATTCCGTCTCCATGCGAGCCAGCAACTGGCGCGTCTCCTGGATACCCACCAAGCACTGTGCATAGCGGGTCAACGCCGAATGGACGCGCAAGGCCAGGATTTCAATGGGACGGTGGTGCCCGATGCCGGCTGCTTTGAGAGCCGGTGCATTGCTCTGTTCAATCCAGATTTGATCCGTCTCCCGGTCATGCCGAAACGGGATGCCACTCAATTCAATGTTGGCCGGATCGTCGCGGAGTGCGAGCTGCGTTGGATCAATTAACTCCTGCTCGACGGGCACGCCCTCGACATCCACCCTGTACTGCAAGTCTGGCAAGCGCTCGTCGACCTCGATGGGGATGCGCGGAATTGTGATGCCGAGATCAGACGAGATCAGTCCCGAAACGCGTGCAATGTGCTGTTGCAATTCTTCTTTGTCGATCGCCCGTGTCAGACTTGACGCAAGGAACAATGCGATGGGAAGCGCCTCCGCAGGCACGGTTTCCTTGTTAGACTGTGTGGGAGCCGGGCGAGAGATATCAGCGCTTTTCTTGCCGCTTTGGGTCCCACCGTCGGCAAAGCTTGCTGCCGCAAAGACTGCAGCCAAGACGAGAAAGACAGGGAGCGGAAAACCCGGAATAGCCCCCATTACAACCAGGACGCCGGCAGACAGCCGCAATGCGTGCGAGTTTGCTGTGAGCTGGTTAACGATGTCGGTCCCAAGATTGAGCCTTACAACCCCATTTACTCGAGTGATGATTGTCGCAGCTGTAATCGAGAGCAGCAGCGAGGGAATTTGTGAGATTAACGCATCACCTATGGTCAGCAGGGTATATTGATGCAGCGCCGCCTGGAAAGACATTCCCTTGGAGAGCAGGCCGATGGTGATCCCGCCCAGCATGTTGACGCAGATAACCACCAATCCTGCGATGGCGTCGCCCTTCACGAATTTCATGGCGCCATCCATAGCCCCGTAAAGCTGACTTTCTTTCTCCAATGTAGCGCGCCGGCTGCGGGCTTCATTCTGATCGATATGGCCATTGCGCAATTCCGCATCGATTCCCATCTGCTTGCCTGGCAGAGCATCGAGCGTGAACCGCGCCGCCACCTCGGCCACGCGTTCAGCCCCCTTGGCCACGACGATGAACTGCACCATGGTCACGACTAAAAATATGACAATGCCGACGACGATATTTCCCGATATGACGAAATCACCGAATGTGCGAATGATGCTGCCCGCATCCCCCTCAGCCAAGATCAGCCGCGTCGTTGAGACGGTGAGCGCCAGACGGAATACCGTGGAAATCAGAATGACGCTCGGCAAGGACGAGAAATCAAGTGGAGTGCTAATATAGAGAGCGACCATCAGCAGCAATATGGCCAAGCCCAGATTGAAGCCGACGAGCGTATCAATCGCCACTATAGGGATCGGCATGATCATCATGCCGACCGTCAGAAGCAGCATCAACGCGACCATCAAGTCGGAGCTGGCCGACGCGCGCGCAATGATCTTACGCAGGACGCTGGTCATGGGGACTTTCCGATCGTTGATTGATCAGGCCAGTGCTCTCACGCAACGAGACATAGCGTTGGAAAGCGGCGAGCGCCTCGTCTATGAGGCCGGCCCGCCGCAGCGCGTGGCTACGCAACAGCATCAAAGAGATACGCGCCGAGGGTTCGTCATCAAGTGCGTTCAGTCTATCTAGGACCTGCAACGCCTCACCTCCGAGGCCTTCCAAGATGAGGGCATAGGCGAGAATCCGTAATAGATCGACATCTCGCGAGTCGTTGCCGACGATGAGTCGCAAGAGAGCCACGCATTCTGCGCTCTGCCCACATGCAAGGTGAAGATAGGAAAGTGTACAGAGCAAATCGCGCTCCTGCCCGGAACTCAGTGAGACGTTATCGGATTCGGAAACGTTGGTCGTCCGTTGCGCTCCATCGGAGTTGAACATTGTTAGGCTTCGATCAAGCTATTCCGATTTTGGCGGAGCAGCGCTAGCCAGTGCAGTCCCTGCCGTAGGACGACGATACCGTCCTCCGCCATCGAATCCGCAGGCGCGGCCGCCAGCTTATGGACGAGACGTTCCAGAACAATGCTATACCGCTCTGCCCGCAGCATGTCCGGATGACGAAGGCTTGGAGTGACGAAGGAGAGTAGATCGTGCGCGATATCGCGCCCGTAGAGCGATCCCACCCCAGCGGGTTGCTCGATCTCATAAATGCGAGTGCGCATCTCGTTGAGACTGACACGCCCGACTGCATCAATATCTTTGGCCTCCGATGCGGCTTCGATCGCTACATCCAGCGGCTTATAACGCGTGTTCAGCTCGCCCCAGATCGACGCCAGCTCCTTCTCGCCATTTGCACGAGCACCGTCCGCCTCACCTTTATTGGGTTGGATGGTCGGCCCTATCACTGGTTGATGATGGTGCTCGCTGAGTCTCTGCGAAGCAGTGCCAGGCCCGACATCGTGGCGGGACAGCTTTGACATGACGATCTCCTTATCCTTCCTTCGGGCACGGAAAGCCTAATACGGAACGGCAACAACGCGGCCATTGCGGCTTAGCAGCACACGCCCATCCTCGATTCGAGTGACCGCCCATCCCTCCGCCAAGAGAGCGCCGACGAAATACTTCTGCCCACCGACAAGCAGATAGGGCTGGGATCCGCGCGAAACAGCTTCGATCGCGATTGAGGATGGCTGCTTTTCCTCCTTGACGATCACTCCGTTCACCAGTGTCACCGCACCGTATGCACGACCATCGAACCATTGCTGGAGCTCCTGCCATTTCGCAACGGTTGCAGGCGTGACTTTTCCCTCAGCGCTAACAAAACCCGGCCCCGAACCAACCCTGATATCGAGCAGGCCCGCCTTATCAATTTCCTGTTTCAGCACTTCGGCTGCAGCCTGAGCTTGCCGATCGTCAGGCCGGTTCATGCCCAGCTTGGGTACAAGCTCTGCGGCAGGCGGCGCAATGCCGGTCGGTGCACTTCCGGTGGCTTTGAAGAAAATGGTCGAGAGACTGCCTACACCAAGAAAGCTGAGGAGCACGAGGGCGAGAGCTGAGATCCAAACGCGCGAGAGGCTGATCGACCGAGCCTCAACTGCATTCTGCATCGACCAGCGAATAGACATGGCGCCCGCACGAATGACGGCGGGAAGAAAAAGAACAACACGTTCACCTGCGGCAATATCCCCTTCGCCCTCTGGGGTGCTTACGGCTGCAAGAGCCTCAAGCTCGATTGAATTGCCAACGAGGGTGATACGTAGGTGATGCGGCTCAAGACCTTGTTCGACGAAAACCATATCCGCGTCGAGGCCGCTACCGATAAGACTCGTTCCGGCAGCCGCCTTCCCGCTTAGCCCGACATAAGGTCCCGACAGTACCTCGAAATGTAAGGAGGCGGCCTCATTCACGGACAATTCTCCGAACCATGACGAGCACGGCAGGGCGATTGGTCGCACGACTCATTCCTAGGCCGCACCACTCACATCACCCCGATGACGGGAAAGGCGGAGCGACGATTCGCCCCGCCTTTGACCGTTATCCGTTGACGCGCTCGCTGGCCGCCTTCCTCTCACTCGAGAGCTCGGTCGACAGTGAACGCAACCGGATGTCCTGCACCATGGCTTGCAGGCTAACGGCCTTCAACTCCGCGATTAGCCCCTCGAACGTAGCCGCCCCACCAACCTTCTCAAGTGCAGTTCCAGCGCCTGATGCGGCGGTAGACGCCGTGGAACTGCCACCGGAACCCGTGGACTTATTATCAGTCTTGCTATCATTCTGGTCGTGGCCAACACTACCATTAGAAGAGTTAGTAGCGCTTGTTTTCGTCATATCGCTTCACCTTCTGCTTGAATCTGCCGCCACGAATGGCGACACTCCACTGACGTCGGCGAATCCGGCGTCAGGTATCTTCTTCTGTTTCAGCCATAGCTTCGTGAATTTTTTCCATGTTTCGAGTCATCTCTCGCATCGCGAGATTGGCAAAAACCGAACCGAAAGCCGATTCGAAGTTTTGACGATCCGCTTCAGACAGCGAGCTGCCACTGTCAGAATTGGTATGAATTACGCTTTCGATTGCGCCGGCCATCTGGTGCCTCTCACTTCAGTCGGTCAGAAAGGTGGTATCACCACCGAGCGATCCACGTTGCTTACGCTACTGGGATTAGCTGTCGGGAAGCTGACGAGTCGAAAGACGGATGCAGCAACAACCTCAATATCAGTCAGCATCAACGGCCAGGTGAGAGCGCGCAATCGCAGGTGCATGCCGGGACTGCCACCGCGCGAGTGTCTACGGCGATCTGATCTCTACATTATGTAGACGAACGCCAGATAGCGGGCTGGTCCAGCGGAGCTCATCACATTCCTGGATCGGACGCTCAATGGTGTGATGGCGAGGCGGAGGCAAAACCGCGCGCAGTTGGAAATGCTACCGCGGGAATCGGTGGTGATGTTGTTTCGTGGCTCCACAGCGATCGTCACTCGGGACTGACGACCGCAGGCGCCTGCTTTCCGAAAGCGTCAGAGCAGCGTCGTGCCTGCGCATGCTCTGAGCCGGAGATGAGTTTCATGAGCGCGATGACGCCTCTCCCGGATCTTAAGACGACCGACATTGGCTCGTCCTGCACCGTCTAAAAGTCGTCAGCTTCTCGAAAGCTCGCCCCCTTAACATGAAAGCCTCGATCTTACGACGTCGATGCCAAGTATTTACCGCAATGGAATGGAAATGAACCTAATGCAGCTCAACAGCGTTTCGCTGCCCGCCAGTGCAGATCCAGCTCAGTTCGGGCTTGTTCCGGGGGCTTCGCCAGCCTTGGGATCATCCGCGCAGACCGCCGGCCAGATTCGGCAAGGCGAACCTTCGATCTTCGAGGCAATGGTGTCCATCTACTCGCGGGAGGAGAAATCCGACGTTCCCTCCACGCCACCGGATCTGCTGCAATCAGAGCGACAGATCCCGCAGGATTCGCTGGACCAGTTGTCAGCGCACGCGAAGGCGGCGATCGAGGCGCTGATGAAGGATCCGCTTTTTTCTTCCTCGGTCGATTCCTCCTCGGTCGACTCCCCTAGTGCAGACGCATCGTCGACGGCTGCTCCATCGCCTGACGTACCGAGCACTCCGGTGCCAAGCTCTAGGATCACGTGGAACGGCGGCACGCTGACCAATGCCGAGTTGCAGATCGTGGCAGTGCTGAACCGGCACAAGGACCAATGCCCACTCAGCTGGGACTCGCTGGCAGCCAAGGCCAGCGATCCGTCGACGCCCCCGGATCTGAAGGAGGCGATCGACGGATTGCGACGCGATCCAGAGCTCTTCTATGCGATTGGCTCCCAAGGGGACGGCCGCTGCGGCGGCAAGATCAAGGCCAAGGATCTGTCAGAGTTTTCCGCCAGCCATTCGCAGGTTGCTACATTCCAGGAGCAGCAAGCGCACAGCTACGAGCAGAACTATATTCCATCCGACGGCACCTCGAAGGGACAAGCATCGGTCATGACCTTGAATGATGCATTGCGCGAGCTTTACAAGTATTCTGACTACCTGCCCAAGAATTTGAGCCTGGACGATTTCAAGCGGATCGTCGACGGCAACGCCGACATCGGTAAGTGTCCGCCTCAGCTGATCGCGGCGGCTCAACACTTCCTCGATCACCCGGACGCCTGGAAGCAGTTGTGCGGTGGTGCGACTGATAAAATCCACAAGGAAGACTTCTTGCAAGTCGCCTCGTCGTCGATGAATTCCACGCAAAGCGAGCTGAACACGCTCGACACGATTAACAAGAATCAGAATGCCTTCTTCGGGGACGGCGACCTGACACGACACAAGTTGGCGAGTATGGTGGATGACAAGACTCTCGACCCGAAGATACGAGAAGCGGCATCGCAACTGCTCTCGGACCCGCTCTTGTTCCGTTTGCTAAACAATTCGATTACGGGTTACAAAACCCATCAGGAGTTCTTCGACTTAGGCGGCGGGCATACGGTCGACTCTGGTAATATCAGCAACAACGACTTCAGGCACTTCTATAGCAACATGTCACCTGCGAACCATACCGTTCAGCAGATCAAGACCCATGTCCCCAAGACCGCCGCTGAACAAAATGCAGTCACAGATATGGTGATGGGGGTATCCGACCAACCCGATGTCGCGTCTCCGAAGAAGAATGGCGGGGTCCTCATGCATGCGGTCGATGACGTAGCCAAGGTGGGCTCGAAGGTGCTCGACTGGGAGGCCACGGCAGTAGGCCTGCTCGGCGTCATTCCGGGACTGGGCGAGTTGGCCGATGGCGTGTCGATGGTGCTCGAGCTCGAGTCGCAAGCATTGAGCCTTCTGCATACGGGCATTAGCGGGGGTGATATGAAACAGGCCCTGAAAGAGGTTGGCCTTAATCTTGCGGGGCAGGCCATTAGCTTTGTCGCTGGGCCCGAGGTCAAATTCGCGCTGCGCGAGGGCCTCGCAAAGGAGATGCTCGAACAGACCGTGCAGTTCGGCCTCGATACGGCGATCTCGAAAGTGCAGTCCTATGCCGAGGACCATTTGGACGACCTGAAGGCACGCCTTACCGAGCCCATGCAGGCCGCAGGCGTTCCGAGTTAGGTCGCTACGCCGTCGTCGTCTCAGACGGTGGTCTGAAAGGCCAGTTTTGCGGGTAAGGTGCGGATGGGTACCTACCTTTTCAGGGACGGAGGCTTGCACCTTCAGCGCCGCTCGACAGCACGGCGTCGAGAAACTCGGTATGTGCCAGGTCGTCAGGGCGAAGCCGCCACTTGGCAAACGGCGGCGGAAGAACGCGCGCTGCACTCGAGGCGCACCCCAAGCACCTGGCGCCACTCTTCTGAGAAGCCGGGTCCGGAATTTGGTCGATAATTGGAGTTTCTGCCTGAAAGCGGCGATGATGGCCGCGAACAGGAGAGACCAAGAACAGACGAACCGCGCAGAACCACAGCCCGGCTTTCAAGGCGAAGGTGGCGCTTGCCGCCGTCAAGTGCGACCGGACGATAGCCCAATTGGCCGAGCACTTCGACGTCCACCCCATCCGGTGACGGCCTGGAAAGCTCAGCTTGAGGCTTGGGCTTCTGACGTGTTCGGCGCGGGGAGCTCGGCGACGGTTGCGCCCGCGGTCGATGTGAAGTCACTAAATGCCAAGAGCAGGGAGTTGACGCTGGAGAATGATTCCTAAGAAACGAGAGCACCGACTTGCGGCTCCAAGGGTTGGAGAACAAAGGCCAATGCCTTGGCACGCCCATGCGAATTGTTGACCACTCGCGTTGGGTAACGCGTCTCGTAGGACGAGGCCCTTGGATCGACATAGTCCGTCCGTATCGCACAGCATTGTAGAACAGAACTGCGATCTTGCCGGCCGTGGCGGTCACTGCCTTGGCCTTGCCGATACGCGATGAAAGTCGCCTGTAAAAGCTGCCGAGCGCGGTGTCTGTACGGCCCACGGTCACGGCAGCAAGGCGCAGAAGTGCCGCCGCCCTACCGCCGGATCCGCGCGTTCGGACGAGAGCATTCTGCCGCCGGAGACCTTGTTGTTCGGCGCCAGTCCAGCCAAGAGGTACAATGCTTTGCACTTCGCCACGAGGAGAGGTCGTCGCCCCATTCAGCGATCAGCTTCAGCGAGAGGTAAGGACCGAGGCCGTCGAGCGTGGTGACGTCCTTTCCGACCAACGGAACAGCGCCACGCGGACGTTCGTAAGCTAGAGCGTTCGCCTGATCGGTTCGATTCCGACGCGCCTTCAACACGGCTTCGATCCGGGGCGTCGCAGACAGATGCTTTCTCGTGGTAGGCGTCCTAAAGCGCAAGTGCCTGCTCGAGCGCAAACAGACGCTCGGCGCGATAGCCTCCGGTGAGCGCCTTCACGATCGTCTCCGCACTAGCGTGGCAACTGTAATGGCGCAAGCACGCCAGCGCCTCAGGATCGCGCTCGCCGGCAAGGATCGCGCGGATGAGGCGCAGCCGGTGGCGCCGGTGATGTCGGCGAGACCTGGTGGAGTTGAAGATTTATCTCCGTCAAGGCCTTGTGCATATGCTTGATGTGGGAGGCCGCGTACCCAATCAGACGCTCGCGCTGGCGCACGTAGGATCGCGGCTCCGCAATCTGTACTTTGGGCCGAAAGCTGGCTCGCGACAGCCCAAACGAATGGAGCCGCTGCAGCCACTGCGCATCGGTGATATCGGGCTGCCTCGAGCATCGGCACCACTTCTGACTCAAAACACATCGGCCAACCGGTCCGGCCGGCGACGGCCGCGCCCACCCTTCTTCTGCGATGGTAGGCGGGGTTGTTCTCGGTCCGATACGCGGTTGACGGACTAAACGACGCCTTGGCGGCGGCCACTGGCGGGCTGACGGTACTTCGTGTAGAGCCTTCTGTCGTTGCCACCCGTGATGCAAGAAGTTTCTGACCCGTTCGGCGTGTGGACGATGCGGTCTTCTGTCAGGCCTTCCTTTTACGGCGTCCTCAGAAGCCGCTGGCCGGTATGGTGATCCGCGGATCAAGTCCAATTCTCATCTCCGAGCACCTCGGCGCTTTCGGCTCTAACTGGTTTTCCTGATCCAGATCTGTTCGATCGTTCCGCCCATTAGGGTCGTCTCCTGCTCGCACCCTTCACCAACATCAGGCTCTTTCGTGCCGCATTCGTCATGATGCCGTCACTGCCTGCGCTGGGTTCCCGATAATCCACCTTCCGATTGGCCATGCCCAAATCGTCCGAGCCATCTTGGTCGCGAAGGCGATCGCCACGAGCATGCGCGGCTTCCGCGAGAGCGCTTCGGCGAGCACAAGAGCTGCGTTTGCGCTCAGGCAATCTACCACTTCGCCGGCGGCCAGACCGTCGTCCGCCAATAATCCCAGCAGAGCTGGCTCGAGACCGGAAGACGAGCCGCGGGCATGTAGTCGATGGCTCAGCTCCGGCTGCCTGTCTTTCCGACTCGGCTTCGGAAGGCGGAGCTTCCATGAGTTCGGGCGCGGCGCGCCCCTTCCTACGCCAACCGCCGATCAGGCGCTCGTCGAACGGCAGTGCCACGTAGCAGGTGACGTCATCCGGAGTCACTCTCGCGATCGCGTTGCGCGCCACGCGCCCACCCGAATATCCGGTCGACACTGCGTGCAGTTCGCTGCCTCGGACTGGGAGTGCCACCAGGTCGAGCAAGCCATCCAGCGCACGAGACGCTCGGGCGGTGGAAGTCGCTTTCCTCGCGGCGCGCTCGACGCCTCGGCGGGTCCGAGTGTCCCGCATCGTGTTCCCCTTGCGACGCGCCGCTTGCACCAGTCCAGCACCTCCGCGCCTCGTTCTGGGTGGATAACGTGGAAGCCTGCATCGCGCAACGCCTCGACGATACGCGGTCGAGCTGCCCAAAGGCGTGGCGGGATTTTCCCTTTATGCGCTGGCGTCAGCTTACGGACAGCTAAGCTGTCTATCAAGCGGGTAAGGTCTAACGACCTGAAACAATGCAAGATGTATGATCAGGTACAGTCGTCATGTACGGTCGAGTTAACAATTGGCCCGATATTCCGGCCGAAGAAAGATATCATCGGGCAGCCAACGCTGAGGAAGCGGGTGCCGAAAGCCAGAGCTTCGCCGATGCGTTCGCTAGAACGCGATTGCAGGAGTCTGCTGGCAGCTCATCTTCGCAACCGAGTTATTCCCTCGTTCGGAAACCTCCTGTGGTCGAGATCGACAGAGCTACGTTCAGGACTGAAGTGAGGACCTTTCATGGCGACGCAATCAACCGCATCGCCAACAATCCACACGAGTACTCGGAATTTGTCTCCGCAAGAGCTAAGCGCACAGCAGAGGTCGCTAAGGAATACGGTATCAGAAGAGATTCAGAAGACGCCCGATATTACAGCTACCAATTAGGAAATGTGAGCGTCGGCCTCCAAAGAACGGAGGCCGGATTCAACATGACTGAGTTCGAAAGCGATAAGTGGCGAGAACAGTTCCCTGGACGAAGTGAAGTCACCTCAATTGTGGATTTTCAGGTTGCTCATCCGCTTGTCGCAAACGCCGGCGATATTCTGCTCGAACATCAACTTCGGCAAGACGGCGAACGACCATTGGTGAACTGGCGTCCTGCTAATGCAGAAGCGAAGGCCCGCGCAAAGACAATGGGCTTCGTTGAAGTGGATGAGGACGACATGGTACTTGACCCCACTCAGTCCGCCCAGTGGACAAAAAACAGCCTTGGTGAATGGCAGCGCGCAACTAAATCTCAGCTTTATCTCTCCAAGGTCGACAGTGATACTGAGGTTGCAGCAGATTCCGAAGAGGATGGTGACTTCATGTAATGCCCAGATCCGCTGGCATTCATGTGTTTGGGCAGGCGGTGGAGCAAGGAGCGAAGGCAAACGGACAGCTGCGGAAAAGGTCAAGCCTCAGCCGAGCGAAACCGACAATTCGACTGGATCCGCGAGGTGCTTTGTAACAAGGCACCAATGTTCACCATCAGGCCGGTCCGAAGTGATTTCGCCGTTTGATGCGCCAATCTGAGGGAGATAAGGTGTCTCGGCCAAGTCGAAGACACCAAATCAGGAGAGATGTCGAGCGAATTGAGCCACAGCAGCCATGCGCTCTGATCCTGGCGCTAAGCTCTGCGCCGCTGCCGCCGACCTTACGCCTTGAACTGCTGCTGTTTCCAGCGGGCGAAAGTCTGCCGTCCGAGGCCACCGCACAAACCTGTCCATGGGCTGCGAGATACCACACACCGGTGTTTCCAAGTCCCTTAGGCATCAACGTCTGCTCGGCGAACATCCGCTTTGCGCAATCGGGTTGAAAACTCGAGCTTGCGAACAGCCGAAAGCGCGCATTCACTCAGGTATAGAAGCCTGGGATGAAGCAATGATTGGGCGAACAGCAAGCGCATCAAGCGACCCATCGTAGGCATGAAGGCAGATCTCTGGAAGAGCGCGGACCACCAATCGCCGGGCCTGAATCACTTCCGGAGAAGCGCACCGCTTTGGGACCAGCAAAAGTAGCCGATCATCGGCGCCAGGCAGATATCAGCTAGCCAACTCATTGCCGTCTGCTCGATCAGAGACAAGCCGCGATCGACGCTTCTCTTGCGCACCAGGTGCCGCTCTGTCACCTTTCAAACGCATTCACCGTGTGTTCGCCGTCACGATGGGCGCCAAGAGCACGACGAGGCACATGAGCCCGGCTAGGACCCCAAATGCGGCCGGCAGTCCCACGTACTTGGCCAGTAACCCCATACCAGCCGGTCCAATGAGAATTCCGGCATAGCCAACCGTCATGATCGCGGCAATCGCCGGACCAACGGGCATCGCCTCCTGCGTGCCGGCGCGCCGGAACAGAATCGGGGCGACATTCGATAGGCCAAGACCAATGAGCAGCAAGCCGGCCATGGCGATGACGGCTACCGGTGCGGCCAGCAGAGCTCCGAAACCGGCCAAGGCCAGTAGACTTCCGAACATAAGTGTCGCGCGGTCCCCCGCGCGTTCGACGACGGCGTCGCCAGCAAGGCGTCCCACCGTCATGGCTATGGAGAACAGTACATACGCTAAGCCGCTCTGCGTCTTTGGAGCAAGACCAGCGCCGACGACCAACAACGCAGCCCAATCGAGCATCGCGCCTTCGATAAGGAAGGCGATCGCCGCAATCGCGGCTAGAAGGAGCACGATGGAACGCGGCAGAACGAACGACGGTCCCTGGTCCGCCTGCGCCGTTGGCACCAATCGCGGCCACGCCAGCATGATCGCTATCACTATCAATCCCGAGCAGACCACAGTCGAAACAAATGCATCAATCTGCAGCGAGAGAAAAGCGGTCATGGCTGCAGACCCCACAAGTCCCCCGATGCTGAATTGAGCGTGGAAGCTGGACATCAGCGGGCACTCCGCCGTGCGCTCCACCTCGATCGCATGAATGTTCGCGGCCACGCTAATCGAGCCTATCGAGGCGCCTAAGGCGAATAGCGCGACGCCGAGCGCCAACTTGCTAGCTATCGTGAGGCACGGCAGGACGATCGCGAGACTAAGCCCACCCACAAGAATGATCAGCCTGACGCCGTAGCGGGCGCTCAAAACACCGGTCAGAAGCATCGCGATGATGGATCCAGCACCCAGGCAGAGCAGTAGTAGGCCAAGCACGCCGTCATCGACCGCCAGCCGGTCTTTTGCAAATGGTACGAGCGGGGCCCAGACCCCGAAGCCGACCCCGGGAACGAAGAATGCAAGACACGTTGCTAACCGAGAGGATGGTTGACCAGCAGACGCCATGACAGGGACCTTATTGATAGACGACCCGCGGGCGCTGTACCAGCGGCGGACTCCCGAGCGACAGAGAGTGCGCAGGTTCGGCGGTCGAGAGGACATCGTTTGTTGGCGCAATCCGCCATGCCGGACGTTCAGCGCGTGATATCGGATCGCGTCGATCGTCACTCTTCTAGTTCGATCCGCGACGACATCTTTGATAGCAAATACGATGCCACCGCGAAAACGCACGTGACGTCTCGATCCGAACTCGATACGATCGGGCAACTGTGCCGGCTAGGCATGGAGCGTTGGGGGCTCTCAACAAGCTTGTTACTTGCTGATTGATGAGCGCGGTCGCGCACTGAAGGAGCACGAACCACCCGAGTGCGCCTCGAGACTGCGCCGTGGCGCCCTTCAACGCGGCCTCGCCTCCCGTAGTCATATCCGCGACAAATCAATATGGCTCAGTCGCAAAGCTGACAACAAGATGAAATTCCATCTGCCGATCGCAATCGGTCTCAATGCGAGGCGATGGGTTTGCAACCCGGTTACTCTGGGCTTGCGTAGCCTGCCAAAACGTTGTGGCAACCGACAGCGCGGTGTAGACGCCGACATAAACACTTTGATCATGGAAGGCACGCAGCTTATGTGCCTGGTAGACTCACGGCTCGCCATTGACGACTCCAACAAAGAAGCCCACGGCGTCGCGTATCTTCGGCCGGCGCTCCACCAATCATCAAATGCCGAATCATGGTCGCCCATAGAGTCAGAACCACCCCGAAAATTGCGGCTGTAGTGCTAGACACGGTCGCCAAATGCATCGAACTCCGTCCGGATCGCCTGTCCGGTGTTCGGTTACGCGCCTATTCCCTACTTCAAGAAGCAGCAGTGCAAGATCGGCGAATACGCCCTGCCCCAGAAGTCGTGCGTCATTTTCAGTCGGAATTGATTGCGGAAGCCCTGGTCGACGCGGGCTACGTGCGCATTAGTTTCGACCACTTCGCCCTACCCCGCCGACAAATCTTGCCGCGGCGAAGCGCGAGGGGCGGCTGCGTCGGAACTCCCAGGCACCGACGACGCGGGCGAAACGGATAAAAAGAAAACAGTTTATCGATTTGGTTCTGAATTGCGCTACAGAGTTGGCAACGCGAGCAGTACGTTGTCGATCAGCCGGGTCGAACCGACGTAGGCTGCGGCACAGAGCGCCGCCGGAAGCCGCAGCGGGCTCGCGGCGCGCTTGAGCGTATCACCATCGACAAGTTCAAGGTATTGCAGCCGATCAACTGTCTCAAGATGCCGCTCGGCGATCGCAATCAGCTTGTCCACCTCGCGCACTCCTGAGCGGAACTCATCCGCCGCGGCGAACAGCCCACGACTGATGGCAACGGCTCGTCGACGTTCTTCCTCGCTGAGATACCGATTGCGACTGCTCATCGCGAGCCCGTCCGGTTCCCGAACGGTTGGCACGGTGACGATCTCGATGGGAAGATTGAGATCAGTTGCCATGCGACGCACGACCGCGCATTGCTGAAAATCCTTTTGCCCGAAAAACACGACGTCCGGATGCACCATGTTGAACAGCTTGCATACGACGGTTGCGACGCCGCGAAAATGCCCACGCCTGAAAGCCCCGCATAGTGGCTTAGCCAATTCGCCCGGTTCGACGAAGGTCTCGAATTGAGCCGGGTAGACTTCCTGTGCACCCGGCGCGAAGACAATCGCAACACCGGCATCGCGGCACAGTTTTTCATCGCGCAGGAAATCGCGAGGATAGCTGCTGAGATCCTCGTTTGGTCCGAACTGAGTCGGATTGACGAAGATGCTAACGACGGTGACGTCGCATTGCGCTCGGCTCGCCTTGACCAGGGCCAAATGGCCATCGTGCAAATAGCCCATTGTCGGCACGAGCCCGACGCGTTTGCCCGCGCTGCAAGCCTTCGCGAGCTCACGACGAAGCTCAGCGACCGTCGTAATCGTCTGCATCGGAGCACCTTACATCAGGTTGGGTTGGGAGGAGCCCAGTTTGCGATGATGTTACCCAGGCTTTCAGGAAGCCGATAGGACTCTTGCGGCGCCGGGAACGCTCCACTGCGGACATCGGTAGCCCAGCGCGACAGCGCGTCCTGCAACAGCTGAAAACCATCTGCATAGGCGCGAACAAATTTGGGCCGATGACCTTCGGTCAGCCCCAGCACGTCATGGAATACGAGCACTTGGCCCGAGCACCCGGGACCCGCGCCGATTCCAATAGTTGGTATCGACAGCGATTCGGTCGCTCGCTGGGCTAGCTCGGCCGGAATGCCTTCAAGCACCAACGCGAAGCATCCGGCCTCCTGCAGACGGTGAGCGTCATCAAGCAGCCGCAAAGCGTCATCGGCTTTTCGGCCCTGCACCTTGAATCCCCCCATGATATTGACGCTCTGCGGGGTGAGGCCGAGATGGCCCATGACGGGAATTTCGCAATCGACCAGGGCACGCACGATTTCCACGCGCTTGGCTCCGCCCTCGAGTTTCACTGCATCTGCGCCTCGCTGCAGGAATCCTCCGGCGTTGCGTATCGTCTCCTCCGGACTGAGGTGAAAGCTAAGAAACGGCATATCGGCCACGAGCAGGGCACGGGGCCTTGTGCGCGCAACAGCTTCGAGATGATGGTTCATCATCGCCATGCTGACTGGCAACGTGTTGTCGAAACCGAGGCAGACATTGCCAACACTGTCGCCGACAAGAATGATGTCGACGATGGGGTCAGCGATGCCTGCCGTAACCGCATCATAGGCGGTGGTCATGGCGACACGCCGCCGCTCCTGCTTCCATCGCTGCAGGATTGGAATCGTGATCCGCTCAACTGACACTTCCGAAGCGTGGCTCATTTTCGATCCGTTCCGTCAGATGGCCTCAGGTCGATTTCGCAGCTCAAGCGATACTGATTTGATCTCACCTGTGTCGCCTACGATTTTGAAGCCACCGCCCTCACGAAGTCCCCGCGTCACCGAATATGCTAGCCGAACGGTAATCCGATTCTTGCGACCGAAGCCGTTGAGCCCGCGGGACCACTCTTTTTTTATGGCGGACGAATGAAAACTGTCAACCGTGAAACGGAAACATACGTCTCCAAAGTAGCAGGCGCGTGCATAAAAAATCCAATGGTCGCGCGACCATCAAGCAAGAACTCCCCAGATTGAAATTGTCATTTGGAAGCGCCTTGCGTCACGCTGGGCGTCAGGACGCGCCGATGGGATCATTCTGACGCAATTTGCGTGCGGCATTGTCTTAACCGCATCTCCTGCGTGTCGGACTGGCTGGCTTTGCCACTGAGGCAATACTCTACCGGAGCAAGTTCGTTTCCGAGCCTCATCAAGTTCAACTGCAGCCAGAGGATCTGTTGCCGCTCGCACCTGCTGCGCTGAATCAACGCTCCGGCATACTTCCCCATACGGAGCTGATAGAAATTGCGTACCACGCCCTGCTCCAATCCCTTCTCCAGGATACTCGGCATTTTCCAGCTCCCGAAACAGGCCTCGCGCTCACCCTCTGTTGTAGCGGCATATCGCGATCGGTTGGTTCGATGAACACCTGCCTGTCGGCCGAAAATTGCGTCTGGGCGTAATTCCGCGATGAAATTCTTCAAACGTGCTCGGAGTGACCGCCCCGCCTTCGTCAGATGCAAGCATGGGAGTGCTTTCCAGCGCAGCAGACCGTGAAAGCTATGCAGACGCGCGTCTGCCACCGCTAATTCGATGGCGTGTGGATAACCCGGGCGTACAGACTTGTCAGGCGAGCCGCTTAGAGGCGCCGCTGACCTGAGGCGCCGGTGCGCTTGCCGTCCGCTTGCTGCTCAATTCGCAGCAGCCATGGCAGCCCAAGCGTCAGGCCATCGAAGAGTCGACGGTTTGACACGGCCAGCCAAGTCATGCGATGCAAAAAGGGCTAAGCGGGGTTAAGGCGCAGTAGTGCGGTCGTAATCTAAGCGGCGGCTGCCATTGCGGGGTCACCAGCTTCTGCTGCACACGTTCAAAGACCACTACTATTCGTCGAAGACACGATTTTTCGTAACAACACCCCGCATTCCCCTTGTGCGTCTTTTCGTGGCGTCTTGTACTGGTTGTCAGCGCGATCGTTCTACCCGCCGCGCTAATGCGTAGGTCAGGTCGATACCGCTAGGCGTCCGCGCCCGATGCAGTGGCCATGCACTGACAAAATGACGAGAACTGGCAGTTGCCAGGATACCCCCAGATACGGTCTTTGCAGACAATGAGCGTCCTGCCAAGCGGGTCGCAGGACGTACACTCGAAGGCGAGACAAAGCCAACTAGCATGGGAAGTGCTAGTAGCGACAAACAGCAGATTGCGCATGACTTGCCTCCGCTAGGCTTTGCTTAAGGATAGACCATCGAATTACATCTATTGATGTTGATCAAGCAAATGGCAGCCGCGCTTCCCTGGGCGATCGCATCCACCGAAGTACTAGCGCGTTGGGCTTTCACGCGCACGCAAGCGACGCGGTTCAAGTGAAGGCAGTCTAAGAGCCATCGATCAGAACCGCGGCACCTAGGGCGGCCATTTTGCCAAAACTTCGGCGAAGGCGGAGCAGCATTTCAGCGACTTTCCGGAAGGGAGCGCAGCCTTCCGGTGCGATGCAGCTGCGCGCTGAAAGCGCCTCCAGGCAAGATGTGCACGAGGTACTACCTTTCTTCGTTGCTTCGCGACGAGCAGCGCCGAAACGATAAGCGCCTCCCAGGCGCCATGTATGGCTGAGACTATCGCCACGTTCCGCGATGAAAGAGTTTCACGATCGATCTCTCTGCGGTGATCAGCCGAACAGCGGATTCAACCTTGAAGTCACGCGACGATGTCAACCCAGGGGCTGGCGGCGGCCTTCCCCCTTCTGTTTTATGACCCAGTCTGTATTCAACGAAAGAGCGCATTTTGCTGCAGTTCTTATGCGGCGATCCTGCAAGTGAGACCGTTTCATGCACGAGATCCGCGCGAAGCTAATGGCCGGAAGCATCTACTGAAAGTTGTCCTAGCGACTGATGATCAGGCGGTTCCTTACTTCGATGCAGAAATTCGTCTCAGAGATTGTCTACCTTGCGTAATAGCGGAGGAAGAATCGAGCTAAACACCCGCCAGGGCGATCGCGCAGGGAGCTGCCGTGCAGTGGCATCTGAGCGGCTGCCCGAGCCTTCCAGACTTTGCGATGAGGCTTCTGTCGCTTTGGGCGAAGTCAAACCGCAATGTTCGCGATTACCGACGGTCATCTATGATTCGACACATCGTATTCTTCACCGCAAAAGATAAGGCGCATGTCGACAAAATAGTCGACGGCCTTTCCGTTCTCGCCAAGATCCCGCACGCACGCCGGCTTGAGGTCGCTCGCAACCGCAAGAGTGACCGGCTTGGCAACGAAATTGACGTGATCGTCTACGGTGAATTCGACGACGAAGTCGAACTCGAAGCCTATAAAGCGCACGAGCTTTATCAGGAGTCGATCCGGCAGGTCAGACCGCTCCGAGAGCTACGTCTCGCGGCCGATTACAGCATGTCAACAGATGCGGAGCCATTTGGCAGGCCCTACCCGCGGGCGTAATTAACCTGGCAGGCACGTAGGGGTTTTTGGGTGCCGTGAGGCTCGCCTTCCCGGGCGGGATTACAATCAGCCATGTATCGCTGAGCGACAGACTAATGCATGTATTGGAACTGCAGTGGATTGAGCCCGTCACAGCCATGCGACGCCTCTCGCATCGGAGGCACCTCACGTTCCTGGATAGCGCATCGAGACACGCGGTGCTCGGGCAGTACTCGTATGTGACGTGCGATCCCTTCAGCACTTATATAATCGCGGACGGGAGAGGTATTTGCAACGGAGAGTCCATTGTGGGCGATCCGTGGGCGGCACTTCGCGCCATGCTAGCCAAGTATCCGCAAATGCATCGCGCCGATCTCCCGGCATTCCAGGGCGGCGCCGCCGGCTTTTTTGGATACGAGCTGAACAGGACGCTGGAGCGATTGCCGGTGTCGAGCATCGGGGGGCATCGCTTGCCTCAGGCCCTCCTACATCTTTACGACGTCGTGATAAGCTTCGATCACCGCCATGACAGATGCTGGGTCCTTTCTACCGGGTGGCCGGAGCAGGATCCGGTTCGCCGGCGTGAGAGAGCTCGCCGAAGAGCCGAAGAGTTTGTTGCGCTGATTACAGTCTCAGCCCCCCCTCCTGATTTTACACCAGGCCAGGCCGGCTCATGGCATTCAAACTTCAGTCGCCAGGGATACATCGCGGCGGTACAACGCGTGATTGATCTCATTCTGTCGGGTGACGCCTTCCAGGTCAACATTGCGCAGCGCTTCAGCGCTCGCCTGGCGAACTCGTTCGATCCGATAGCCTTCTATTGTCAGCTGCGGAAAATGAATCCGGCTCCCTTTGCCGCCCTTCTTCGGTATGGCAAGCTCACCATTGCATCGAGCTCGCCCGAGCGTTTCCTAAAGCTTGACGGGCGACAGGTCGAAACGCGACCTATCAAGGGGACGGTGGCGCGTTCTGCTGATTGCGAAGAAGACCGGCGTCGCGCTGAGACGCTGGTAGATTCGGAGAAAGACCGCGCCGAGAACACCATGATCGTCGACCTCCTGCGCAATGATCTCTCGCGCGTTTGCACGCCTGAATCAGTCCACGTCCCGTCCTTATGCAATCTCGAGTCCTATGCCTCGGTGCACCATCTCGTGTCCGTCGTTACGGGTGAGCTAACACACGGAGAGGATGCCGTGGGCCTACTTAGGGCCTGCTTTCCCGGCGGCTCAGTTACCGGAGCTCCCAAGGTACGCTCGATGGAAATTATCCTGGATATCGAGCGTGTGGCGCGAGAGGTGTATTGCGGGGCCATAGGCTACATAGGTTTCAATGGACATATGGATGTAAATATTGCCATTCGCACCGTAACGATCGACGACGGCCAGGCCGTCTTCCATGCAGGTGCCGGGATAACGGCAATGTCCGATCCGGCCGCCGAATATGAGGAGAGCCTTGCAAAAGCAGAGCGCATTTTTCGCGCATTCATTGCTGAAGACTCCGGTGCATCTTGATTGTCATTGTCGACAACTACGACTCTTTCGTCTTCAACATTGCGCGATATTTCCGCAAGCTTGGTGCAGCAACATGTGTCGTCCGGAACGACGCGATGGATGTGAGCGAACTTGCTGACCTCAGGCCCCGCGCGGTTGTCATCTCCCCCGGTCCGTGCACTCCAATTGAGGCTGGAATATCGACAGCCGTCGTTCGTGAACTTTCGGGTCAGGTGCCAATTCTCGGCATTTGTCTTGGACACCAGTGCATTGGGACGGTGTTCGGCGCACGCGTAACGCGCGCACGTCGTCCTATGCACGGTCGGCCCTCGTATGTCACACATGAAGGCGGCGGGCTGTTCAAAGAACTACCGTCTCCACTTTGTGTGGGGCGCTACCATTCGCTTATCGTCGAATTGGATCCGTCATCGGCCCGTCACCTCACGGTGACAGCACTCTCGGATGATGGGGAGCTCATGGCCCTCGCCCATCGCGATCAACCAACATATGGCGTGCAGTTCCATCCGGAGTCGATACTCACCCCACAAGGGGACGTACTGTTCGCAAACTTCCTACGGCTTGCAGAGCTTTCTTAAGGCGGCCGTAGAGGACTGGTGCAGCCATAGCGTGGCGGCGGCCGTCAGGATCCGGCCCGATGGGCCTCGATTTTGTTCTGCTTGCGTTCCAGGCGCGACCATGGCTCACCACCCCCGGGCGCGACCGTCGAAGACCAGCGAGGCCTCCTGGGACGGGAAAGTCACTCACCGCCGACATCCGGGCGCGGCGTATCCTGCTCTGACGGCCATTACCGAGGAGCCGCTCGACGTCCGGCTGGCTGCTCTCCTGTCGAACCACGGTCACGTTCCGCAATCCAAACAGGGCGTCTGCCTGCGTGACCTGCGGGAGGTCGTCCGTGAAAGGATCAAGGGCGCGCACGACGGACGCTGGAGCAAGGCCGACCTGCTCGCCGAGCTCATTCGGCATGGCGGCTCGCTGGCGCGCTGGCGCCGCACCGCGACATTTACGTCCGGCCGAGATCCTTCGGCTCGATCAAGCAACAGCTCGAAAAAGACCATGCCGTCGTCATCGCCATCTCTGCGAATTCGTCATGTGAGGGCAGCCCATCCGCCGAGGCTATTTGCAGCTCTAGCGGCAGGTTTGATCGTCTATGGCAGCCTCATTCCGATCAGCATCCTTCGGGGCGGCTGGTCCAAACGCGCCAAAGGGTAGACAGTCGTAGAAATAGAAGAGGTGTCGTACGAAGTGGCACTAACTGCCCAGGCGCATAGCCCGCAAAGAGCGTCGCCCAGCCGGCATCGGCTCTTGAACGCCAATGCCAAGGCCGTTGGAGTGTTGAGCGCCTCGAAGCCTTGAATTTGCAACCGGGGCGTGCACACATAGCAATGTGAAAAGATTGCCAGGACCTCCTTTGGGCGCTCTTTCGACCAGGTCAAGCGCGTATATCGTTGCCGGGACCCATAACGGCGTCGGCAAGACGACGGTCACTCTTACTCTTCTTCGCGTGCTTCCAACCACCAAGGTCGCCTTGCCCCGCCAGGCCGGATTGCCCGTGGCAATCGGTTGCGACTGGGCGCCGAGTGGGACAAAGAACCTGCTAGGCTAGCTCAAGATCACAAAGTTGGTGAGCGATCATGAAGGCGGCCTTTTCACCGATCAAGAGCTCATCGATGCGGTTACCCGCGTTCCTGCCTCGATGATCGGCTGGGATTCCTATGTCGGATCCATCGAACGCGACAAGGCGGCCGACCTTCTCATCGTCGAAAGCACGCAAGGGATCCTTATGCTGGCCTCATCGCCGCCGATGAATCCAAGATTAGATTATCGCCATCGTGAGCCGCCGCGCGACCCTTAAGCGACCCGCCGCATCCTAGGATGGCTGCGTTGCGGCGGATTTGCGGATTTCAAACCTAGCCGCGGAACTGGGTCGATCAACGGACCACGTCCGCGGCCGTCCATCAGCCATGATCGCGGCACGCCGAATGCATCTGCGTAGATGCGGCCAGTTTCAGCATTGAAATAGCGAGCCGCGATTTCGTGGGCGCGATAGGTGCCTTGGTGCCACCCAAACCTGACCGCGGCCTCCCGGCTGAACTTGAAGCTGGCCGCCTTTCGGGGAGCGTGCAGACGGACGGTTGGGCCGGTCCGAGCCCCCTTATAATGCTCCTTCATCCCCGATCTTCCCGACGGCCTCTCCCTGTCGGTTTGGCCGTGCCCGTCAATTTCAAGGACTCGTTTACCGAGTGGAAGTCTGTCTTCCTAGCGCCTCGTTTCGATTTGAGGCGGAATGCCGGCCGGCGAAGCCACCGCGTTCGAGGTTGATATCGCTCGGTTGCGTTTGGTCACGTTCGGTTTTCGGCCAACGGGGGCCCAAACGGACGAGAATTTCTGCAAAAACCTATTGTTATCACCAAACTTCATGATTTTTGCCAAATAAGTAACTTTGTCAACTGATCAGGAAAATCGGGGGTTTTAACCCGTTTTCATGCCGTTTTAGGCCAATTTTGGCCTCCTCATCCTTTCTTAGACCCCTTTTCCGGCCGGTTTGGCGCCAGCTGCGGGCCAATTTTATTACTTTGAGGTATTTAGATAGCGAGAATTGGGCTCTCCAGGGTCGGGTTTTCGGCAAACGACTCGTCGATGAAAGCTTTGGGAGAGCTCGATCCTCAGGTCATATTTGGGAGGCCCTGGGCGAGCGTAGGCATAACCGGGTTTCTTGCCGATCGGCGGCCACATTCTCAGCCGGACAAGCGCGTATCGTCGGCCTTCCACCGGAAGGCGCAGCTCTGCTTCTCGGTCTAAATGCGCCGTTGCAATAAATTATTGTAATTACGCAACGGAGTTTTAGTGAGGTGCTCACCATAATACTATTGACGTTGAACAGCATTATACTATTGTATTCGCACGACATCAAATTATCGAAACCTCGCGGGCTGGAACATGCCCTCCCTCCACGAAAAACTCGCCCGGTCCCTCACCGAGCTGAAGACCCTCAGCAACGGCGGAAAGCGACGAATCTTCCGGAGCGACGAACTTTCGCGCACCCACCGCGAACGGCTGGTGGAGGCCGGGTTCCTGAAGGAGATCATCAAAGGATGGGTGCTGATGCCGCGACCCGAGGAGCGGTTGGGCGACCGCACGTCCTGGTACTCGTCGTTCTGGGAGTTTTGCCGCGCCTACTGCAACGAGCGCTTCAAGAGTGACTGGGTCCTCTCGGCAGAAAGTTCAATCCCGCTACTTGCAGAAAATCTTAACGTTCCGAAGCAGGTCGTGATCGCGGCACCGACCGCCAATAACCAAACCCAGCCCCTCCTCCATGGCACCTCCCTTTATCTGTACAAGGCGACCAAACTGCCGGTGACCCCGGTCGAGACCGCCGGGGTTCAGACCTTTCCGGCGCCGCAGGCGATCTGCGCTGCCGCGCCAGCTTTCTGGCAGACGCAAAAGAACGACGTCATCGCCCTGCTCGGTTCGCAGAGGAATGCCAGTGCAATCCTAAAAGTCCTCCTGGAAGGCGGACATGCGGCCGTGGCGGGGCGCATCGCCGGGGCGTACCGACTGCTGGGTAATACGCGGGCCGCCGACGATATCGTCACCGCGATGACGGCGGGCGGGCACGATGTCAGGGAAGATGCCGATCCATTCAAGGCGCCGGTACCGATGCAGCTTCCAAGCCGGGCCACGCCACCAATCATGACGCGAATCCGTCTCATGTGGGCGGAGATGCGCGAAAAGGTGTTAGCAAATTTCAAGCTTGAGCCGCGGCGTATCAACGATCATGACGGATATCTGGCCGCGATCGACGAACGGTACACCTCGGACGCGTACCACTCGCTTTCTATCGAAGGCTACTCGGTCACGGAGGAACTGATCGAGAAGGTCAAGACCGGGAAATGGGATCCCAACGGCAGCGATGGAGATCGCAAACAAAGGGATGCAACGGCCGCGAAGGGCTACTGGGATGCGTTCCAGCTGGTCCGTGGCGCGGTGGCCCGCGTGCTCAACGGCGAGGACGCCGCCGAGATCGCCGATCGGGAGCACCTCGACTGGTACCGGGCCCTCTTTCAGCCCTCAGTTCAAGCCGGCATTATCAAGCCCGAAAACCTCGCCGGCTATCGAACTCACTTCGTTTTCATCAGGAACTCGGGACACACACCGGTCGCTTGGGAATCGGTACCTGACGCCATGGAGGCTTTTCTTGATTGCCTGAAGGAGGAGAAGGATCCGCGCGTGAGAGCTGTGCTCGGACAGTTCGTATTCACCTTCATACACCCTCTTCCAGACGGCAATGGCCGAACGGGCCGCTTCCTCATGAATGTCATGATGGCATCGGGAGGACTGCCTTGGACAATCATTCCCGTCGGCAGACGCGACGAATACATGCGGGCACTCGAGAGCGCGAGCGTACAAGGTGATGTCGGTCCCTTCGCCGCATTCCTGGCAGACTGTTGTCGTCGTGAACCGCCTCCGCCCCGGCAGAGCCTTCCGGGAGAACTCCAAGCACTGGCGGACCTCGGTTGAGGATCGCGCCGGACGAGGGCCCGGCAAAAGCCAGTGTCACCAAATCGCGCGCGCAAGTTGCGAGCCATCGCACGGCGAGATGCCGACGTAACCGGCACCCGTGGGCTAACCTCGGAGCGCGCGCGATCATGATCGGGATTACCACATGATGATGATCAGCGATCAAGCTGACCAGCACCGATCCCGATCGGCGTGATTCCGATCATCATCCTCGGCGGCATCAGCATGCCGATGTCCAGGAGCAGCAGCAGCACGCCATTCCTCTGTCAGCCTCAGAACGGACGGTGGGAGGCCGTTCTCGGCTGCAAGGTCGAGGTGCTGACCAAGGGCTTTCTTTCTCTCGACCCGCGCGGCAGCGCGCGGATGCCGAACAACAGTTCGGCGATGGTGACGCTGGAGAAAAACAGCGTCTCGGCCGCCTGGGCGTCGAGCCAATCACGGACCGATGGATGCGGTTCGGGCTTCATCGCCTCGGAGACCACATTGGTATCGAGCAGGATCATTCGAAGCGCATCGGCTCAGCGGGACGCGCGTCGCGGCCATGTTCAAGTGCCTCGACATCGGCATTGGTGAGGCCGATCTTCCGGCTCATCTCCGAAAGGGCGGTGCAGAGCCGCAGCCGGCCCTCGGGACGCACGGCGGCCTCCAGAATGGCGCGCATTTCCGCTTCCGCGCTGCGATTGTGCTGCGCCGCGCGGACTTTCCCCTTGTGGCAGCACCATTCTCAAGCGCGATCGTGCTGCACGACCGGGTCCACGAAGGTGATATGCAACGTGATCGGCCCTCTGGAACCGTCGAGCAACACGCGAAGCCTGCTGCGCGTAGCACCGAACCCGAGAACGACTCCTTGCTTGCCGCTCAGACGCGGTCCAGCCGCTTCGCAAACGACTACACGCTCACCCACGGTCCAGTCGTGGAGCGTACTTTCACTGGCGCATGCCACTTTGAGTGTCCCAGGACTTTACCCGTCCCAATTCCAACCACGCCGAAAGAGACGATCTGCACATCGGGTCCCTCCGGTCCGACACGCCTCGAAATGCTGCAAGACTCGCATAATCGCGGCCCGACGCCTAGTCGAATTATGTGTATGGCGAGCTCTGCCTGGCGGTTCAGGGCCGGACTGGATCCACCAGTTGGAGTACGAACCTCCCGAATGCTGGTCTACTTTGAATTGGAGGATCCTTTTTGCAGTGGCGTTTATCAATTGGTCTAGGAGGGCCTAACGGGCGCTCTCAGGGCAATGAGCGTTCTGTCCACCGTCGCGACGATATCCGCGACCGTGCTGTGGTCGGCATCGCGGTGGTGCTGTTCACGACGCATGACCATTCGGAGGTTGAGGACGATGACTGCCACAAAACTCTCGCGACCCTTCCGTGAAAGAAATGCTCTCGAGCACCTGGGACCGGGAGCTGGCGAAAGGTCTTGCCCAGGAAGTCGAGATCTGCACAGGCGACCGCGCGAAACGTTCGCCGAGATGCGCCGCTTCCTTGCCGTCAAGGGCTACCGGGAATTTCTGCCGGCCGCAGAAGGCTCGCGTAAAAAATCGTCGAAGACGCGCTGAACTTGGTCGCTCACGCGATACGCTCCTACGCGCTCGAGAGGCCGGCTCTATCCGCCACGCCTTTCCGGAGCGCAGCCTTCCAGGACGCGCTCCGCGCCCTCGCCGTCCGCTGCGTTCGGCGGCTGGTCGGCCAGCCGGCGCTGTGGCCAGCGAATTCGCAAGCGGGCAAGGACAAGGAGATCTTCGGCGAGGGCCCACCGCATCGCGGCCGAAGCGATCCTCAAGACCACGGTGCGCCTGGTAAACCGGGCGAGCCCGGACAAGGCGGCCAATACAGACATTCAGGTCGCGCGCAAGCTCTGGGTCCTGACGGCCGGCGAGCTGAAGCACGCGGAGGACCACATGCTGCTGCTCGGCCGCAAGAACGCCATGGAGGGTCGCGACCTTCCTGCTCGAGACGGACATCCCGCACCGCGGCCGCCGGCCTGATGGCCGTCCGAGTGCCACCGTGACATCGGCGACTATTTCGGCCTCATCCTGGAGACGGTCTCGCGAGCCCTGTCAGAGCTTCACGCCCAAGGCCTTCTCGGCTTCTCCGGAGCGCGCCAGATCGTGCTGCGCAATCGCCAGCATTTGCCGGACATGGAGGTCGGACTCCCGCCACGCCGCCGGTCCGTTCAGTTGCGCCGCCTTCGATTGGGAACAACGCCCCCCACGCAGTGACACAACCTGCCGTCATAACAAACCTGGTCAACCCTCTATGAACGACGACAGGGATGCTCTCCCATTCACTGGAAGTCCGCCGCACCTCGTGCGGAAGGCTACCCCTTTACGGCTTAGCCGGGGCCTCTTGCGGCGGCTCGTCGTCGGCAATTGCCCGCCACGCTGCGCCCTCGAAGTCGTCATACTGACCGCTCCGAAGTGACCAGAGGAAGGCGACGAGGCCTGCACCTCCGAGTGCCAGCGCCAGCGGGACTAGGATCACCAGGATTTCCATCACGCAATCTCCCGCGACGCGCTACGCCCCCGTAGCGAATTCAGCATGACCAGGATCGACGAGCCGCTCATCGCGGCTGCTGCGATCAGGGGCGTCACGACGCCGCTGATCGCGATCGGCACCGCCAGGACATTATAAGCGATCGCGAGCCAGAGGTTTTGCCGCATCAGGCGCAGCGCCTTGCGCGCGGAATCGATGGCCGCGACGACCGGCGCCAGCGGCCGGCTGAGGAAGATGAGATCGGCGGTCGCCTGGCTGAGATGCGCGGCCGAGATCGGCGACATCGAGACATGAGCGGCCGCTAGCGACGGCGCATCGTTCATGCCGTCGCCGACCATCAGCACCTTGGCGCCGCGCCGCTTCAATTCCTCGATCCGCGCGATCTTGTCGGCGGGCGTGACGCCGGCGCGCCACTCGGGAACGCCGAGAGAATAGGCCGCCGCCCTCACCGCCGGCTCGCGATCGCCGGAGAGAATTTCGACGCCGATGTTGCGCGCCTTCAGCGCCGCGATCACGGCTTGCGCATCCGGGCGGAGGCCCTGACGCACCGAAAGGATGAATTTTTCGGCCCCCTTGCAGAAAGCCACGCGGGAGGCTTCCGGATCTAGATCGGCACCGTCGCCGACCAAGGCATCGGCGCCGCAGAACGACGGACGGCCGAGACGAATCTCGACGCCGTCGACCGTTACCCGCACGCCCTGCCCGGCCTCCTCGATTGCACCCACGATCGGCGATTTGGCGACGGCGGCCTGCGCGACCGCGGCGGCCACCGGATGATGGCTCGACAGTGCAAGTCGACCGGCGAGGTCGAACATGTCCGCGGGGATGTCGGCCGCATTCGTCACCTCTAGATCCGGCAGGGTGAGCGTGCCGGTCTTGTCGAAGATGACATGATCGGCTTCGGCCAGCCGCTCGATGACGTCGCCGGAATTGAGCAGCACGCCGGATTTGAACATGGCGCCGGAAGCGACAGTCTGCACCGTGGGAATCGCAAGGCCGAGCGCGCAGGGACAGGTGATGATCAAGACAGCAACGCCTGTCACGATCGCATCATGCCAGCCCGCACCGGCGATGATCCAGCCGAGGATGGTGAAGAGCGCAGTTGCATGCACCACCGGCGCGTAGAGCCGCGAGGCGCGGTCGGCGAGCCGCATGTAGCGCGAGCGGGCCTGGAGCGCATTGTCGAGAAGCCGCGTGATCTCCGCGAGCAGCGTCGCCTCTGAGGCCGCCGAGACCCGCACCCGCAACGTGCCCGAGATGTTCATCGATCCCGCATAGACCGGCGTGCCCTGCTCGGCGGTGACATAGAGCGTCTCGCCGGTGATCAGGCTCTGGTCAATCTCGGAGCGCCCCTCGATCACGGTGCCGTCGACCGCGCAGCGCTCGCCGGGCCGCAACAGCAAGATATCGCCGGGATGAATCGCCGCCACCGGCACCTGCGAAATTTCATCGGGGCCGACGAACTTCGCCGCGGTCTCCGCCTTCAGCGCGGCGAGATTGCCCGCGACCGCGCGGGTCCGCCGCCGCATGTTCTGGTCGAGGAAGCGGCCGACCAAAAGAAACGTGAGCAGCATGATCGCCGCGTCGAAATAGGCGTGCTCGGCGTGGTGGATGGTCTCGACCACGGACATGCCCAGCGCGAGGCACACGCCGATCGAGATCGGCACGTCCATGTTGGTGGTCTTGTGCGACAGCGCGCGCCTGGCCGAACGGAAGAACGGCTGGCCGGCATAGGCTGCCGCCGGCAGCGCGATCAGCGCCGACAGCCAGTGGAAGAAGTCGCGCTGCTCCGGCAACATGTCCGAGACATTGCCGGACCACACCGGGATCGACAGCATCATCACGTTCATGGTGGCGCACGCGGCGACGCCGAGACAGCGCAGCAGGAAGCGCGATTCGGCAACTTCAGTCGCCTCCGCCCTCTCGGTCTCGTAAGGGTAGGCCTTGTAGCCGAGCTCTTCGAGCCGATCGATGAGACGGCTTGGGTCGAGCGTGCCCTGCTTCCATTCCAGCGCGACGCGCCGGTCGGTGAGGTTCACCCGCGCCAGCGTGACGTCGGGAATCGCCGACAGTCCGCGCTCGATCCTGGCCATGCATCCGGCGCAGTGAACGCCGTCGACGGCGAGATCGATGTGCTGGACGCCTTCGCCCGCGGTCCGGACGTAGTACGAAAAGTCCCGCGTGATCTGCATGGCGAAATCCTTCAGTTCAGAATCACGCGGTTGCGTGACAGGAAGACGCGCGTCCCCCGCGCCTCACCCGCGATCACCAGGTCCCACTGGCCCGGCGCGAGGGACGCGGCATCGCCGCGATAGAGGCCGATGCCCGCCTCGGTGAGCTCGACGGCGAGATCAGCGCGCTTGTCGGTCGGCCGCTCCAGGCGTCCGCCGAACCTCAACCCGCTCACCGGCTGCCCGGCAGCGTCGCGCGCTTCGACCTGGAGCACGGCATTGCCATCGGCGCGCCGCTCGATATGAGCGTTAACCTGCCATTTGCGCGCGGCTTGATCCTGCGCCGCCGAGATCTCGCGGTCATAAGTGAGGCCTGCGGCATAGGGGCTGTCGACGTCGGTGCCGGGCAGCGTCGCGATCGCGAGCTTCATCATGGTGACGTTGACGCCGATCACGACGCCGAAGAAGGCGACCAGCATCAGGAACACCTTGGTCCCGGTGAGCGGCTTGGATGCCATGGGTGTCTCCTGGACTTACGGCGCGACGAAATTGTCGGTGCCGGATGCGGCCTCGCCGAGCCCGATATCGGTGACGTGGAAGCGGACGAGAATCGACTTCTCCGGATTGCTCTGCGCCGGCGCGGTCACGAGCATGCGCAGCTCGCTGGTGGAGTCGCGGGGGATCACGATCATCGGCCGGTCCGGCGTCACGGAGTCGACGCCGATGACGTGAATGGTCGCGTTGACCGGGCCGTTGGCGTCGATGGCGATGACGCGGTCATAGCCGCTCTTGTTCAGCAGCCGGACCGTGTAGGCGTTGCGGATCGAGCCGTCGCTGAGCCTGACCGCGACCGGATTGCGGTCGTGCAGCACGTTGACGTCGAGCAGGCTGCGGGTCGCGAGGGTGTAGATCATGATGCCGCCGACGCCCGCGATGATCGCGCTGTAGGCGACCGTGCGGGGCCGGACGATGCGGTAGACCGGCGCCTTGCCTTCCTGGCGGCGATGGATGTTGATGTCGTTGTCGTAGCCGATCAGCCGCTTCGGCCGGCCGATCTTGGCCATCACGTTGTCGCAGGCGTCGATGCAGAGCCCGCACTGGATGCATTCCATCTGCGGTCCGTTGCGGATGTCGATGCCGGTGGGGCAAACCGCGACGCACTGGTAGCAGTTGATGCAATCTCCGACCTGCTCGCCGAGCGCACGCAGCTCGGCGGCCTTCTTGACCGAGGTACGCTTCTCGCCGCGATCGTAGCGGTAGGTGACGTTGAGCGCCCATTCGTCGGTGAGCGCCGCCTGGATCCGCGGCCAGGGGCACATATAGACGCAGACCTGCTCGCGCATGAATCCGGCGAGCACATTGGTCGTCGCGGTGAGGATGCCGATCCAGGCGTAGGCGATCATCGGCGCCTGAAAGGTGACGAGCTCCTTCACCAGCGTCGGCGCGTCGTTGAAGTAGAGCACCCAGGCGCCGCCGGTCCACCAGGCAATCAGGAGGCAGATCGAATGCTTGAGCACGATCTCCAAGATGCGCTCGAGCCTCATCGGATCGGACGATTTGTCCTTCTTCATCCGCTCGCGCCGATCGCCTTGGATCAGGCGCTCGACAGCGTAGAACAGGTCGGTCCAGACCGTCTGCGGACAGAGATAGCCGCACCAGATGCGGCCGCCGACCGAGTTCATCAGGAACAACGCCACCGCGGCGACGATCAACAGGCCCGTGAAGTAGTAGACCTCCTGCGGCCACAGCTCGATGAAGAAGAAGTAGAAGCGGCTGTTGGGCAGATCGATCAGCACCGCCTGGCTGGGGGCGCCGAGACCGCGGTTCCAGCGCACGAAGGGCAGCAAGTAGTAGAAGCCGAGGCAGAACGCCATCAGGCCCCATTTGATCCGGCGGAACGTGCCGGAGACGCTCTGGGGATAGACCTTCTTCCGGGCAGCGTAGAGCGGCCCGTAATCGTCGTCCGATGTGAGTTCGTTCGGGCTCACGATCTTGTTCATCGCCTGGTACTTTTTGACAGGTGCGATTAAACCTAGACCCGACGCGGCGCCGTCCATTGATCCAGCGCAAACGGGGGCGTTTTGTTCGCCCCCGTCTTCCGTCAATGGGCTATTTTCCACCGCCCAGCGAGTGGACATAGACCGCCATGGCCTTGATGGTGGCCGGATCGAGCCGCCCCTCCCAGGCCGGCATGACGCCGCCGCGGCCCAGGCTGATGGTTTCGATCAGGCTCGCCTCGTCCGAGCCATAGAGCCAGATCTTGTCGGTGAGATTCGGCGCGCCCATCTCGGGGTTGCCCTTTCCGCCGTCGCCATGGCAGGCGACGCAATTCTCCGCGAAGATCTTTTCGCCCTTCGCCGCGTCGTAGCCCTTGCGGGTCGACAAGCCCGATACCGACCGCACGTAATTGGCGACCGTGACGATCTCGTCGCCCTTCAGCACGCCGTCCTTGCCGAAGGCGAGCATTTGGCCCTCATGCGCCTTGGCGTGACCGGAACGCGCGCCGAACTGGATGGTCTGCATGATCTGGTCGAGCGTGCCGCCCCACAGCCAGTCGTCGTCGTTCAGGTTCGGATAGCCTTTCGCGCCGGCGCCGCCGCTGCCGTGACACGGTGCGCAATTGTCGCCGAACACGGTTTTCCCCTTGGCGCGGGCAAGCGCCAGCAAGGCCGGATCCTTTTCGATGTCGGCGAGTGAGGCCGCGCCGAGCGCCACCATCTTGTCGCCGCGGATCTTCTCGAGATTGGCGAGCTCGACTGCGACGTCGGCGCGGGACGAGTATCCGAACATGCCCGTGGTGTTGCTGGAGATCAGCGGCCAGGCCGGATAGACGAGCCAGTAGCCGATCGCCCAGACGATGGTGAGGTAGAAGGTGACTACCCACCAGCGCGGCAGCGGCGTGTTGAGCTCCTTGATGCCGTCCCACTCGTGCCCGGTCGTGGACCTGCCGGTGACGGAATCGATGTCGCTATGATGATCGGTCATGATCTCTCACTCCTCCCGCAACGGCAGGTGTGCCGCTTCGTCGAAAGCGGGCTTGTTGCGAGGCCACAATGCGTAGGCGATGATCGCGAGAAAGATCGCGATGAAGACCGGCGTCCAGATCGTGGTCACGAGACCGGACGCAAGATTGTCGAGTGTCAGGATGGCTTTCATCGTTGATGCCTTCTCAGCGAAAATTGGCTTTCTCGTTGTAGATCTTGAAGTCGACCAGCGTGCCGAGCATCTGCAAATATGCGATCAGCGCGTCCATCTCGGTCGGCGTGCCGGTCTTGCCGTCGAAATTGCGCACGACGGCCTTGGCGTAGCGCTTGCTGAAGGCATCGCTGCCGGAATTGTTCGGATCGGCCTGGGCCTTCATATCGGCGCCGGCGCTCGCGATCTGATCGTCGGTGTAGGGCACCCCGACGGTTCTCAGCGTACGCATGTGGTCGGCGATCATGTCGGGATCGACCTCTGTCTGACTGAGGAACGGATAGCCCGGCATCACCGACTTCGGCACGATCGCGCGCGGGTTGGTCAGATGGGTGACGTGCCAGTCGTCGGAATATTTGGCGCCGACGCGAGCAAGGTCGGGACCGGTGCGCTTGGAGCCCCACTGGAACGGGTGGTCGAACATGCTCTCGGCGGCGAGCGAGAAGTGGCCGTAGCGCTCGACCTCGTCGCGCAGGGGGCGGATCATCTGCGAGTGGCAGAGATAACAGCCTTCGCGGACGTAGACGTTGCGGCCTGCGAGCTCCAGTGGCGTATAGGGCCTGACACCGTCGACCGCCTCGATCGTGCTCTTGAGGTAGAACAGCGGCGTGATCTCGACGAGACCGCCGATCGCGATCACCAGCAGGATGCCGACGATCAGGATGATCGAGTTCTTTTCGAAGACTTGATGGCGTGTCCAGAACGACATGGAAAACTCCTCATTCCGCCGGCTGAAGAGCGAGGGGCCTCTGGACTTCCGCTTCGCCGACGCGAACCGTCATCCAGAGATTGTAGGCCATGATCAGCGCGCCGATCAGGAACAGGCCGCCGCCGGCGGCGCGGATGATGTAGAAGGGATGCATCGCCTCGACCGTCTCAATGAAGGAATATTCGAGGAAGCCGAGCGAGGTGTAGGCGCGCCACATCAGACCCTGGACGATGCCCGACACCCACATCGCCGAGATGTAGAGAACGATGCCGAGGGTTGCGATCCAGAAGTGCCAGTTGACGAGTTTCAGGCTGTAGAGGCCCTTGCGATTCCACGCCCATGGTACCAGGCAGTAGAGCGCGCCGAAGGAAACGAAACCGACCCAGCCGAGCGCGCCGGAATGCACGTGGCCGATGGTCCAGTCGGTGTAATGGCTGAGCGAGTTGACCACCTTGATCGACATCATCGGGCCTTCGAAGGTCGACATGCCGTAGAAGGCGACGGAGACGACGAGCATGCGCAGCACAGGGTCGGTGCGCAGCTTGTCCCAGGCGCCCGACAGCGTCATAAGGCCGTTGATCATGCCGCCCCAGGAGGGCATCCACAGCATGATCGAGAAGGTCATGCCCAGCGTCTGCGTCCAGTCCGGCAGCGCCGTATAGTGCAGATGGTGGGGACCTGCCCAGATGTAGAGGAAGATCAGCGCCCAGAAGTGGATGATCGACAGCCGATAGGAATAGATCGGCCGCTCGGCGCGCTTCGGGATGAAGTAGTACATGATGGCGAGGAAGCCGGCGGTCAGGAAGAAGCCGACCGCGTTGTGGCCGTACCACCACTGGAACATGGCGTCCTGGATGCCGCCCCAGGCGACGTAGGATTTGGAGCCAAACACCGAGACCGGGAGGGCCGGATTGTTGCCGAGATGCAGGACCGCGATCGTCACGATGAAGGCGAGATAGAACCAGTTTGCGACGAAGATGTGCGGTTCCTTGCGCTTGATGATGGTGGCAAGGAAGACCAGCAGATAGGCGACCCAGACGATGGTCATCCAGAGGTCGGCATACCATTCCGGCTCGGCATATTCCTTCGACTGGGTGACGCCGAGCAGATAGCCGGTGCCGGCGATCAGGATGAAGAAATTGTAGCCGATCACGACGAACCAGGGCGCAAGGTCGCCGGCCAAGCGCACGCGGCAGCTCTTCTGGACGACGTAGAAGGACGTCGCGATCAGCACGTTGCCGCCGAAGGCGAAGATCACGGCGGAGGTGTGCAGCGGACGCAGGCGGCCGAAGCTCGTCCAGGGCAGATCGAAGTTCAGCGCCGGCCAGGCCAGTTGCGAGGCGATGATCACGCCGACGAGGAAGCCCGCGATGCCCCAGAACATCGCCATGAAGGAGGAAAACTTGATCGGGCCCATGTTGTAGTTGGGGCGTCCGTTGATCTCAGCCGGCGGCAATGCCGCCGGTCGATCGAAGTACCGGTTGATGATGCAGAACACCGCCGCCAGGCTCGCCGCCGCGCTGAGCGCGGCGTGGAAGGCGAAGGACGCGTCGAGCGCCTTGGCCGAGGCGATCACGCACAAGAAGGCGGTGACTGCGAACACGATAGCCAGGCCGCTTTCACCTGACGTCATGGATTTGGAGAGGGCGGGCTGGCTCATGCGGATTCTCTCTGAAAGAACACGTCGCCAGAAACCACATTCGCCCTCGCGGGGAATTGATTGAAATCAAGCTAGCTGGGTTTCCGTTGACGTGAGACCGATGCGGATCAGGGAGTAGTATCAATTGCTTGCGCACGGCACGGCGCACACCGCGAAGCATTGCCTCCGGGAGATCACGGAGCTTGAAATCGCGGGAATCAAGGCAGCTTCGTCAGTACCGCGCCGTCGCCTTGAGCGCCGCGATGACGTCCTCGCGGGCGATGATGCCGACCAGCTTCCTTGCGCCGTCGAGCACGATGATGCTCCTGATGCGATGCTCGACCATGATCTGGAGCACGCGCGTCAGCGTTGTGTCGGGGCTGACATAGATGAACTCGGGCGTCATGACGTCGCCGATCTTGCGGCTCATCAGGTCGGGATAGCGCGGCAGCATCTGGCTCGGCGTGAAGGCGAAACACTTCAGGATGTCGAATTTGGTGACGATGCCGACCACCTGCCCGTCATCCTCGACTGGATAGGAGTTGAAATCGTCGCGCTCGAACATCTCGCTGAGTTCGAGCAGGTCGAGATCGCACTGAGCCGTCCGTACGTTGCGTGTCATGTAGCCGCCGACGGTCTGTTCAAGAGACTTGTACACGGCGCGTCCTCCTGGATTGGTCTGGGTTCGCCGGCGGTCGGTGCGACAGGAACATGCAGCGGGCCGATTGCGTCATCAGATGATGCGTGGCGCCGCCGAGGATCAGCTCGCGGAAGCGCGAATGACCGTAGGCGCCGGCGACGATCAAGCCGGCGCCGATGTTATAGGCGATCTTCTCTAATTGCTCGGCGGCGGTTTGGTTTCTCGTGGCTTCCGGGATGCGCGCGATCGCAGCGAGGCCGTGGCGAGCGAGCCATGTGGCAACGTCCGTGACGCGCCCCATCGCGGCCGAGCCGTCGCCAGCGTATTCCGAAAGCTCGACGATGGTTATGTCCTTCGCGTTGCGCAGCCTCGGCAATGCATCGACAACCGCCCGCCGTGCCTCGGGCGTGTCCTTCCAGACTATGAGCACGCTACGCACATCGAGCCAGTTGACTCCGTCGGTTATCATCAGGAGCGGCCGGCCAGCCTGCATTACCAGATCCTTCAGGCTTGCAAGCGAAAAGGCATCGGAGAAAGCGGGCTATATCCGCCGCTGACGACGATGTCGGCGCACCGCACCTGCGCCAGGACAAACCGCCTGGGAAAATCCAGGGCGCTGCGCCATTCCGAGTGTCCGCCGCGCGCCTTCGTCGCGGCGCGGATTGCGCCTCCAGCTCGGCAAGGCGTTCCTGACGGAAGCCTGCTCCCGATCGATCAGCCTAGGGCCTCGGCGCCATCTGCGAAATAGAGCGGCGGAGCGAACTGCGCCGCGGCAACGCCGACAATGGTCGCCTCGAACCGCTCGGCGAGTTCGCCCGCGACCTGAAGACGTGCCTCGTTGGGCTGATCGAGCGCCAGGCTGACCACCACGGTCGGATATGTCATCGGGAGCCTCCGGGCAGTACGTTGCTGTGGAAATCTAGCCGCGCCGACGCAAGGCAGGATGAGGTAGATCAATTTTCGGCGCCCAGTTGGGAGAAATCCGCCGATCAGACATCCGAACTTGCCTCCGGTCCGGCCTTGGGCGAAATTGCCGCCACGGGACCCCTCCGCGGGAGAATGGGAGCAATAGCTTGTCGCTGAGCCGCGTAACGCATCCGCCAGAGGACGCTCGCGGCGAGCATTTCGGCGTCCGGATCGAAGGCTTTGGCGTCGGCACCTGGGATCTCGATCTCAGGATGCGCGAGCTGGAGTGGTCGGAAACCGCGAGAATGCTGCTCGGCATCGAACGGAATCAACCGGCGAGCTATGAACTCCTTCTCTCGCGCCTCGGTCCCGCGGACCGCGCGCGCCTGGAGAGCGCGATCGAGCATGTCGTCGACCACGGCGGCGGCTTCGACGTATCCTTCAGAGTTGCCAATGCCTCAGGCCTGGGGCGCTGGATTCGCGCCCGGGCAGGTCTCATCCGGGACGACGCCGGTGCCGCCCGCCATCTCAGCGGCATCTTTCTCGACGTCAACGAGGAGAAACAGGTTGAGGAGGCACTGCGCACCCGCGAGACTCACCTCCAGTCGATCCTCCAGACCATTCCCGATGCAATGATCGTCATCGACGGCCACGGCATCATCCAGCTCTTCAGCACGGCGGCCGAGCGCCTGTTCGGCTGGCCCGAGCAGGAGGCCATCGGCCAGAACGTCAGCATCCTGATGCCTGAGCCCGACTGCACCCGCCACGACGGCTACATCGCGCGCTACCGCACCACCGGAGATCCGCATATCATCGGCATCGGGCGTATCGTGACAGGCAAGCGCCGCGACGGAACCACCTTTCCGATGCATCTGGCGATCGGCGAGATGCAGTCGGGCGCCGAGCCTTATTTCACCGGATTCATCCGCGACCTCACCGAGCATCAACAGACCCAGGCGCGGCTCCAGGAATTGCAGTCCGAGCTCGTCCATGTCTCGCGGCTGACCGCGATGGGCGAGATGGCCTCTGCGCTCGCCCACGAGCTCAACCAGCCGCTGGCGGCGATCAGCAATTATATGAAGGGCTCGCGACGGCTGCTCGCCGGCAGCAGCGATCCGAACACACGGAAGATCGAAAGCGCGCTGGACCGCGCCGCCGAACAGGCGTTGCGCGCCGGCCAGATCATCCGGCGCTTACGCGACTTCGTGTCTCGCGGCGAGTCCGAGAAGCGGGTCGAGAGCCTGTCCAAGCTGATCGAGGAAGCCGGCGCGCTTGGGCTTGCCGGCGCCCGCGAGCAGAACGTGCAGCTCCGCTTCAATCTCGATCCGGACGCCGATCTCGTCCTCGCCGACCGGGTGCAGATCCAGCAAGTCCTGGTCAATCTGTTTCGCAATGCGCTGGAAGCGATGGCGCAGTCGCCGCGGCGCGAGCTCGTTATTGCCAACAGCCGCATCGCCGATGATGTGATCGAAGTGGAGGTGTCCGACAGCGGGTCCGGCTTCCAGGGCGACGTCATTTCAAACCTGTTTCAGACCTTCTTCACCACCAAGGAGACCGGCATGGGCGTGGGACTGTCCATCAGCCGCTCCATCATCGAGGCTCACGGCGGCCGCATGTGGGCCGAGAGCAACGCATCGGGTGGCGCAACATTCCGCTTCACCCTCCCGGCAGCCGACGAGAACTGATTCATGACAACCAAGGGACATGTCTACGTCATCGACGACGACGCGGCGATGCGGGACTCGCTGAACTTCCTGCTGGATTCCTGCGGCTTCGGCGTCACCCTATTCGACAATGCGCAAGGCTTCCTCGGCGGCCTGCCCGGCCTCGCCTTCGGCTGCGTGGTCTCGGACATCCGCATGCCGGGCGTTGACGGAATCGAGCTTCTCAAGTGCATGAAGGCGCAGCACAGTCCGTTCCCGATCGTGATCATGACCGGTCACGGCGACGTGCCGCTCGCAGTCGAAGCGATGAAGCTTGGTGCGGTCGACTTCCTGGAAAAGCCGTTCGAGGACGACCGCCTCGTCACCATGATCGAGGCCGCGATCCGCCGGGCCGAACCGGTCGCCAAGAACGAGGCTATCGCGCAGGATATGGCCGCCCGTGTGGCCTCGTTGAGCCCGCGCGAGCACCAGATCATGGAGGGGCTGATCGCAGGTCTCTCCAATAAGCTGATCGCCCGCGAATACGACATCAGCCCGCGCACGATCGAGGTCTACCGGGCCAATGTGATGACCAAGATGCAGGCCAACAGCCTCTCGGAACTGGTCCGGCTGGCGATGCGCGCCGGCATGCTGAAGGATTGAGGCAGGTCAAGGCACGTGTGCGGGCCTGTGGTAGCCACGCAGGCATGATCGAGATCGGCTCGCCCCATCAGCGGCCCCCAGGCGCATCGGCAAAGCCCACCGTCTACGTGGTCGACGACGATGCCGCTGTGCTGGGATCCCTGCGCTTCCTGCTGGAAACCGAGGGCTTTGCCGTGCGGACCTTCAGGAGCGCTCCGGCGCTGCTCAATGCGACGACCCCGCCCGGCGCGGACTGCTACGTGATCGACTATAAGATGCCTGACATCAATGGCATCGAGTTGGCCTGGCGGCTGCGCCAATCCGACGCCGACAGGCCCGTGATCCTGATCACCGGCTATCCCGACGGAAATATCTCGGTAAAGGCAGCGGCGGCAGGGATCACGGACGTGATTTTGAAGCCGCTCCTCGATGAAAACCTGGCGAAATGCATCCGCCACGCCATCCAGGACAGGCGCGGCCACTGACCTACGGGATTCTCCGTAGGTAAACCTCCTTAAGATATCGCTCGAAATTTCCGGATCGCGCGATCCCGCGTACCAATGCACCATCACAACGGAGATGGCGCAGATGCTGACCCAGACGCTCAAGACCCAGGCGATTAAGACGCAAATCGGCGGTAAGATCGCTCCCGCGCGTTCCGTTTCCGAACAATTCGGCGCGATCGCCGGACATGCCGGCCTCGTTGCCACCGAGTTCTCTTATCGCAAGGACGAGGAGATCTATGGCGGGGATGAGCCCGCCGAATATGTCTATCAGGTCGTCTCCGGCGCGGTGCGCAGCTACAAGCTGCTCTCCGACGGCCGCCGTCAGATCGGCGCGTTCCATCTTCCCGGTGACGTGTTCGGCCTCGAACCCGGCCAGACGCATCGCCTTGCGGCCGAAGCGATTATCGCTACCAGCGTACGCCTCGTGGAGCGAGCCAGCCTCGAAAGGTCCGCCAGCACCGACGTACAGGTCGCGCGCAAGCTCTGGGTCATGACGGCGGGCGAGCTGCGTCACGCCGAAGATCACATGTTGCTGCTGGGGCGCAAGACGGCGATGGAGCGTGTTGCAACCTTCCTGCTCGAAATGGATCGCCGCCTCGCCGTCGCCGGCATGATGGCACTGCCGATGTGTCGGCGCGATATCGGCGACTATCTCGGCCTCACGCTCGAGACCGTGTCGCGCGCGCTCTCGCAGCTTCACGCAAAGCGCATACTCGGCTTCTCCGGCGCCCGCCAGATCGTACTGCGCAACCGCCAGCGCCTGCACAATCTCGATGCCTGATCGCTTTCACCCGGCCGCGTTTCTCCTCTCCGACTTGGCCCGCCGAACGCATTTTCGGCGGGCCTTTCTTGCCGCAATCAAGCCGCGGGCTGCGTTTCCGGCCAAGAGGATCAGAGTTGCCAAAACGTGTGCCAACTGCTGCGGCGGAGTTGAAGCCCAAAACGACCAAACCGGTTCGACCTCTCCCATCAGGTTGTGGCCTAGCAGCCGGCCTGACGTTACGGTGCGCGCAGGCGAATGCGGCGCGGATGTTGACGTCCTCTAGATCATCCTGATTTTCGCGGTACTGGGCCTGCTGGCAGCTCTCGCACCAGTGACGCTGGTCTGGATCTCAGTCCGGGTCCTTCAATGCCGAATCCTGAAGACAACTTTGTCGAGCCCGCCGCAATCTCCCCTATGAGGCCGACTGGACGACAGATGGGACCCTCGGCTTGGACCGACTTTCCGCCGCAAGACGCTACGGGCGTCCGATCAAGTAGCCTTGCATCTCATCAGAGCCCTCCTGGACAAGGAGCGACATTTGGACCTTCGTTTCGATCCCTTCAGCAAGCACCGGCACGCCAAGACCCTGAGCGAGCCGATGACAGCGCGAACGATGGCCAACGATCGCTCGTTCTGTCCAAGCGAGGCAACGGATGCCCGATAGATCTTGATCCGGTCGAGAGGGAAGGCCTCGATGGTAGGACAACGAGGAATACCCGGTCCCGAAGTCGTCCAGCGCGATCAGGATGCCGAGGCTCTTGAGCGATTGCATCGTCTTCTTCGCGCGCAAGACATCCTCGATCAGCACGCCTTCGGTGATCTCGAGCTCGAGGCCGGCCAGCGACAGCCCGCTTTCGCCCAGCGCCTTTCGGACTTGCGCATCGAGGTTCTCTCTGCGGAATTGCGCGGCCGAGACGTTGACGGCGATCCTCAAGAGTCGGTTCCACGACGCGGCCTCACGGCAAGCTTCCATCAGCACCCGGTCGTCAATCTGGGCATCGAACAGCCTCAGAGCGCCGCTCACGCCGCTTAAGCGCGATCAGCCTACCGCCAAAAAGGCCTTGCCCCGCTCAGGCATGTCGAGGGGATATCGCATGACAGAACTGTCGGGTGGGACGCGCTTTTTGAAGCCAAGCGACCGGGGCGGAAAGTTCCGGCAGGCGATCGCCCATGGAAACAAAGCCATTACGGATCGGTCCGCCACTTGGGGCTTCTCGGAGAGAGCCGATCCGCTCACCATCCCTCCAAGGTGAACGCGAGCGACCGTTTCGCCCAGAACAAGGCGAGAGGGCCGCTCGGCGGAGCACAACCAGGACACAGAAAGCGAGGCCGTCGGAGGTGGCACCAGGGGGTGGCGCGATGAATATCGCAACCGCCCGGCCAGGTCTTCGGCGGGATAGCGACGCTGTGGCCCTGCCGGCAATCGTCAAAACACCCAGAAGCCCGCAAGGCAACCCCGGTGAACTTACCGAGACAACTGGTCTCCACGAGGTCCTAACTGGTTCTGCACGATATAACCAGTGTTGAATGTCGCTCGCAACCGAGACTAACCTGGAATCTGCACCGGCAGTGCGGAATAACCGTGCACAAAATTGGATTGAACTCGCTCCGGTTCGCCGACCACCTTTACCTCCAGAGATCGCTTCAGCATCTCCTGCCACAGGACTTTCAGCTGCAGCTCTGCAAGATGCCTACCCATGCAACGATGAATCCCAAAGCCAAAAGAGAGATGTTGCCGTACATGTTCTCGATCGATGATGAAGCTGTTGGGGCTAGCAATAGCGTCGTCGTCTCGGTTGCCAGAGATGTACCACATCACAACTTTATCGCCTCGCCTGATTTGCTTGTGCCCTATCGTGAAATCGTCCACAGCGGTCCGGCGCATATGCGCGATAGGCGTTTGGTATCGTATAATCTCGGATACCGCCCCCGGCACTAGCGAAGCATCATCGCGGAGTTTTCGCAGTTGGGACGGATTTTGACTCATGAACAAGACGCCACCCGTAATTGAGTTGCGCGTAGTATCGTTACCTCCAACAATCAGCAGAATGAGGTTGCCCAGGAACTCACATGGCTCCATGTTTCGGGTCGCCGGTGAATGCGCCATCATAGAGATTAGGTCAGCGCGCGGCTCGGATTTTGCCCGTTCGCTCCAAAGCCGTGTGAAATAGTCCAAGCACTCGGACAGCACCGCCTTTCGCTTTTCCCAGCTGTCGATCTGGTGGCCCATTTGTGGACTCAAGGCGGCTACGTCCGACCAGTAGGTCAGCAGCCGTCGATCTTGAAATGGAAAGTCGAACAGCGTGGCCAGCATTTGGGTCGTCAACTCGATGGAGACTCTATCGACCCAGTTGAAGGTATCATTGCGCGGCAAACCGTCCAAGATCTTCTGAACCCGCGAGCGGATCAAGCCTTCAAGCTTCGCCAGGTTCTCCGATGCCGCGATCGGACTGACAGTCTTACGCTGCTGAGCATGGACAGGAGGACTCATCTTAATAAAACTGGGACTCCAATACTTCTGCGGCGGGTCCACAATTGTGACGCTTCGCTCTGACGAGAATATTGTGTGATTTGAATCCACGGCTACGATGTCGCGGTATTTCGTTATCGACCAATATGGACCGTACGGGCTGTCTTCGCAATAATGGACGGGATCTTCCCTTCGCAGCCGCTCGAAACAAGACCAAACGGTATCATCTTCAAAGCGCTTGGGCTCGCTTACATCAAGGCGGCTCAGCGGGATGTCAGCCTCCTCGCAAGCGTTCTCTGCCGATAAGTCTGTCATGATTGTCTCGCGGACATTGGCGTGCAATTTTGAAAGCTCGGCTCATGCGCTATTTGCACTCGCATGGAAGCTCGGTCGAAACACAACGAGCTGGGCCCTACAGTAACAATGTGTGACGCATGTCCATGGCTCGGCTTCGCGAGAGCTCGCACAATCGTCAGAACTCTGAAATTATCTTACGGCCGAAGTTACTTGGGAACTTGGTTCGGCCCCCGTCGATAAAGAATAGTGGAAAGGCGAGCGAAGCTCCCCTATCAAGATTGGGGAGGCGCGCGAACTCGCTTTTGTGGTAGTCAACATCAGGCGCAAGCACTCGCCGCGATGGCACCCAGCGGCACGCCCGGTTGCCACTCGACTACTTATATTGCGCGAGCAGATGGGACCCTAATCACGGTAGGGACTAAGAAGAGAGCGCGGTTTGCCAAGGACACTCGTTTCCTTCACTCGCGATGCGGGCTTTCGTAGAATGAATGAACAGGAGACCAAACCGGCGATCGTGCGCGAGCCGGACGAAGAGTAAACTAACCTGACGTCACAACTGGCACTAAAGTAGCGTCCATGCGCTGGAATAAAAGAGAATTGGCACAGCTGGAAAAGCTCTGGGCCGCGGGACAGAGTGCCGCGCAGATCGCGCGTCATCTCGAGTGCAGTCGCAACGCAGTTTGCGGCAGGCTAGCTCGGTTGGGCCTCACTCGAGGTCACAAGCCACCAACAGCAAAACCCAAGATTAGACCCGCCCCGAAGCGAGGGCCGACGGCGATGGCGGCTGGTCGCGATTGCGTCGGAAAGAAGCTGTCGCAAAAGGCGCTAGATAGCCAGCCTCAGGAAATGAGCAAGCGGCAGCTTTACGCGATGCTAGCTGAGGCAGTCAGGAATACCGCGTAGAACTATCAGGCGCGCCGCGATCTCCCGGGCTATGCGCCGTACTTTGGTCCATCCGGACGATTTGCTTGTTGGTTTGCGCGCTTTGTGGCTATGGGACGAACAGTGGCGTCGAGTAGAATGTTCGCGGCGGAGGCTCGATCGTAGGTCAAGTCATCCAATCTCAAGAGGCTGGATGCACTGAATTAGAAGAAGAATGCGTTCTGGTTCTTGAGCCTCGTTTTCGGCTATGCGTCTTCGGGGCCCGACGTCCTGGTTGCGCCGTGTTTGGAAGTTTCTGCACACTCCGTGCCCGACGAGGACGCGAGCTCGGGTGAAGCCGCTTGACCGTGAGCCTGTCCCGATGGAACCTCCGACAGGTACCGCCCCGGCGTCGGTGACAAGCTCAGCCTTGGAGCAACTTCACGGACCGCCGAGCTCTCGACATATTGTCTGACGTCGGTCAAAAATAGACTCCTGCAGTGCCCAGACACGCGAAGACGACCACCACCCACCATAGGTGCCTTGACGATCTGTGCAAAACCGGTGGCAAGTCTGAAACGGCTGTTCAATTGCATCGATCACTTCTCGCTCGCCTACCCGGCTCATTACTTTTTCCATACCAACTGCGAGAACACACTCACGCCAACAGCCGTGGCGCCGCGCGACACCGACGATCCTCGCATTGGTGAAGTTCGACTATGTACCGGGATGTCCCCGAGGCGGCGCAGGATCCCTGGGTGGATGGGGAATACGCCAGGCAGAAGTCAACTACCAAACCTTGTAAGTTGATGAAGATTGCGAGGCGACGTATCAATTTTGATCGATGAACCTCGCACGAGTCAGGTCGTGGAGCAGTTCGAGCTCTAGCAGCGTCAACAGCCCCGGTGGATGTCTCGTTGGCGAACGTCGGAGATTAGCGAAGCGGAGTTGAATCTGGGCCCCGCCGTGGCCGTGTTGATTCGAGTATCTCGCCTGCAGCAGTTGTTCTCTGTCTTCGAGAGGAACGGCTTGCTATCCCACACCGCGTTTCGTCAGCAGATCGGCCGTCACGCAAGCTTCCAATTGTCTAGCGACATTCCGGACTACTGTCGGCAAAAAGGAATGCAAAAGACTTCGCTTGCGACCACAAACTTCGTAAACATAGGATAACAATCGTTGCAGACCTCGGTCCTGGAAAAGTATTGCGATGCTCGCCTTCCTTGGTACACCATCTATCCAACTGTAGCCCAGTTCTCCACGGTGGTCGGCGCCGAAGCCTCTGAGAAATGGCTGCAGCGCCTGCCGGTTAATGAGTCCGTGTCGCTCTATTTCCACGTTCCGTTCTGTCGATCGATTTGCTGGTATTGCGGCTTCGCTCGAAGCATCACTCGCCGGGATTCACCCATCCTAGAATATTTGGCGGTTCTTCGTAAGGAGATCGAGTTGGTCGCCGCGCAGGTGCCGCAACGGCTGCCTGTGAGCGACGTGCACTTCGGCGGTGGAACGCCGACCCTCATCGAGCCCGCGCAGTTCGGGGCACTGATGGAACTTCTGCGCCGCCGCTTTGCGGTTTCGAAAACGGCCGCCATCGCTGTTGAGATCGACCCGCGCACGTTCACGCTCGCCACATCCGAAGCGTTAGCGGCTGCCGGCGTGAACCGCGCGAGCCTGGGCGTCCAGAGCTTCGATCCAATTGTTCAAAAGGCCATTAACCGCGTTCAGAGTGAGGCACAAACAGAGCGCGCTGTCGAAATGCTGCGGCAGCATGGAGTAATGCGCATCAACTTCGACCTCATCTACGGTCTGCCAAATCAGACGGTGCAGTCCTGCGTTCAGACCGCGACTACGGCGGTGGCCATGCGACCAGACCGGCTTGCGGTATTCGGCTACGCGCACGTTCCTTCCTTTAAGAAGAATCAGCGCCTGATCGACGAGGCAGCGCTGCCAGACAGCCCTGCCCGTGCAGAACAGGCCGCGGCAATGGCCAATACACTGATTGCTGCGGGCTACCGCCAAATCGGACTTGACCATTTCGCCTTGCCGGACGATGAGCTCGCGCTGGCGCAGAAAGCCGGTCGCCTGCGGCGGAACTCACTGGGTTACTCGGCCAACACCTGCCATAAAGTCATCGGTTTCGGCCCGTCGGCCATCGGCCGAGTTGGCGATGGTTACGTCCAGAATGAAGTTGCAGCGGGTTCTTACAGCGGCCAAATCAAAGCCGGCCGTCTGGCGACGTCAAAGGGCTACTGTCTCAGCCTCGAAGACCGCGTCCGGGCCGCAATCATCGAGCGGCTGATGTGCGATTTCGAGGTCGACGTGCCGGCAATTTGCATTGCTCATGGATTTGACCCGGTCCCGTTCCTCGGTTCACCCGAACGCTTGGCAATGCTCGCCGAGGATGGGATCGTGGAGGTGGAAAAGGGATTCATCCGCGTGAGGCAGGAGCATCGTTTTCTAACTCGCGCCGTGGCCGCCGCATTCGATGCTTATCTTGGCGCGCCGCTCTGACAAGACCAGCCAAGGAGCGCTGATCGTATGAATGCATTACCTTCCGTTACGCGCCCAGAAGCCCGGGTAACGATTTTCGCTCACCTGGTGCACTCACGTACAGCGCCAAATTCGTAAAGGACGCCGTCCGCAGCTGCGCGACGAGAGCCGACCCGGCCCTAGCCGCGAAGTCGGCTAGGCGAGTTGCTGCCGGCAATTGGACGCCCCCGACTGCAACGCAGTCCGCTCAAGCGGCGTGACCGACAAAGTTCATCACATCACCACCATTGCCCGTGTGGCCGCGGACCTCGACCAGGACGACGACTGGCTGCGGGACGTCGCCAACAAAATGGCGATCGAGGACGGCTTCATTTGGGTCTACCGCGTCGGAGAAGATGAGATGTAGGCGTTCAGCGACTTCGGTATCTAAAACCTGATCGAGCTCGTCCGGATGTACGAGGATATTTCGACCTCCTCAAGCGCTGGCAGCCCGGGATACCGCAATCAGCCTGCGGTCTACGCTGGATACGAACTCCCAGCAAAGAGGAGCGCTTCGTGGTGATGCACGACGGATCCTATTGATGTGCATGGTCGCCGCTCGACCAGGATCGCTACGGATCGCTGCGTGCAATCCAGAGCAGCAGCTGGTCGACGCGATGAGCTAGACCAAAGAGCACAAAAGGACCGGCGCCGGCGCGACACGGCGCCAACGATAATCGAGCACTACAGTTAGAACCGGATCCCGCGGGATCGAAACAAGTTTCCCGTAAGAGCCTCGCGCAACCGGAATCGAAGCGACCTTCCCGAATAGCACCCCTCGACGCTGCCATACCGGAGTTCGTCCCGAACGCCGGGACGGTCTCGCGCCGAGCGGCACGACAGATTCGCACAGCGAGGCCGACGTCCCGCGCCCGGTCAACCTACCAAACCTAGCAATTGATGGAGATGACGGACACATGCCAGTCAGTGCCGGTGAAACTCGCTCGGGCCACATCAAGGACGAAGTCGCGATGCGATATAGATCCGGTAACTCCAATCGAGCTGATGGATGTTCTGTCTGGTCCCGCAGCTATCAAAACGCCTCCAATCGCGCTCTCCATCTTCCCATGAGAGCCAATCAAGACCTCGTGCCGGCCTCAGCGAGCTTACGCGCGTCAAAAGATGTTAGCCCCTTCTGCCCGCCTGTGCTTCATCCCATGGACCGAGCTGCGGGCGTTTCTAGGGTCCGGCGTGTTCTTATGCGAGCTCAGCTAGCGCGGCTCTCTGTTGAAGAACATCCTCGTGGCAGCGGATTTGTCGCGAGAATCCCTGGGCTTCGGCGCTGGCCGCCAATCTCTTGCCAGCGAACGTCACATCGAGCAGGCCACTCCCCGTCTCGACACGGTGCAGCAGATGCTTGCACTCGATTAGCGATCGAGCGGCTGGGTTGCGCCGCGCTGGGTACCACCACGTTGGCCAAGCTGCGCCAGCAGTGGTGATAGCGCGGAAGGCTGAGCGGGTGTCGTTGGCATAGAGATGCCGGCTGGCCTCAAGCGTCACCTAATCCGCCTTGAGCACTAGGATCCCGAACCGGTCTAGGGCCGTCAGGTGGACGTGCACCTTATTCAAATCGACGGACGTGGAAATCACGATGCATTGTTGCGGTATAGCGCCAGTATCCATGCGGACATACTCGGCTGGCGAAGTTGCTTTCATCTCTCGACCAAGTGCGAAGTCAAGAGGGCGTATCCTCCTTTCCCTGATAGCTAGTCTCGCCTGCAGTTCGGCGGAAGCAGAATCTCGTGATATCTCTAGCCCTAGAAGTCACAGCCCCGATGAGCTCGCCGAAGCAAGAAGCCAAACAATCTCGAATCCGGCTGTAACCTTCCGAAGCGGCCGGCCCAAAGGAGCAGCGCGCCTTTCTGGGAACTCGCTGCCAAAAGCAGCTCCGTCTACCACAACGCGCGACAGTGCGGAGGTCACGGCCAAGAGAAGAAGTCAAAAGCAGATTGACCCATTCGCAAAATTCGAGAAGCTCCGCGAAAAAGGTGCGGCGTTCACTGGGCCTGGTCCTGCGGACACCATAGATCAGGATACAGCTTCTGTCAGATCCGAGCTTTCGGATCTCGGGATTGGATTCGCTGGCTGGACCCTAAACACGTTTGTCAACAATCAACTCGGTAATGCCGCCAGAAGCACCATCGCCAATCAACAATATGTCGGCCAGAATCCGACATTTAGTACGGTCAACTCTATGATCGTCACCTATGACCTCGCTCGGTTTGGGATTCCCGACGGTCAGATCGTCGTGGGAGCAGAGCATCAATATTGGACATGGAAGAGCGCCGGGCCAGACCGACTGGGAATCAGTGCGGTTTCCTACTATCAAACGTTGTTTGAAAGGAAGATCGAACTCAAAGTGGGTTACCTCAGGAACCAACATGAGTTTGCGGGTGCCGGAGAAAAAGTGTTTGGCCCCTCGTCGAAGATGCTGTTCCAAGCAGGCATGAGCAACAATTGGGCGCCAACGCCGGCTCTTAATCTGAAGTACAATTTTGACGATCGCTTATATAACAAGCTCTCAATCCAGCGCTCGCTCAGTCCAGCCGGTCAATATACGCATGTAAGCGAAAACCCCACCGGCTTGAACTGGAGCACGCGCGACGCGAGCATTCTTTTACTTGATGAAGTTTGCTATAAGAACAAGCCTGCTCCCGGGGTACCCGAGACTTGGCTGCGGGCTGGCGCGGGCTTTAACAACAGCAGCTACACGGACCTACAGCATCCGACGCAACCGACAGCCAAGGCGAACAGCGTCTACTATGTAGCTGCGGATAGGCAATTCTGGCAGTCTGCCGTCCATGGCTCGGCATCTCGCGGAATCTATGGCGGGTTCTCTGCGATGTACGCTCCGCCTGACCTAAATAGGGCTAGCCAGTACTACGAGCTTCGCCTGTATGCGAAGGGCCTGTTTGACAGCCGGCCCACTGATCAGATGAGTCTTGTTGTCAACAACACCATCTGGAGCCATTTCGCGGTGGACGCTGCATTGGGGAAAGAGCAGCTGGCGCACCGGGACAGCACAGCAATTTCGGGACTGTATACGGCGCATCTGGCGCCCGGGATATATACAACCGTAGGACTGACGTACATCAATCACCCGACAAGCATTACCTACACGCCGCAAACAGGACACGCCCTGAATATATTGGTATCTACGTCGATATTCTTTTAGGCTCTCAGGACTGCGCGGACCGTCATGTAGTCGATATCCCCACTCGCCCTTTTCAACGGTGTGGGCCACCCATCACGGCGATTTTGGTATCCGCTGTGCTCCTGACGCGAAGCCGGGTACCCCCTAATTGAGCCGTGATATCCAACGTAGCATGCTGTTGGGAATGGTAGGTTAGAGCCTGCTGCTTCGGTCTACGGGCGATAGGCCGACATCGTACTTGCGCAAGAGCTATACCCTCCGGCCGCGGAATGATCTCCGATGCTCATTTGTTCAATTGAGTGCTGAGCTTGCGGCAGCGACATTGCTTTTGAATGATTGCTGGTGCAGTTCGTCAGACTCGCGTCCGAGCTCCCCATGACAAGCCGAAATCGTGCCCTCGGAGCTTAGTTCACGCCGAACAGGTGTGGTAAGCGGAACCGCGACACAGCTGCCAAAGCTACCCAACCACGGCAATCGCTATATCTGTCCGACGGTCGTGGCGCTGGCCGAAACGCGATGCGCGAGGTCGGCCGAGATGTGCCCCCCCTTCGGCGGCAAATCGACCGAACGCGGCCGGATGACTTGCGCCACTCGAATGCTGACTCATTTTCGTCGGTCGAGACGAGCTTTAGCATCTTACTCCAGCAAGGAGGTCGCCTCCCGAGTCTGCGGCGCGTTAGCCCTCCCACCCAATTGCGCGTGGCGTTCTGCTGGGTTCACTTCTCTTCTCAAACATCTATTCGCGCGAACATGCGATAAGAGCAGTGCATGATCGGTGGATTTGCCGAGCCTTGCTAGCCAACCTTCGTGGACGGGTGCTTCGTCGTCTTGAGGCGCGTTACACTGCATCGACCGTCGACGCTGACGGGCGCGTCACCATCGATTGTGGCACGATGAACGACGCGATGCTGGTCACCGTAATCGTTGACCGCATAATGCTGCGTTGCGCGGTTATCCCAGATCGCGACATCGCCTTCTTTCCAGCTCCAGCGTACGGTGTTTTCGGGTGCCGTGATATGAGACTGGAATAGATCAAACAGCTTCTGACCGTCGCGTTTTGGGATATCAATAAACCTTTGCACCAGATCGCCGAGCACCAGCGCGCGCTCGCTGGTCTCGGGATGTACACGGACCACCGGGTGCTCCGTCTCATAGATCGTTTTGGTAAAGACCTCATCAAAATGCTTCTGGTCGATTTCGCGAACACGGCAGGTCCCGGCGTAGTCGAAGGCGTTGCTGTGAACGGTCCAGAGTTCGTCGGCAAGCCGTTGGAGCGGCCGCGGCAGATCCAGATAGGCGGCCACAGCGTTCGACCAAATCGTATCGCCACCGGACGATGGGACCACAATGGCTCGCAGCACCGCAAGTCTAGGATACGCCGCGAGAAAGGTTCCATCGGCGTGCCATACATCAGCCCGGCTACCTCCGCGCGCGGAATCAAGCTCGATGATCGAGGTCGTTCTATTGATCGTACCGAGCGTCGGATGCGGCACCAGCCTTCCCAAACAAGCAGCAAAGCGCTCCTGCTCCGCGTCATCAAGATGCCCCTGATCACGGAAGAAGATCACCTTGTGTTCGAGCAGCAAGCTGTTGATCCCAGCGATAGTTTGGCTCGGTAAATCACCCGAGAGCGTGATATTTCTGATTTCAAGACCGATGCGCGCTGCGCGCTTGACGACGTCGGTCAGTGGAATGACACTCTCGGTCGAAGCCGTTTGTTTCATTGCGAATTTTTCCAAGCTTTGCGGATTCTTCAAGCGGGCAAGGGCGCGTGTGACTCGGTTTCGTAGGCGAGCCTCGCGCTACGGGTACTCTCGAGCAAGCACCATGCCAGTCGGAAAACGGAGCTGTGAACGTCCGTCAGGTACAGGATCGGATTTGAGTCGAACAGATTTCCAGGAACTCGATGCCACCTCCCACCCTCTTGCCAACGCCACCCGGGTCGGCGGCGGAAGGCATAGGGCACATAATCGATAAGGAATGTACCGCTCGGCACCCGAAGAGAACGGCCATACGGTCCTCGTGCAACGCCGGGCAGCCAGCTGTGCGTGCTGTTCTCGTCCAGTATGCGCCCTCCGCTTAACAGTGCGGACGTCGGCCAGTCTCGAGCCGCCTCTGCGAAAGGGCCATCACCGGCTCTCAAGGTGTCCGGGACCTGCCCTGGCCGTGATCACTGCCGAAACACCATCGGCTGGAAATGGAAGAGGAATAGATGACCTTGGAAGAGCTCCAAACGATGAACTACGGCTTCATCCAGGCGAAAGCCATTGATCCGCGGTACTGGGATCGCGATGTTCTCGATGCACAGACGTCCGAGCAAGGCGAGGCAGATGTTCTGCACGGTCCGGCTGGTTTGCTCAACAAGCCAAAGATATGTCGACTACCAGTCTTGATAGGTGTTCAATGTTGTCAAAGTAGTTGCCCTCGATCAGTACTTGCACAGATGGTCCAGCATCCACTGCATGGAAGAATCCGCCGCTCTGTTGCGCATTCGTATTGCGGAAGTAATTGCTAAGGAGATGAATAATAGCCTGCGCACCGTCAATGTGCGGCGCCCGCCCTGACATCTCATGGAAATAGTTATTTGCGATGGTGATCGTCTGCGGGACACTAAGAAACAGGAGATTCCAATGGTGCTCCCCGTTACAATAGGAGGAATAGGTATCGCTGCCATCGAAGTCGTTCCAGGAAATCGTAATATTCGTCGTAGGGCCAAAACCGCCGGCAATCATCTGCCGCCCGATATTGTGAAATCGGTTGTGATCGATCCTAACCAGGTCGGCTCGTGCAATTGCAATAGCATCGCCGGCAAATATCACGCCTTGATTGATATCACTGATGGTCAGATTGCGAATAACGACGTTGCTCACCCCATTTAGGCGTAGCCCTTCCCTTTGATTGTAGCGATCGGGCGAACGCCGATCACCGTCTTGTTTGAGCCAATCTCTAGCGGGCGCTTGCCGGCCCTGTCGAAGCCGACCAATGTCTTCTCCTTGCCATCGCAATGCGCATCGTTGCCGTCTATAAGGAGAAGGGACTCACTCTTGTAAGGTGCCGAACAAGCACGGCCGTATTGGCAACCCTGCCCCCCGCCTTGCCCTTCCGTACCGGTAAAGTCTATTGTTCCGGCTACCTGGATCTCGCGCGGACTATTGTCATTGCAGTGCCCGTAGCTGTACGAACGACACAACTCATACTTCAGAGCTTTGGTTGATCTGACCTGAACTACCTCGCCTCCAAGGCCGCCCGTCGCTGCAGAGCCAAAGCCCTTGAGGGCTTCCGATCGCACATTGTTCGATCCGAGCACGGAAGAGACGCAGACGACGACAGCAAGTCCGCCGAGCACGCGCAACGACCGCTTGATGTGCTCATCGTGTCCTTCATAGGCATATGCTCTCTCTTACCCGGAAAATCCGCACGAGGACTTGAACTCTCGAACTGAAATGCTGAACTGGAATAGGCCATCAGCATGCGGCGTTAACGCCATCAGATCGTCCTCAATGAGGCAGGATCGGAAGATCGGAACCATGCGACGCAACAGCCGAAGTGTGCAGCCGCAGGCTCCGCGCCAGCTGTGATGGATCTGGGTAGCCATAGAGCCAATCACGGCCGATGAAAGCAGCGGTCGATGCTTCGAGGCCCCGTCAGCGGAATACTGTAGCGCGCAACACGTCCGGCCTGGGAGGATGGGCGGTCGCTCCTGACGTTTTGCTGGACCGGCGGGAGGCGCTTGAGCTCTTCGGCATTCTCGACCTGCACCAGAACGCGTGATGCATCATAATTCCCATCCGCGGGAAACAGATAGGCGGCGCGGCTGGGATCCTCGTCTTCCTGGATTGCACGTCGGATGTCGGGCCCCTTCTTCTGCGATATATAGATGGGCCAGATTGGCCCCGTATGTCGCGTGCCAGACCCATCACACGGACGGACGCCTCCTATCGATTTCATGACCGGCAATCATCACGCCGCCGGAATGGCTACGATTTCCTTGTTTTTGATTGTCTGTCCAGTGCCAGGGGCGGATCTAGCACAGCCAGTCACCGCCAACCTGCGACTCGCGGCGCTTCGAGCTGATGCAGCAGGGCTCAGCCGCAATTCTGGTCGTCCCCACTCACAGCCCTAAGGTGAAGCTGCTCATGTGCTGCAGTCATCGCCGCGAAGAGCCGAATTCGTCTGCAAGCGGGCGCATAGAAGGCAACGGCTGACCAGAGTGCAAACTCACCCTCCGATGTGCACCTGCACCTTTGACGCGTCATAGGTTTACCGCCCCCAGGGCCTAGCGCGCGCGGAGGACTGAAACCACCCACCAAAACTGATCCTTTTTATGATCCAGCATGAGGTGTACCCAGTCCGAATGATGAGTCGCCCGGCTTTCCGTCGGGCTGCCGGGGAGCTTCGTCGATGTACACGCCGCCCTCCTTCCAAGTTGTCGATATCACCGACGTTCATCGGACAATGCGCCAGGCACGCTCGGCGACACTGATTACCGCTACTCACGAAGGGCTTGTTGGAACGATGCTGCCCGTAGTACTCGACGAGCGCGAAGGCTCCAAGGGCACGATTTACGCCCACGTGGCGCGTGCGAACCCGCAGTGGAAGCTGACACCGACTGGCGAGGCGATGGCCATTTTCGCTGGAGCGGAGGCCTATGTCAGCCCCTCCTGGTACGTGACCAAGCACGAGAGAGGCGAGGCCGTACCGACGTGGAACTATGTCGCTGTGCATGCCTACGGGCCGGTCGAATTCTTCGATGATGCCGATCGGCTGCGAAAGGTGGTCACGCGGCTGACCGATGTGCATGAGCGCTCGGGCAAAGACCGCTGGGCGGTGTCTGACGCCCCTGCCGATTTCATCAAAACGGAGCTTAAGCGGATTGTCGGTCTGCGATTGCAAATTACACGGCTCGATGGCACGCGGAAGATGAGCCAGAACCGCAATGCGGCGGATCGCGCCGGCGTCATCGAAGGGTTATCGAAGAGCGACCGTGACGAAGACCGTCGTGTGGCTCACCTCATTGCGAAAGGATGACGAACTCGAACGACGTATTGTGAACGACGCGGTATCACCTGCATTTTCTCCATATCCTCGACTGCTCTCCTTCTGCGCAGCGATGCGCCGACGCCGGTCGGTTCCTGCTCGGGTCAGGCGCTTTTACAGAGCACAGAAAACCATACACGACGCCATCGCTTGCGCGTCGCCTATTGCGAGCGGCAGCAGCGGCGCGAGGCCCTGAGGCCAACTCCGGAGAAGAGCGGTACACCGGTTGCAATCCGGGGCCTGCTTCGGGGCGCATGACAGGAATGCTCTGCATTGAGATCGGATTCAAGGGGGCTGCGCCGGCTCCACTGTCATCAAAGCAACCCTTCCTAAACCACTTTAGCACTTGGGATTGGCTCTAGCTGATCAGCCACACCGAGACTCTGCGCAGCCACAGGCGACGATTGCATGCATTATAAAGTAAATCATGTCGCTCTCCCGACTCAAACAAGGATGCTTTGGAGGGCGATTGCCGTCATTCTCTCGAACACTGCGTGTGTGCAGCTTTCGTCTGATTCCGCTTGACGCCCTGCAAGTCTCAAGAGACTTGCAGGAAGCCCTCAAAGCGTCCTGAATCTGACGTTACGGTCAGACTGTAGATCTTCTGATTATTCGCGAAAATCTGCGAGACCGCGGGATCGAGGTTGCTGTCACTCGCTCCAACACTCCTCGATGGGCAGTAAGAAACGCGAATGTCTCAAATCCTCGAGGTCTCGCCGCTCGCTTGTGTCACGATGATCGGGGCTCCCGGAGCGCCCTGCTCGATATCGAACTCGAGCCTAAGACAGTGAAGCGACCTGTTCCGACCAATCCACGCCCTCCGGCGCAACCGGCATGCTGAACTGAAAGACCGCCCCGCGAGGATCATTGGCGCCCGCCCACATCCGGCCCCCGTGCGCCTCAATAATAGAATGGCAAATGGCCAGCCCCATGCCCATCCCTTCGGACTTGGTGGTGTAAAACGCCTCGAACACGCGGTCAGCGCTGTTCGGATCAAGTCCTGGACCCGTATCCCGAAAAGTGACCACTACGTTATTCGAGTCATCTGTCCGCGCACTGATCAGTAACTCGCGGTCACCTTCGTTGATCTCGCTCATGGCCTCGATGGCGTTCGTGATCACATTGAGAATCACCTGCCGGACTTGGACGCGATCTGCGCGGACGAGCGGCAACGCCTCAGTCCGTCGCGTTTGCACCCATACATCATTTTTCGCAAGTTCCGCGCGAACTAGGGCCAGCACCTCTAAGATCAATTCGTCAATTGCGAGAAGCTCCGTTTGCATAGGAGCCTTATTCATAAGAGCGCGGATCCGACGGATCACGTTCCCTGCACGCATACTGTCACGGACGATCAAACCGAAGGTCTGCCGAACTTCTTCCAGATTTGGCGGCTGAGCACCGAGCCAATTTAGCCCCGCCCCCGCATTACTGCTGATCGCGGCAATCGGCTGGTTGACCTCATGGGCGATTGAGGCGGCCAGCTGTCCCATTGTCGTGATCCGATTGGCGTGTGCCAGCCCCATCAGAGTCTCGCGATACCGTCGTTCGCTTTCACGGGCTTCCGCTTCCGCTCTCTTTCGCTCTGTCAGGTCGAGGACGAAGCCAACACCTTGGTCGTCTCGCGCATCGAAGACGGCGAGGCCAATTAGCACCGGCACGCGGCTGCCATCCTTGCGGACATACTCTTTCTCGAACTGCTGAACGGCTCCGGTCCGTTTTGCTTCTGTTCCAGCATCCAGTGTGCGCTCGTGCCATTCTGGCGGTGTCAGGTCGAGACCGTTCACTCGCCCCGCGACGAGATCCTCTCGGTCGTATCCAACCATCGTGAGGAAGGTTTGATTTGCCTCGATGATCTCGCCTCCTTCGCGAATGATAAATATTCCGATGATGTTAGCGTCGAGTAAGCGCCGAATTTTTGACTCCCGTTGCTGAACTTCGCTGTACAACCGGCTGTTTTCCAGCGCAGTTGCAGCTTGCGAGGCAAGCATTTTCAGCACCGAGTTGCGGGCAGCCGAGAATATGCGCGCGGCGAGATTATTCTCCAGATAAAGTACGCCGATCAGCTTGCCCTGCGTGATCAGTGGCAGGCAAAGAATAGAACGCGCTTTGCGCTCGCGGATATACGGATCTTCCGCAAATGAAGGCTCGGCGGCAGCATCTTCGAGAATGACGTTTTCGCGGACACGTAGGACGAAATGCAGCACGGACTCGGGAAGTGCCATCGGAGTTACGGGCTGTTCATTCACCTTTACAAGCAGCGCATCCGCTACCGCTGCGGCTTCCGCCTCGATCCGCGGCTCGCCTCCATGCAGCAGAATTAACAAACCTCGTTCGGCGCCGGCCTGCTCAATGGCAGTCCGCATAAGCGTGTCGATTAGTTTTTGAAGAACCATCTCGCCGGAAATCGCCTGCGACACTTTTGTAACCGTCGCGAGATCAAGATGCTCAGCCGGAGCTCCGATCCTCATTCCATTCGCGGCAGGAGTGGTCTCCTCATGGTTGAGATGGGGATTCAGCTCGTCGAGCTGACGCACTTTGCCATCTGCTCCCCAACGAAGGTAGCCGCGCCGCGCGTCCTGCAGGTAAACCCGGGAGATTCTGTCAAAACCGCGCGCAGCATAAAAGCGCGCTGCAAGTTCGCAAGCGATTGCCTCGTGGTGGGCGAAACCGTCACGTGCTGCGGTCTGGATTGAGTGTTCATACAGTCGCATTGCGTCTGTATCGCGGTATTCCCGCCTTGCAATTTCAGCGCCGACCAAGGCAGCCCGATTCTCAAAATTTTCGGGGCAATTCGCCGCCCATATCTGCAGCTGTCTGTAATGGGCATCAATGATATCCCGATGTTGCTGTTGTTCGCTTTCGCCTGGCTTGTCGCAATAACATGAGTGAGACAGCGCACCATAGAAGTGAAACTCCGCGATCAACGGCTCTGTCGGCATGGTCCATAATTTGGGCTTCGCCTTGGAGCGAGCATCAACAGCCGCAGCATAATCGCCGGCTATAAATCGCGCCTGAAGTTTACGGATCCAGTAGACGGTTTCGCTAGGTGACAGCTCCGGACTGCGTGCCAACGATCGCTCGACGTCTAGCTCGTCAAATTGTTGGTCATCGAAGCAACCGAATGAGCGCGTGAGGCCGCGCATGCTTCTAATGATTGCGAGCTGAGCGGCTACGGTATCAGCAGCAAACTGAACCTTTCTATTCCGTATCGTAGCGAGGCTTTTCTCTATCTCGTTCTGTACCTCTTTCAGGGGATCTCCGGCCATGATCATATTTGAGGTTAGATGAAGCAAGCTGTACGCCTCATAGATGACATCGCCGCTGCTGACCGCAGCTGCGAGCGCTCGCCGAATCAAAACCCGGCCACCTCTTAGGGGCTTCGTCCACGGGATGACGTTGCACCCGAAGGCCAAATAGACGGGAGCCCGAAAACGGGAGAACTCACCGCGATCAACCAGGTCGCAAGCAAGACGACCAAATTTGTCAGCTGCTTGGTAGTCACCGAAGCGCCCGGCCAAGATTCGGCCTAGCCATGCGTAATGGGCGCAAGAAGCATCAGTGTTGCCGTATTCGAGGCTGATGGTGACAGCTCTGCAGATGACCAAAGCGGATAAATTGGCGTCCGTGAAACCTGCGGGCGGAAGAATCCGGGTCAAGACGGCAAGCGTGGCAAGCGTGGTCTGATCTGTCATTGCAGGCAAACTAGCAAGATCCTCGATTGCGTCGGGCAGTTGTGACCACATCCGCTGATATTCGGCTAATGTTTCCTGGTCCGTCGGATGCTGCGACCACTCGATCCCGACGTCGTGAAGATATTCGAGCCCTGTGAGCACTGCCCGCCCGTGCTGACCGAGCGTCAAGTAAAGATCGACCCGCAAACATGCGACCGTTGCTCGCTGGGGCGCGTTCAAGGCGCGCTTCGACAGTACGGACAGGAGGCTCTCTGCAATTTCCAGCTGGCCTACCAAGAATTCGCATTCGGCCCGGCTTGTCTCCAGTGCGAACGCGAGTTCGTGGCGCCTTTGCCAAGAGTGCTCCGCGAGCAGCGCAGCACCGACGGTGAAATATGTGAGTGCCGAGGCGTAGGCCGCCGACGCCCTGGCACGCTGCCCTGCCACTAAATTCAGCTCTGCGAGCTGCTCACGCTCCTGACCGGAGGCAATTAGCGCGACACCTCGATTAAGTTGGCTGACGATGTCGAAGATAGCCTCTTCGCGTTTGTGCGCAGGGACGTGTGCCGCCAGCATCCTACCGATCCGCAGATGGGCAGAAGCGCGCGAGGATTCTGGCACCAGCAAGTAGGCCGCCTCTTGAACGCGATCGTGGAGAAAGCGGTAGGCTGTTCCGTGGCGCGCGATCAGTTCCTGCCGGATCGCCGGCCACAGGGTCGCGTGCACCTGCTCCTGCGAAATTTCGAGCACGATCGCAAGCTCCGCCGTCCCGGCGATGTTGCCGAAACAGGCCAGCTGTTGCAGCGCGTCCTGCGTTTCCTCGGGCAGGCGGATGAGCTTACCGAGCATCAGATCCACGACGTTCTCGGTGTACGCTTTTGCGTGAATACGCTCGAGATCCCATCGCCAGCGCGCCGACTCGTGATCGAACGTCAACAGCTGCTCTTCGGCCAGTTCAGAAAGGAATTGAATGGCGAAGAACGCATTACCCATCGTCTTCTGATGCACCAACTTTGCAAGCGGGGCAGCGCGTTTTGGTCCGCAGCGAAGGGTATCCGCGACTAACTGCGCGACATCGTCTGCAGTGAGCGGCGAGAGCGTGATCTCCTCGAAATTTACGTCGGCTCCCCTGATGGAGTCGAGCTTGCGTTTGAGTGGATGGCCTGCATCAAGTTCGTTGCCGCGGTAAGCTCCAATGAGCAGCAGGTGCAGATCCGACTGGGTCAGGAGATCCTCGATCAAGTCGAGCGTTGCGGCATCATGCCACTGCAAATCGTCGAGGAAGAGCACCAAAGGATGGGTTCGCCGGGCGAACACGCCAATAAAGCGACGAAGCACCAGCTGGAAACGAATTTGCGCTTGCCGGGCTGGAAGCTCAGCAACCGCGGGCTGCTCGCCAATGATCAGGCTCAGATCGGGAATCAATTCGGCCATCAGTCGTCCATTCGCGCCGAGCGCCTCCCGGAGCGCTTGCCGCCAGGTGGCGAGTTCGCCCTCACTTTTGCTGAGAAGAGGACGGACAAGACTCTGAAACGTCTGCACTAGCGTCACATAGGGAACGTCGCGCTTCAGTTGGTCGAATTTGCCTGACACCAACTGCCCGCGCGAGGGCACCAGCGCTTTGTGTAGCTCCTGGACGAGCGAAGACTTACCGACGCCGGAGTAACCGGCCACGAGCACCAACCTCGGCGTGCCGCTCTTCACCGCGCGATCGAAAGAGGCAAGCAAAGCCTCGATCTGAAGGGCTCTGCCATAGAGCCTCTCGGGGATGAGCAACCGATCAGGTGTGTCGTCTGTGCCGAGCTCAAACGGGTCGATGCGACCGTGGGTGGCCCATGCTGCGAGACAGTGTTGCAGATCGTGCTCAAGGCCAGCGGCAGTCTGGTAGCGTTCCTCGGCGGTTTTCGCGAGGAGTTTCATCACAATCTGAGATATCGGCAGGGGGAGGTTTTGTGATTTCTCGACGGGCGGTATTGCTTTTCTTGCAACATGACAATGGATCCACTCCAAGGGATCTGAGCCCGTGAACGGCAGCGTGCCGATCAGCATCTGGTAGAATGTCACGCCAAGTGAATAGAGATCACTGCGACAATCGACCGAGCGATTCATTCGTCCGGTTTGTTCGGGCGCCATGTAGGGCAACGAGCCGGCGATGAACTCGGCAGGCTCAGGCGGCACGCGCTCGCGGGAAAGACGGGAAGCCAGACCAAAACCAGTGAGTCGTACCTGTTCGTCAGGACAATTGACCAGAATGTGAGCGGGTTTCAGGTCCTTGTGGACTAAGCTGTGCCGGTGAAGCTTGCCCACGGCCCTGGCGATACCAACAGCGAGGTGCAGGAAGCGCTTGGGTTCCATACGGACCCCGAGTAAATTTAGCAGTGGCTCGCCGCATGGATCCTCCAGGACCAGCATAGTCCGACCAGCTTCCCGGATCAGTTCCAACGGCCGCACCGCCCATGCCTCGTCTAGCTCCTCCCTCAGCTCATACTCATGGGCGAGGCGGTCGAGCGTCGTTGGGTCTTCCGTGATGGGCCGCACGACAAGCACGACAGCCCTGCTGCCGTGGATTTGCCTCGCACGGCAGAACGCGCGATCACCGTCCTCCCACAGGGGCTGGATGTCACTGTCGACATTTGAGCCGAACAGAGTTCGGCTGAGGGGGTCCCGCGGCATTTGCCCGCCCGGTCAATAAGGACTGAGCCGAAACCTGACACATATGGGGCGAGCTTGTGAAGGGACTTCGCAAGACGGCGCGAGTACCGATTAAGGCCGCCAAAGAGTGGACCGCGGCACGCCGAGACGCGACCCAATGCGTGGCCCGATCGTGTCGATCCAGCCCAGTCCTGCGCGCTGGCCGAACGAACGCACGTGAGCGCCCCTGCAGCAGCTCGAGTTCGAGCATCTTTACGACAAACATGACGGAAAGGACTTGAATCGCACCTAGCGTCAGGTTGTACGAAGTCGGTGCGAGGTGCTTTCCTCAACCTCGCAAAGAGCAACTCACAGGCGCTCTGAGAAAAAGAAAAGTTCATGTGCTGATGCCGCTGCTACTCGTTCTGATGTCTATTTTCCTTAGTATGGGTGCGATAGTCTACGCCGCTTGCCGATCTCAACGCCGGCGGGATCGGCGCATGCACAGGCACGATAGCGCCAATTCGCTCAGCTCGCGCCCCCGCGTTGAACTACCAAGGCGCCGGGCATTCTGATCCTTCAGCCGCATAATGGGTCGTCCGCTGCAGCCTCATTCGCGAGGGCCAGGCGACACGCGCCGCCATGCTAAAGCGAGCGCCTCAAGCTCTGGAGTCGGTGCTTCTCGATCGCTGCTGATCGTTTGATCGATGCCGCGGGGCCGATCCGACGCGACGGCGGACAGCCGCGAAAGGCAGTTCTCGACCAGTCGGGCCGTTTTTGCTAGACTTTCCTGTACCATCACGCTGGCGCGAATGGCTGACCCGTCACATACCTGGAAAATCTCAAACTTTGCACTGCGCGAAAGTCCTTGAAAGGCAACGTGGTCAATCAAAGGTCGTAGTAGGGCGACGACTCTACTGTAAATCGTACAAGTGAGACTCTGATCGTGACCAAGCGCTCTGAACCGCGGAAGGAAGCCGCAAATGTCGTAGGGCCGGAGGTGAGGCCGCGCGTCTTCCTCGTCGACGATGACCTCTCAATGCGCGAATCGCTGGTCAACCTATTTCGTTCGATCGGTCTGGATGTCGTTGCTTACGGATCGGCCCGGGAAATGCTCCAGAGCGAGCTCCCTGATGTTCCTAGCTGCCTTGTGCTTGACATCAGGCTGCCGGGATTGAGCGGCCTTGAGCTCCAGAGTGAGTTAGCCAAACTGAAGATTCACATTCCTATTATTTTCATCACCGCTCATGGCGATATTCCGATGACTGTCAAAGCCATGAAGAGTGGAGCAATCGATTTTCTCAGCAAGCCGTTTCGCGATCAGGAACTACTCGATGGCGTAGTCGCAGCTATCGAACAGGATCGGAAGAGACGAGGTGTAGACAAGGTGGTCAGGAGGCTGCAGTCCTTGTTTGAGGCCCTAAGTCCACGAGAGCAGGATGTATTGAAACTAGTCGCCGCCGGCTTATTGAACAAACAGGTAGCTGCGGAACTCGGGCTCGCCGAGATTACAGTCAAAATCTATCGCGGTCACGTGATGAAGAAGATGGGAGCTCGATCGCTGGCCGATTTGATCAGGATGACTGAGAGGCTGGGAATTGGGACCGACCGTTTCAGGGTACAAACCTAGGTATGGTTTTACAATTTCGTCGTGCAAGCGCATCCTTCTGCTGGCCGTCATGCTTCCGCCAGCGCCTTCGCCCAACTAAGAACGGGTCGTCTTGTCTAGGTATTCAACTATTTCCGTTGTCGACGACGATCCTTCGATTCGTGCCGCACTGAACAACCTTTTGAAATCGCAGGGTCACAACGTTCGTACGTTTGCATCGGCTGACGAATTCTTGCGGTCATCTCAATTGAACGATACGTCCTGTGTCATTGCAGACGTGCAGATGCCCATGATGAGCGGCTTTGAACTTTTGGAACAGATGCGGGCCCAGGGCCACGCCGCGCCATTCATCCTGATGACTGCCTTCGCAGATGATCGCACGCGAGCCCGCGCGTTGAGCGCCGGCGTAACCGGCTTTTTTGCCAAACCCTTTGCCAGTCTGGAGTTGATCGCCTGCGTCGATGAAGCGCTTAGCGAGCAGCTTGGTGGAACGAACGCGTGAAAAATGGGGAAGCACTCTGGACCAAGCCGCACCCGCGCGGCGCTTACGATGTCGATCAATGCGCGATTACCCGTGCTACCGCGTGCCAGTGGCGATCCTCGCCCTTCGATCTTGCCGCATTCCTGTCGTCACACGGGGACGTTTCGAGGAAACAACCTTGCACTCGTCTCTGGCAAAGCGGCTTTGAATCTGTATTGGCGCAACCAGACGTTCTCGCAACAGGTCCGACGATTGGGCGCATTTATGCGGCGTCGACTCGATGCTATCGCGCACCAGCACGGAAATAGGTTTGCTGTTCGTGGACGGGGCATGGTATGCGGATTCGATTGCAAAACGACCGAAATCGCAGAGGCGACGTCACATAGAGCGTTTGAGAAGGGATTGATTATCGAGCGATGCGGACCGACCGATCAGGTTGTAAAGTTCTTGCCTGCACTTACGATCGAGCAAGAAACGTTGGGACAAGGCCTAGACATATTCGAGGAGTCATTGACCGAAACGTTGAATTCAGCCCGAGCAAGCTAAACTTGTAGGCACACGAGAGAAACTGTTGCTAGCGACCGCATCGCCGCACACGCCGAAATGGTCAGGAGTTTTGAGGCCATGATCATGAAGGTGACGCCTGAAGGCCAACTCTATCTGTGACCCTCCGAGTCGGCTGATGCGCGGAGAACGCCTGCTGCCCTCCTCGATCCACAACACGTGAGTGCGAGCAGCACCTTGACCATAGAACCTCGCAATCGCGAGCGATTCTGGTCGAGCTGGCTTATCTAAGTTTCCACTCTGAGGTCTGCCGAAGGTGAGCTCGCAGCGGAATGGAGTCAAATGGTGTGGTATGGCTTCTTGGTGCCCACGTGCCCAGCCGCACGGGTGCGGACTTTGTTAGGACCGTAGATTGTGCAGCAGCGATCCAGCCTGAGCCGTTTACAGCATAGGTGCAGCAACAATCACTCCGGCGGCCGGCGTTGCGACGAACGCCGTCAAGGAACGAGCGGTGGGGATGTCCCGGGTTCTGTTGAATTTCTGAAGAGGTCGGCGTTGCCACCTTGAGCCGGTAGGCTCGGGGTGCTGATTCCAAAGGAGAGCAACGCCATCACGAGAGATATCACACACCGGCTGGTTGGCCGGCGACCGGCGCTGTGGACGAAGCATTTGCGGAAGTGCGGGCGAGTCCTCGAGTTCAGCTATCAGAAGCCCCTATTTGGCGTGAGCGCCTCGGCGGCAAGCGAAGGTGACGGACCAAATGTCAACTATGCTGGGCCAACCGAAGAAGCCCGACGCATCTGCCGGGTCCGAGATGCGTCGGGCTGAGTGGAAGGCTGAGCGCGACAGTCTTCCTCCCAGAACCGCGTCTGCAAATAGTATGCCGTGCCCGTACTGCTACACCAGTATCTCAAATTAGATATCTGCCCTGCCACAAAGTTCCGCGAGGCATTCAGAGACGCTCGGCCAGCTCCATCTTCAAGGCCTGACTATTCCCGTTCCAAAAACTCCCGCCATCACCTTTCGTTTGGATCAAAAATGAGGCAGAAGAAGCGGACGACGGGCCGCCGGCTCATCAACAACAGATATCTAGATGTTTGACACATTGCTACGCGTGACTGGAACGATCGCCCCGAGCTCGCGCACGACAGAGGCAAACGATCGAGATCTAAGCTTAGATTTCGCGAAAGGTGCGCTCATTGTTTTGGTGATCGTTGGGCACCTGATTCAGTATGTCATCTACCGAGACGACGGGTTTTGGTATTCGCCGTACTACAAATCGATCTATATGTTTCACATGCCGCTCTTTATGGCGATAAGCGGATATCTTTCTTCTCGATCACTGCTGCAAAAGTCGTTCACTCGAGCCGCCAGCGACCGTGCGAAGCAGCTCTTGCTGCCGATGCTGTTTTGGTGGACGTTCATGGAGACAGCTAAGCTGGCGGCATTGTGGCGCGCGCCCAGCCTAACGAGCGGACTTTTGGAATTTGTAGACGATTTCACTGGCACATACTGGTTCATCTGGGCCACGTTTATTTCCTACCTTCTCCTCAAGATTTCTACCAGGCTAAACCACCAATCGTGGGTCATATCTGGCTTAGCCATACTGGTCGCACTCGCGCCTCTGACATTCTCCATATCACCCCTGATCAGATTCACTTACCCGTTCTTCTGCTTCGGCTTCTTGCTTGCTCAATCGAGAGAGCGATGGACGCGTACATCGCGACATCACAAGCCGCTCCTAATTTTACTTCTCTCGATAGTGACCTGCGTATGCTTTCTAGCTTGGGGCAAGGATACCTATGTCTACAATAATCTTGGGGTAATTCACGATTTTCGGTCGGCTAAAAACGTGCTTCTGATGTTTGTTGGCTCTGCAGCTGCCTCAGCAATCGCTATCGAACTCCTGCTGCAATGCTGGAGCGTTGGCCATTCAAATCGAATTGCCCGCTTTATCGCTGTGGAGTTGGGCCAGACCACGCTGCTGCTCTACCTGGTCCAGGGTACCGTGTTCCGTCTCATGGATTTCGTACAATTCGGAGAACTTTGGGATCTCACGACCCGGTTGATCATCGCGGGTATGCTCGGGGCCGCGATTATCGCGATCGCGCTAACGGTGCGCTCGATTGTTCGCGGCGTTCCATATCTGTCGCAGCTCGTCCTTGGAATGCCGCCACGCTCTGGTCTTCCGCAAGCCAAACCTGCAATGAACTAGCTGTATGCATTTGACGTTTGTACGGCAGGGTATGGCGATAGCTTGTGACGCCGCGGGAATAGCGCTCGAACTCAGATCCGACGGCGACGGCGTGCCGCCGGTCGAGCCGGTGATCGGCATAAGAGCAACCCCATCGAAGCGTGTATTGATCAGGTTTGTATGGCACCGGCGAACTCAGCCCATTGCCTCCGTCCAAATAAGATCGACTGTCGTAAGATTAGCTTCGCTGCACCAGTCGTCCAGCCGCCGGGTTTCGACCCAGATCTGGCGATCGAACCTAATCCAATCACACTCGGCGAGATGTTTCTTTGAGTGCCGTACTGAACCCGAGAGTCCAGTCGTTCGAATCTCCGTCTCGGCCCGCAGCTGCCCGAAGTAAAAGGCCCTCAGCAACGAACAAGCCGTTCTTGTTCGATGAGATGGCGAGGCGATTACTCATCGCGAGCAAGTTGTGCTCAGATTCAGTCGCGCGCGCAGCGAGCTCGGCCGGGAAGCCTTCGAGGACAAGAGCAAAGCATCCGGCTGCTGTAGCTGGTGCGCATCGGCAAGCAGGCGTAGGGCATCGTCCACGTTCCGAACTTGTACCTTGAAGCCGCCCATCGCGTTCACGCTTTTATGGTGTGAGACCAAAGATGACCCATCACGGAAATTTCGCAATTCACCAAGGCTCGGATCATCTCAACACGCTCGCCCCCTCCCTCAAGTTCGAGGCGTCTGCGCCACGCTGCAGGACGCCTCGAGCGTTGCATATCGTGTCGTCGGAACTGAGATGAAAGCTGAGAAACGGCATGTCAGCTACAAGCAGGGTGCCAGGCCCTGTTTGCGCGACCACGACCAGGTGGTGATTCATCGTCGCCATGCTGACCGGTAAAGTGGTCATCAAACCCAAGGCATACGTTGCCGACGCTATCGCCGACAAGAATGACGTCGACGACAGGATCGGCGATGCGTGCCGTTACCCGCATCATAAGCCGTGATCATCACCATGGCGCGCCCTTCCTCCTTGCGTCGTTGCAGAACTGGAATCGTGACGCGTTCAACCGGCAGCTGCGAAGTGTGGCTCATGTCGATCTGATCCGGCCCCGCATGTCTCTGGAAATGGCCTTCCCCTTGGAGAGCGAAAGGTATCTGTCATTAGGGAGCCCGAAAAGGCGCGTCACTGAGAAGTCGGAAGCACAAAGTTTCCAATGATTGGGCGGTCAGCAAATAAGGTCTTTCAACATGTCCTCTGCGCGGTGTTCCAGGGACTGACCATCCGAACATTCTGAGCGTCAAAAACGGCGGCCTGGAGACGACGCACGCGAGCGGCGATAGTGGATGTGCTTATGAGGCTGCGATTTACGTGTCAAAGCCGCTGTCGGCCCCTTAAGGCGGCATGTCCGTTACCTCTGGCTGCTGACAAGGATGGGCTGGCGCTTAAAGCCACGGCCTCGGCGGACTGCAGGCTCCGCAAACGACCGCGACCAGGCGAGGGAAATAGGAAAGATGCACCAGCGCTCGCGCGGCTGCCGCAAACTCCGGAATGCGGATGACGTGTCCAGCATCTCCGTGTCCGTAGAGGCTTGATAAGACCTGCCGTCCAGGCAATCTCATCTAATCGAAATAACGGCGGAACTTCCGCAACAGGCCGTCACCAATGGACGCATAACTTCATGATTTTGTAACAACTTCGCGCAGGCATCCACACAGATGAACACGCAACCAATCGCGAACGCGATCGGACTGAAACCGAACGCGCGATGACACTGTGGACCGACCGGCGAAGCCCGCGATCTCGCCCGGCCGGCAGCACCCACGTTGCAGATGCGAGGTCACAATCGTCCATTTCGTAGGTATATGGCAAGGCTCTCTCAAGTCGTTCGGGAAGCCGACGACAGCTCAGGATCCTTGATCTTGCGCTGCCGCGCGTCTCTTTCAGGCCAGTGTATCGGCAGCGCCACAAATGCCTGCATATATTTCGTCCAGGTCACCTGCTGTTACACAATATGGCGGCATCACATAAATCGTATTACCGAGTGGGCGCAGCAAGAGATTACGGTCTTTAAAGAAGGCGTGAAGCCTCGGGCCGATGCCTGCGAGATAACCGGTATCTCTCGTCTTCAGATCGAGTGCTGTGATGGTGCCGCTACGGCGAACGTTTGCAAAGCGCGGATCGGCGCGGAATGCTTCAATTGCGTGCTCCTGCATGGTTGCAACCGCAGCGATGCGCCGGTGACATTCCTGGTCTTTCCACAGCTCCAGGTTAGCCTTAGCGGCGGCACAGGCCAGCGGATTTGCCGTGTACGAACTCGAGTGAAAGAATGTGCGCGTACGGTCTTTTGAATAATGGGCATCGAAAATCTCCGCCCGGCAGAGTGTCACCGCGAGCGGCAGCGCCCCTCCCGTGAGACCCTTCGAATAGCACGCTATGTCTGGCACAACATTGGCCTGCTCACAGGCGAAGATTGTTCCGGTGCGGCCCCAGCCCGTCATGACCTCATCGGCAATGAACAGGACGTCCGACGCCTCGCAGATCCGCTTCATCTCTCTTAGCACCCAAGCTGGGTACATCAGCATTCCGCCTGCCCCTAACACCAGAGGCTCGACAATAAAGGCTGCGGGATTTTCGTTCCGACATGCTGACTCAAGCGCATCAAGCGTCGCCCGCTCAAGACCGCTCGCAGGGAACGGGATTGAGGTCACGTCGAACAGGAGAGGTCCGTACGCCACGTTGAAGACACCGCGGGCACCAACTGACATCGCACCGAACGTGTCCCCGTGATAGGAGTGCTGCATGACAACGATGCGTGTTCGCTGTTCGCCTATATTGTGCCAATAGCCGAGCGCCATCTTCAAGGCGACTTCCACGCTGGCTGAGCCACTGTCCGAGTAGAACACGTGGTCCAAGCCTCGGGGTGTGAGTTTCAAAAGGAGCCGAGCGACCTCCTCGGCCGGATCATGCGTGTAGCCGGCGAAAATGATTTGGTTCAGCTTGCCGGCCTGTTCCTGAATCGCGCTCACGATCTGCGGATGGCAATGGCCGTGAGTGACGACCCACCAGGATGAGATTGCATCTATGATTCGATGATCATCCGCCGTGTAGAGATAAGCACCGTCGCCACGCACAACCTTGGTCATCTCGTTGTGAAGAGCATGCTGCGTGAATGGGTGCCAAATTGGCCACCTCTTGTTTGGCTTCATGGCTTGAAATCGCCGGGAACAAACGAGCCTTTGAAGACATCCCGTAGGCTGTCTGCCGTCAAAGGAGAAATCCAGGGCAGCCGTCCTAACCAACGCACCCGCGCGATGTCACAAATTGCGCTCTCAGTTTCAGAATTTCTTTCCCCGATGAATGCGATCCCAAGAATGTCGATCTGGCGCTTTCGCAAGGCCTCTATCGAGAGCAGCGAGTGATTGATGGTCCCGAGTAGCGTGCGCGCGCAAAGCACGACGGGAAGTCGCCACCGCTGGAAGATATCGATGTAGAGTGCGCTAGAATTCAGCGGCACCATCAGCCCGCCAGCGCCTTCGATGACGAGCGGTCGCTCCCCGGTATCCGGCAGGACGAGCGAATCGGGGTCGATGCGAATTCCATCTATTTCGGCGGCATGATGCGGGGAAGCGGGCGTTTTAAGGCGGTAACGCTCCGGAACGATCCGATCGGCCGGAAGACCGCTCAGTCGTGCGACCTGCTGGCTATCGGTCTCTCCTTCAACACCGGCCTGAATTGGTTTCCAGTAATTCGCGCCGAGAAGATGGGCAAGGCCTGCCGAAAAGACAGTTTTGCCGATCCCTGTATCTGTGCGGGTCACCACGATCCGCTGACTCATCGAGATCCGCCCCTCGTCTCCTCAACGAGGGCATCGAGCATCGCACGCACCTCATTCTCTCCGACGTTGAGCGTCAGTGAAATTCGTAAACGGGCCGTGCCGGCCGGCACTGTTGGCGGTCTGATTCCTCGGATGTCAAATCCGCGAGCCTGTAGCGCGGACGCTAGCCTCATGGCGCGGGCATTCTCGCCAATGATATAGGGCAGGATCTGCGAGTTCGAAGGACTTCTCTCGCCTCGCGCAACCATCTCCCGATGCGTGAACGCGACAAGCCTCGCCAGCCGCTGTTGGCGCTCCGGCTCCTCCTGCAGGATCAACAGAGCCTCCCGTACGGCTACCGCCATTAACGGCGAAGGGGCGGTCGCGAAGATAAACGGGCGACAGCGATTGATTATGAAGTCGCGCAGCACGCCAGAGGCGGTAACAAGCGCGCCGGCGGCTCCCAGCGCCTTGCCGCAGGTATGAATAACCAGGAGATTTTCGCGTCCTTCATAGGCCGCTGTGAGGCCTCGCCCCTGCTCGCCGTAAACGCCGGTGGCATGAGCTTCGTCCACAACCAAGAACGCATCGTGCCGGTCCGCGATCGCGAGCAGGTCTTCAAGCGGTGCGAAATCGCCATCCATGCTGTAGAGGCTCTCGACTACGATCCAGACCCGCCCCGCTCCGCCCGCGGCACGCCAGTCGCAAATTGCGCTTTCGATAACCTGGGGGTCGTTATGGGCGCTGGTTCGAAACGCGGCTCGGCCAGCTCGTGCTCCTTCGTGAATGCTGGCGTGAACCAGGGAATCAAGGACGAGCAGGTCGTCCCGTTGCGGCAACGTTGTCAGCACCGCAAAATTTGCGACATAACCACCGCCGAAGAAGAGCGCGGTCTGCGCGCCGAAGAACCGCGCCGCTGCTGCTTCGAGGCGTTCGTGCTCCTCGCAGTTGCCGCGCAGAAGCCGTGATCCGCCGGCTCCGATCGGAGTACCCCCTTCGAGCGCGGTGACGATGGCTTTTTTCATGCGCGGCGCGCTCGCCAGGGCCAGATAATCATTTGATGAAAAGTCAATCCCGGTGCGCGGCCTGAGACTCCGCAGGCGGTCGTCGTTTTTAAGCGCATCTAAGCCTGCCGCATAGCTGGCGACTTTACCCGCAATGATGGAATTCATTCTTCACTCGCTGAGCAAGGATGGACGCAGCAAAACTCCCAACTGGTCGCCAACGACAGGGTCTTACGGCGGCTAGCTTGTTGGATTCAAACCGGCACGATGCGATTTTGTCGATCAACCAGCACAATGCGCGGCCTGAAGATTCTTGCATCCGCCTCGTCAAGTGAGGCGTATGCAACGATACTTATTTTATCGCCGGGCATCGCCAGTCGCGCCGCCGCACCGTTCACGTCTACCGTGCCGGACCCTTGTGGCGCTTCCGTCACAAACGTTGCAAAGCGTGCCCCCGTTTCGAGGTTGTAGAGTTCGACGCGTTCGTTAATCAGGATACCGGCCGCGTCCAGCAGTGCGCGATCAATCGAGATCGAGCCTTCAAAGTGCAGGTCGGATTCAGTTACCGAGGCGCAATGAATCTTTCCCTTCATTATGACAATCTGCATTTCTTACCTACGCTGATAGCTTGCACGCAGCACGCCGTTGTTCTGATGACTTAAGCGAGTCCAGAGGTAATGCCGAGCCGGGCTAACAAACTTGCATCACGGTCAAGTTGCGGGTTTTTGGTAGTCAGCAACACATCGCCGACAAAGATGGAATTCGCACCCGCCAAGAAGCATAGGGCTTGGAGTTCATCAGTCATATACTGGCGCCCGGCGGCCAACCGTACGACGCTCTTGGGCATCATGATCCGCGCGGTCGCCACCAGGCGCACCAGTGCAATCGGATCGGAACGCTCCGCCGTGACCTTCACCGGCACGCCATCCACCTCGTTCCACAGGTTGATCGGTATACTTTCCGGATGCTTGGGAAGATTGGCGAGCAGTACCATCATGCCGAGACGGTCATCGACGTGCTCACCCATGCCAATAATGCCGCCGCAGCAGACTTTGACCCCCACCTCGCGCACGCGCGTAAGAGTGTCAATCCGATCTTGCAAGGTCCGCGTAGTGATGATGCTGCGGTAGAACTCCGGCGAAGTGTCCACGTTATGATTGTAGAAGTCGAGGCCGGCGTCGGCGAGCCGCGCGGCTTGCTTTGGCGTGAGCATGCCGAGCGTTACGCACGTCTCCATGCCGACACGTTTAACGGCGGCAATCATGTCGCAGACCTTATCGAGATCGCGGTCCTTTGGACTGCGCCACGCCGCGGCCATGCAGAAGCGACTCGCCCCGGCCGCCTTGGCGCGCTGCGCGGCGGCGACCACATCAGCGCGATCCATCAAGCGAGTCGCCTTCAGGCCAGTGTCGTAATGCACGCTCTGTGCGCAGTAGGTGCAGTCTTCAGGACAGCCGCCCGTCTTGATGCTGAGCAGGCTTGCGGTTTCGACGTGGTTTGGGTCAAAATTGCCGCGATGAACGGTCTGGGCCTGAAATAGGAGCTCGGCAAATGGCTGCGCGTAAACCCGTTCCGCCTCGGCACGTTCCCAGTCGCGGCGGACCGGCGCGCCGTTGCGGCCGCTATTGCCTTCGACTTCCACAGCACCCCCAAGATTTTCGGTCGATCATACAGGCGACACCGTCGTGCGTAGCTTCGCAAAGCAACACTCTTGCCTGCTATTGACGAGAAATATCGCCGAGTTGCGCGGGCATGGCGCTCGTATCAGGCTAATCGCCGCTCCCTCATGCAGGATTTCCTCGCGAGGCCGAGACAAGCGCAACAACGCTCCTCGACGCGCCTCACTCAGGTAACTAGCCGATGCGTACGGTAGTTGCGCCCCGTAGGAGCCTCTCCTGATACAAATGTATTTGGCCGCGCGCCGTGTACAACGGATTCACGAATCTGCTCACCTGGCCGATTCCACGATGGTGTGGTTATGCGCGTCACATCCCGTACAATAAACGGTGGCCCGGACGAGCCGACTCTGCGAGCGTTACCTCCCGCCGCCTCCAGAAGCGCAGCGGGTTGGGCTCTGGGGCGCAGAGTAGCGGCCCGGCGCGCCCTTGGCGGGTCTGTGGCCACCAAGGCTTGCTCGCCGCCCCTGGCTGTGGTGAGCAACTCCGCTGGACTCTCGATCACGTCGTCGCCGCCCGACTTGGCACGACGCGGCGAGATCTGCTAAGACGTCGCACTCATCTGCGCAAACAGAATTGCCGCTTCAGACGGCCCGAGCCCGACGATGCCCACGAAGGCTGCCGGAGGCATCGGAATGACCTGACGGGTCGGCCTCCAGAGATGCAGGCAGTAGCGACTGTTGTTCACATACTGCGAATGAGGAGGATGCAGCTGCATCACACATTCCTCTTCATCCCAAAACATATCTTTGGCGAAGCACATCTCCTCCCAGTTTGGAGATCGCCGTGGCGTCGACACAGAGACATGCTCCCATCCCGGACGGACGAAGCCGACGATCTTGAGTTGGCAGCCACAAGGCCCCTGCACGAAGAAGAGACCGGAAGGACCAGACCCCGGTGCGGTGGCGAATCGGCCATCGCGGACGCGCCCCGCTTCGAGTCTTTCTACACTTTGCTTCCTCATGCGTCCTCCTTCTTCTTTTGGCCGATAGAGTTGCATCCGGCACCACTCGTGTTGTTCGACTCGTACATCGAACGGCTGGTACCCTGGCATGGGCGGCCCCAACTGCCGCTGATCATCTGCACCGACTTACTTGGATGAAGAACATCGGTTCTGTCCGCATCGTTCAGGGTTTATCTTTCGACATCTGAGCTCTCTTAAACTTTCTCGTCATTCGCACGTTCGTTGCGAACTTGGCCTCATGCAGACAATCTGCGCAGACATCTACGATGGCTTGTCTTGGCAAGCCGTGCCAGCAGGAGCTTCTGCTCGCCTCGTCGCCTGAACAAGTCCGCAACGTATGGCGTTGAGCTCGCCGTGCTTGGTGCAAGATGCCAGAATTCGACTGAAACGCTTAATGGCGGCGGAAGCCAATTCGCGTGGCATGATCCGGCGAACCGGCTACTTTGTCACCCAAACAAGCGTCGAAGGCTTCAGCACATGGTGCAAAGCGACGCCAATGCCTCGCCAGTTCATCGAGCGAGAGGCTTTGATTTCGACGATCTGACGGTGGGCTTTCATCTCATTCCTTCATGTCTAGCGGTTAGCCGGCTTGCCGCCTGAGACACCGTCAATGCGTCATCTATGTGGCCGGCCACCGTGACTCAGAATGGAATTCATGGTCAGAGGCTCGCACGCGCGGTCCGCACTCGTTCAGCAGCCTCGCTCATTCGCCTTACCGCATGAAGCAGTTCAGCCCTAGCGGGCTGTGAGCTCCAACGGAGAGACACCCCGCGCCGGGGTCACAAGCATTGACGATCGGTGCAACCGTCCGCCCGGTCGATCAGAACTGCCCGTCAACCTCATTTCTTTGCCGCCCCTCCGCGAGGCGAGCCAGCTTATCATATTCCTCAGCGACCTTGATGAGCCTGCATCTGGATGTGTCGTCCTCGAGCGACTCCGCTTTTCTTCGGGTCGCTTCAGCACGGCTTCGCCAATGTTTGGCGTCTGAGAACAGGTTTTTTTGCTTCATGCGGAAGACGATGCAGTTTTTAGATCAAGAAAATGCGACACATGCCCTACGTAAGATCCCGTAGGTTGGCTGTCGCAAAAGCACCTCATTTGCCGTTATGTGCCGACCGCTCTGTTGATGTCTGAGATGCGACAAGCCGCTCGCACCAAGCGCGGCGAGGGGCGCGAAATGCGCGACTCTCGACATTAGGGCTTGAATCGTACGTAGCGTCAGATTGTAGGGTCTTCTTACAGGTGGCGAGCGTGCTTGGCCGTACAGCAGCTTCCGGGCGACACAATTTCGAGTGTGTCGTTTGGCGAGCCAGATTGCAGAAGGCCCGCGTTGTCTCGGACGCCGCAGTGAAGCCGCCTCGGCGACTCATTGCAACGTGTCGCGATGAAGCCAGGCTGCAGGAGAACCGGATTCTAAGATCGCAGCAGCATTGTCGCGTCGCGATTGCGCCGCTTTGTAGATTGCTCACGCAGAGGTCGCGGTCCGGAGATCAGGGCCTCGCAGCTCAGAGTGGAATGGAAGTTGGAGGCCATACTCATCTTACATAGCCGTGATGCGGCCGCGGCGAACCTGCAATAGCTTGCTCACGCCGAAACAGGTAGCTGTAGGCATACACGGTTGCCAGCATTCTCGCCAGAGATGCGCCGACTGGTCGCTCATGCCGGAGCCCCCTACGGGTGCCTGGATTGACTCCGCCGCCGCCTCCATCATGTTTTTCGTATCCAAAGACGGACAACACGGCCTCCGGAGTAGCAATGACTTCTGCAGCTTTGGCTACCAAGCAGTCGTTCAATTGACGGCCATGGAGCGCGCGAGGTCAGACCACAAGGAAATCTCGATCTATGCCCTGTCCGAAATGTCACACAGATAACTGGTGCGAGATCGCAATGCACGATCCCTGGAGCGGCCGACCAGTGATCAACTGCAATACCTGCGGTGAATATGCCGAGTACGATTGCCTCCAGCGCAAAGCAGCGCACGCGATCATCGCAGCTACCTTGGCTTGTACCGTGAGCAAAGAGGACCAGCGAGATCCGCGGGCGGTTGCTGACAGCATTTTGGATGTGCTGGAGAATGCCGGCCTAACAATCGCTCGCGCCTCAAGATGAATGGGAGGAACACCGATCGGCGCCGCTACAAGGCCCCGCCCCTCCATCAGAGAGCATGGCCAACTGCGCCGCACGTTCCAACAGCCACTTGATTGCCTTCAAAACGCCGTCTGTCCCCTGGCCGACCTGGAGTAGTCGGCATAGCAACTCTTTGATACCAACAACGATTGTAGCAAACGCGCCAATCTGGACCCGAGCCGCGCCCCTCTCAACGGGACCAGGGCTGAGTACCGCTTAGGCGCGGGCTTCCAACGTGACGCCCGGCAGATCTTCCCACAAGTATCGAACCCGCGATGATCAACCCCGCGTGGCCTGCACCTGACGGCGCCTTTCGCGGTCCATAGTTCAAAGTTATCTAGAACGGCGAAGTCACTGTTAGGTGCCTTGACGGGAGTTTGGCTCATTGACCAGCTGATCTCGTTTCCTATTCTGCTCAGCCGCCGCGGCACCGACAACTCCCGGGAAGCAGCCCTATTATGACGGGACAGCGGGAGAGCTCGGCTGGATAGACAAAACCAATTCGCACAGACTCGAGAGAGCATTCAGCCATGGACGATTGATTCCGGCGCCGAGGCAGCTCCTATCCACACATTCAAGTAAGCTTGACTGATTCGCTTGATCACTCGTGGCCGGCGACGAGCAGCCTCACAGCTGGGCGTAGCTATGCGCGCACACTCGAGCGGACCCGAGCTGCGCGTTCCGCAGACGACGAATACAGAAAGCCAACTGCCTTGGTGAAGCGCCTCCCGCCCTCCTCGTCATGCGGCTGGCTCCTGGCGAACGAAGACGGTTTCGACATATTCACGCGATAAGCCCGCAGGGGGATTGAATCGTACGTAGCGTCAGATTGTAGAGTGCCCCCTAGGGAGCACCAATGTTCGGTCGCTTCAGAAGTTCCTGTGCTAAAGCGGAGCAGGCCGGTTGCTTGCGATGAGAGCTTTTCTGCCAAAGCGGCTGAGGATCGCGCTCACTGCGAAGAACGCTGTTTCTGTCCTGTTCACGCAGATCGCCGGCCCGTATGAAGACAAGATCGCCCACATGTAAGAAGGCCCGATCCAGCCTTGCAGGCTTCGATATACGTTTGCGGGCACTGAGTGCCCAACCCGCCGCTGCGAGATTGATGCGCTATCCCGGAGCGGACATGTGAGAGGACCCGATGGATCCAATAGGGTCTTGCTCGTCGATCACTGTGAGGGCCAATGCCGGGCCATTGTTGGCTTCAGGAATGGCGATCCTGGAACCGCATATATGTGCGGCGAACCTGTTGTGATGGGACCTCGCCAAAAGCTGTCATCATGGTGCGCTTATCACCATTCCCGAATGCACGTCACGCCATGGTCGGGCGGACGCAGCGTCGTTGAAGGAAAGCAGACTAGATGACCAACAGTAATCCGAGACGAGCGCGCGCAATTGCTAGGCATGGGCAGCGGTCGTCGCGGGAGCAAGAGAGCTGCCGATAGATCCGCGAGCTGGATCTGCGCGACGTGCAGGCCTGACGATTGCCCCAGGGCCGAACGCCGATCCAGGCAATGAGGCCCATCAAGACCTGATGAACGAGTATTAAGAAGCTTATGTGAGCGCCTTGGATCAGAAATGAAGTGGAAGTTTATACCCGCGAGGGACTGAAGATTGATCTCGGCACCTTGATTGAGGGCAACACCGCGTTCGAAGCCGATAAGCCGGCGATCCATTTCGAGGGCGCGCCTCTAAAGCTTACGCTTCTTTCGGCGCATGCGAGCGGGTGGCACGTGGTTTAAAGGCCCGGGTCAACCTCTCCACGAGCAGCTCATCCGAATTCTTTCTGCCGAGGGGCTGCAAATCAAATGTGATAATTGAGGTAGAACGCAGTTGATCCGTCAGCTCAGGCTGCTGTCCGCAGAATGCTTGCTCAAGAACCGGGACTTTGCCGCGGGCATCGATAAGAGAAGGGGCGCTCGGGACCAGCAAACCGCCAGTTTCAATGGCAGCGGCACGTGCTCAAGGCGAGCTTATTCACGCACATGCGGGCTTTGCCTAGTCATACTACGGCTGGCCCAAAGACATGCTTGCGAGCGCGGAAAACACCCCCGCGCCGAATGGTCGCCGAACCGAGCACTGACCTTCTGAGCCAGATCGTCCGCGCGCTAAACGCACGATTGTTGTTGATTCCGTGGCCACTCGCGAGCAATGAACCGCCAGATGCTTTTCGCTACTGAATTCGTCATTCGGTGGCGCAGGGCACACTGATCGTCGCGATAAACCCCTTGAGGTCCCATATAGCACTGGCCTCATTCATGCAGCGTTTTTCTGTGAACTCAAACAGCACAGAGTCAATATGCGCGCCTTCACTTTTGCTTGCCAGATCACCAACTTGATTGTCCAGCAATGGATCGATGATGATAAGTACTGCGCGACAAGAGAACGAATTTTCAATGCTTTGTTTGCCCGGCTTGCTCGCGGTTGCACTGGATGAACAGCAGACTGGAAAACTCTTAGGTAAGGACACGAAATGAGGGACACTCGCTGGCTCAACGCGCGAGTTGACCACGCAGGGACTGTGGAACGCTTCTCGGCCAAACGGGTCTGCTTACCTCCTATCCGCGCCGCAATTTCATTAGTTGCACCCGCGCAATAGAGAAACGCCTGACGAAGGCCGAACGAAATCTTCTGGGCTACAAACTTTCGTATAGTCCTTCAAAACCCTTTCGATGTGGAAGGTTACCTCCGTACAGTTGAGCAATTGATGCAATGCCTATACAGAGTCCAGAACTCGGCAGTTCGAGAGCGCGACGCTTCCGCATTCGAAGAGGCCAGACGCGATTGACGTCGTCGATCGGGGACCGACATTAGCCTGCGCAGAGCAACGATTTGTCAAACCAAGAGAGCAAACGGCGGGTCGCTCTAATCACCGGCGTGACTGGACAGGACGGCGCCTATCTCGCCGAACATCTGCTGTCGCTCGGCTATATCGTGCACGGCATCAAGCGGCGCTCGTCTTCGTTCAACACTGCGCGGGTCGACCATCTCTACCAGGACCCGCATCTCGGGGACGTGCCGTTCCTGATGCACTACGGCGACATGACGGACTCGACCAATCTGATCCGCCTGGTGCAGCAGATCCGGCCGACCGAGATCTACAATCTCGCAGCCCAGAGCCACGTCGCCGTCAGTTTCGAGAGCCCCGAATACACCGCCAATGCCGATGGGATCGGCGTACTGCGGCTGCTCGAGGCGATCCGGATCCTCGGCATGGAGAAGGAGACCCGGTTCTACCAGGCCTCGACCTCCGAGCTCTATGGCCTCGTCCAGGAGATCCCGCAGAAGGAGACCACGCCGTTCTATCCGCGCTCGCCTTACGGCGTGGCGAAGCTCTACGGCTACTGGATCACGGTGAATTACCGCGAGGCCTACGGCATGTTCGCGAGCAACGGCATCCTGTTCAACCATGAGAGCCCGATCCGCGGCGAGACCTTCGTCACCCGCAAGATCACGCGCGGCGTCGCGCGTATCGAGGTCGGGCTCGAACAGACGCTCTATCTCGGCAATCTCTCGGCCAAGCGCGACTGGGGCCATGCCAGGGATTATGTCGAGGGCATGCATCTGATCCTCCAGGCGGACAAGGCCGACGATTTCGTGCTGGCGACTGGTGAGACGCGCTCGGTGCGCGAGATGGTCGAGCTGTCGTTTGCGCAAGTCGGCCGCCGCATCGAATGGCGCGGCGCCGGCCTCGACGAGACGGGCGTCGATGCCAAGAGCGGCAAATCCGTGGTGCGGATCGATCCGAGCTACTTCCGTCCGACCGAGGTCGATCTCCTCGTCGGCGACGCCAGCAAGGCGCAACAGGTGCTCGGCTGGAAGCCGAAGCGCAGCTTTGTCCAGCTCGTCGAGGAGATGATGGCAAGCGATCTGGCGGAAGCAAAACGGGAGGTGGCCCATGGCAAACGCACCGTTTGAGCTGAAGGGCAAGAGCATCTACGTCGCAGGTCATCGCGGCATGGTCGGCAGCGCGCTGATGCGCCGGCTCGCGCGGGAGGACGTGCAACTCGTCACGGTCGACCGGCGCGAGGTCGATCTCTGCAACCAGGCCGCCGTGTTCGACTGGTTCGCGAAAACGCGGCCGCAAGTGATCTTCCTCGCCGCCGCAAAAGTCGGCGGCATCGTCGCCAACGACACGCTGCGTGCCGAGTTCATCTACGACAACATCGCGATTGCCGCGAATGTGATCCAGGCCGCGCATCAAAACGGCGCCGAGAAGCTGATGTTTTTGGGCTCGTCCTGCATCTATCCGAAGCTGGCCCCACAGCCGCTGCGCGAGGATTCGGTGCTATCAGGCCCGCTCGAGCGGACCAACGAGCCCTACGCGATCGCCAAGATCGCCGGCATCAAGATGGCGGAAGCCTATCGCAGCCAGTACGGTAGCGACTTCATCAGCGTGATGCCGACTAATCTCTATGGCCCCGGCGACAATTATCATCCCGAACTGAGCCATGTCGTTGCCGCGCTGATCCGCCGCTTCCACGAGGCGAAGGTCGCGGGCGCAAGGAGCGTCGCCGTGTGGGGCACCGGCACGCCGCGGCGCGAGTTCCTCTATGTCGACGACATGGCGGATGCCTGCGTGCACCTGATGAAGAGCTATTCGAGCGCGGACCTTGTCAATATCGGCACCGGCGAGGACATCACCATCGCCGAGTTCGCGCGGGTCGTGGCTGAGGTCGTCGGTTACGGCGGCGAGATCACTTTCGACACGTCGCGCCCCGATGGCACGCCGCGCAAGCTGCTCGACGTCAGCCGTCTCGCCAGGCTCGGCTGGCGCGCGAGGACAAGGCTTGTAGATGGAATGCGGCAGACGTACCAAGCCTTCTTGGCGGTATCGGCTACATCGGACAAAACGTGAGCCTCATGCAGCTGCTAACTGCTGACGTCGCTCATTGTCCGATTGCCAGAAAGTTGCTTTAGGATCTTCCGGCGAATTCGACTGGGCTCCACGTGTTGCTTGGAGCTCGCGCACCTCCGGGTGCCGCGTGCCCGATGGAGGGCAGGCACGGCTAGATTGGCCGATAACTATAGCGAGCGAATTGGTCAGGCGCGCCTTGCGGGACGCTCTGTTTTGAACTTGAGGTAAACTGATTAGCATGTGCGGAATTGTCGGCATCTTGGGGCGCGGTCCGGTCGCGGATCGTCTCATCGATTCACTGAAGCGACTGGAATATCGCGGCTACGACTCAGCGGGCATCGGAACGCTCAAAGGAAACCAAATCGAGCTTCGACGCGCCGAGGGCAAGCTGAGGAACCTTGAGACACGCGTTCGGTGCCATCCGCTCTCAGGCCATGTCGGGATTGGGCACACGCGCTGGGCTACTCATGGCAAGCCGACGGAGCACAATGCTCATCCGCATGCAACGGACAATGTTGCAGTCGTCCATAACGGCATAATCGAGAATTTCCGCGAGCTGCGAGCGGAGCTAAAACAGCATGGCGCCTGTTTCGCCTCTGAAACAGACACCGAGGTGGTGACGCATCTCATCGACTTTTATCTGAAAGATGGCTGCTCGCCGCAGGAGGCAGTAAAAGCGTCCCTGCCGCGGCTAGTCGGCGCGTTTGCGCTTGCAATCCTGTTCAAGGGTCAACACGACCTCATGATCGGTGCGCGCAAGGGCTCACCACTCGCGATCGGGCATGGCGAAGGCGAAATGTATCTCGGATCGGATGCTATCGCGCTCGCGCCCCTTACCGGCTTGATCACCTACCTTGAGGACGGCGATTGGGCTGTGCTCAACCGCAACTTCAGCGTGGTCTACGACGCACAAGGCACGGTTGTCCGCCGGCAGGTGGTGAAATCTGGCGCGTCCTCGGTTGTCGTCGACAAAGCAAACTACCGCCACTTCATGGCGAAGGAAATCCACGAACAGCCAGGGGTGATCGGGCAGACGCTGGCGCATTACGTCGATATCGCCACCGAAAGGGTAGCACTGCCGCAGGAGCTTCCGTTCGACTTCAACGAGATCGGACACATCTCGATCACGGCTTGCGGCACGGCAGGCTACGCCGGCCATATCGGCAAATACTGGTTCGAGCGGCTGGCTCGTATTCCGGTTGAGCTCGATGTCGCCTCCGAATTTCGCTATCGTGAGGCGCCGATGCGCAAGGGAGATCTTGCTATCTTCATCTCGCAGTCTGGCGAGACGGCCGATACGCTGGCCGCGCTCCGCTATGCCAAATCGCAAGGCCTGCATACCGTCTCGATCGTAAATGTACTGAGTTCGACCATTGCGCGCGAAAGCGGGACAGTGTTGCAGACACTCGCCGGACCTGAAATCGGCGTTGCCTCGACCAAGGCGTTCACATGCCAGCTCGTCGTCCTGGCGGCGCTTGCGGTCGCTGCTGGCAAGGCGCGCGGTGAATTGCCGGAGAGCGACGAGGTCGATCTCGTGCGAGTGCTGATCGAAATTCCGCGGCTCGTTACAGCGGCGCTTGCCAGCGAGCCGCAGATCGAGAAGATCGCACGCGACATCGCCAAATCGCGTGACGTGCTATATCTTGGCCGCGGCACGTCGTTTCCACTGGCCTTGGAGGGGGCACTGAAGCTAAAGGAGATCTCCTATATTCACGCCGAGGGTTATGCGGCCGGAGAGCTCAAGCACGGCCCGATCGCCTTGATCGACGAGAACGTTCCCGTAATCGTCATTGCTCCCTGCGACCGGGTGTTCGAAAAGACCATCTCGAACATGCAGGAGGTTGCCGCACGCGGCGGCAAGATTATTTTGATAACGGACGCTCGGGGAGCCGCAGAGGTATCCATGGATTCACTCGCGACGATTGTGCTGCCGGAGATGGGTACGACGTTTACGTCGATTGTCTATGCGATCCCGGTGCAGCTTCTGGCCTACCACACGGCCATCCTGATGGGCACGGACGTCGACCAACCCCGAAATCTCGCGAAATCGGTAACCGTCGAATAAGGCAGGGTGATGCGGCCTGGAAGTGTCGTGGTCAGATTCTGAATGCGCACAAGTCTCGGTCAGATCGAATTACGATGTGCCGCCCGGCTCCTGGCCCGATGCCACAGCATGGTTTGTGCCGGTTCATAGCGCTTGCTTACGGAGGCCGAGACTCATGTGCAAAATCTACGGCCAATCAGGGTACGAGGCTGGTGTGGCGTTGCCTCCGGCAAGCAAGGAGTCGCGTATGACTTATCACGGCATTCCGATTGCTTGGACCTGGTCATAATTCGTGACGAACGTTAGGTTTTTCGTACGGCGTGGAAGCCAAATGAACCTGTTCGATTGATCCAAACGAATGCTCGGTTATCGCTGAGGAGGCCCGCTACGTTCTTCCCCCTCAACACGGGTTTTGGAGCGCATTAGGACCGCAGCGCCCCTCGAAGTACGAGGCGCGCCTCGCTTCGAAGGACAACGTGGCACTTGCCGAGCATGGCGATCGGCGCTATCGGACGGGCTCGATCGCCAGCACGCTCACCAAACGTTTTCCGTCAAACCTCAGGTTAACTTGAGCAACTCGAGGCCAAATCGCTGGACGTCGGGGTGAGATGCTAACGCACCTCGGCCCCAATCGCAGGCTCGCGAGCTGTTCTAGCACGACATCTCACGGAGCTCTTCCCTGCCGCTCGAATGCCTTGCATCTCGTCCTTCCTTTTCATTCTTCCTTTTCATTGCATGTCGGTGCGCTCAATGAGCGAATTCGGCCAGGCCACAGACAACAACCTTGTCACCGAGAATTGCCCGAGGTTTCAGTAGCTTGAGAGTCACTCCTGCCGTGCGAGCGGAATAACGCCCGAAAAACTGTGCGAGTTTGCGGCAATTGCCGAAAATATGCCGGAAACGTCAGGCGCTTACGGGTTGGTCGATAGTGCCCTGATGGCAGATTCGCGGCCATGAAACTGCACTGGGCTGGCGTGAGATTTTCTCCGGAACCGGCCATTTCAAACCGAGAGGAAACTCGCCATGTCACCAGCGTCCATCGCGCATGCGTCAAATGCCAAATCGCGCATTGGCGCCATCTTACGTGCGACGAGCGGCAACTTCCTCGAGCAGTTCGACTTCTTCTTGTTCGGGTTCTACGCCAGTGCCATCGGAAACGCGTTCTTTCCATCAGGAAGCGAAACCGCTTCACTGCTTAACACCTTCGGTGTGTTCTGGTTGGGGGCCTTGATGCGACCGGTTGGCGCGATTGTGCTTGGAGCCTATATTGACCAGATTGGCCGTCGGCAAGGCCTGATCATCACGCTTTCGATCATGGCTGTTGGCACCGTCATCATCGCCTTTTGTCCCGGCTATGCAACAATCGGCATTGCCGCACCCGCGATCGTGCTGTTCGGACGGCTGTTGCAGGGCTTTTCTGCCGGCGTTGAGGTTGGCGGCGTTTCCGTCTACCTCTCCGAGATTGCCACTCCGGGCAACCGCGGCTTTTACACATCGTTTCAGTCCTCGAGCCAGCAGGTTGCGATCTTTGTCGCGGCTCTTATCGGGTATTTTTTGAGCGAAGCACTTCCGGCCGAAATGGTTGCGGCCTGGGGCTGGCGGATCCCATTCTTCCTGGGCTGCTTGATCGTTCCGCTTATCTTCTTCCTGCGCCGGACGCTGGAGGAAACTCCGGAGTTTCTGGTCATGAAGACCCACCCAACGGCCCGCGAGGTCTTTGCCTCCACAGTTGCGAACTGGCGCATTGTCATTCTCGGCATGATGATCGCGATGCTGACGACCACGACCTTCTATTTCGTCACAGTGTACACGCCTACCTTCGGCAAGCACGTATTGCAGCTGTCCTCGCAGAACACGCTCTTGGTGACGCTTTTGGTCGCCGTGACGAACTTCATCTGGAACCCAATTGGCGGCGCGATTTCTGACAGAATCGGTCGGAAGCCGGTCTTGCTGACCATTGCCGGCCTTGCCTTGGTGACTGTATATCCGGCGTTGTCTTGGCTTGTGACCGCCCCAAGCTTTGGCAAGATGCTGGTAGTGGAGATGATGTTCTCGTTCTACTTTGGCACCTACAGCGGCGCCATGTTGGGCGCTTTGGTCGAAATCGTGCCGAAGCACGTTCGCACAACCTGCTTTTCTTTGGCCTTCGCACTCGCCGCAGCTCTCTTTGGCACCTTTACGCCGCTCGCATCGACTTGGCTGATCGATCGAACCGACGACAAGGCTTCGCCGGGTTTCTGGTTGATGTTTGCAGCTTTGCTCGGCATTATCGCCGCGCTTACGATTTATCCAGGAAACACCAAGAGAGTTGCGAAGCTGTCGCGACCCGAGCGGTCTAACCGGGCCGTAAGCGCGCAATTTACCACGCATTAGCAGCGCGCCCACGGGGGGGACCTTCACGTCCAAGACTGAACTGAACGGGGTGCGCGGCGGTCCTTGCGGTGATCTCGCGGTGCTCCACGTGCCACTCTGCGGGTCACGGTTCTTCCTATGCGAGTCGAGCAGTATCGGGACGAGCCGTGGCTGATGTTGACCGGAATGGCTGAGCACTATCGCCACGCGCGATTCGTTCTGTGGTCGGCGGCGCGATGATAATGCTCGCACTTTGCGGTTACGTGAAACACGGCAGAGCTCGCGCGAGGGAGATACATCCCTCGCGCGAGCTTCACGTGCGCTGCCAAGCAAACTTAACGGGCACGTCTTGAGGTTGCATGAATTCCCCAGTGGACCGGTGTATCGCAGCTCGCCAAACCTCAGCGAGCGGTCGAAAAGCCTTCAATCGTGCCTAGTGGACCGACCGACGGGTCAATGCATGACTACGATCCGGGCCATCTCTGGCTCCGCTCGATCAGCCGCGACTTCACGCACCGCTAGTTTGCGCGGATGAGGTACCGCGCGCAAGCTGTGCGAGCTCCGTCTCGAGCGTAGGGTTGCGCTTGAACATGGCGTCGATCAACGCTTGCGCCGGCTGCTCGGCCGCTTCCACCCACGTCGCCTTCTCCGCTCGTGCGGAGGGCGCGAAGACACGCTTGACGACGGTCGGCGACCCCCTCAGACCGCATTTGGCCATGTCATCCACGCCGGCAGTTTGAGCGCTCCATTTTACGATTGAGGCACGGGCCGCACGCAAGGCATCGATCATTGCACCGCGGCGAATTTGATTGCTTGCCTCTAACATGCTGATGAGACAAGGAAGCTTGGAACGCAGCACCTGGACTCCTCCTTCGCAGCGCCGTTCCGCATCGATCGTGCGTGCTTTGAAGTCCAACGCTTTGATTGTCGAAACATAAGTAAGCTGCTGGACCCCGAGCCTCTTCGCAATGCCAGGTCCCACCTGCGCGGTATCGCCGTCGATGGTCTGCTTGCCGGTGAATATGAGGTCTGGTGGGCCATATTCCTTCCCGATATTGCGAATCGCGCACGCCAGCGCGTAACTCGTCGCCAGCGTATCGGAGCCCGCGAAACTACGATCAGTGAGCAGGACAGCACGATCGGCACCAAATGTCAGCGCCTTTCGGAGAGATTCTTCAGCCGACGGCGGGCCCATTGTGAGAACAGTGATTTCGCCGCCGAACTTGTCTCGTAGCTCGAGCGCAGCTTCCAGTGCGAACAGATCATATGGGTTGATGATTGTCGGCACGCCCTGACGCATGATCGTATTCGTGACAGGATGCACGCGGATTTGTGCGGAGTCGGGGACCTGTTTGATGCAGACAATGCTGTGCATATGCTTCTCCTAAGATGTTGAGCAGGCTCCCCACGAATAGCAACTGTCATACCACCCCAGGCATTTCGCCTATGAGAGACGAATGCAACGGCTGCCGACTGACGGTGAGACCGTTGGGGACTGCGACGGGCTGCGTAAAGCGGACGTGATCTCTCTGATCTGAGCTGCGCCATAAACGGCGCGGCCGCGATCTTGCGCTAGTTCGACACCTAATCACTTCTCATAGGGCGAATACATTGCAAGCGGACGATGACCAGCACCGGCTGACGCGAAGAGGGCTTACACTTCCGGGCATGGCCACCCCCAAGCAGAGCACATCGGTTTCGTATCCGCTTCATGGACCAGAGTACCGCCTCTTGCACGTTCTCCTACCGCGCCCGGGCGAGCGAGAGAGACGCGAGCCCGACTTTTTAATCAGAAACGCTTGATCTCGATACCGTGCCTTCTCAAGGCATAGCCAATCTGGCGCGGCGTCAGTCCAAGCAAGCGCGCCGCCTTGGCCTGTACCCACCCGGACCTTTCCATCGCCGCGACTACACGCTCGCGATCTGTGACCTTGGCGGCACCTATGCTAGGTCGGCCGGGTGGCTCTAGCGGCGTCAGTTCGCTACCGACCGGCTGATCGTGTGCCACAGGATGTGTCGGCGGCATGCTCAGCCTTGTGGGAAGTGAGATTATCGGGCTCGGCTGTCGCGCCACTTGCTCCGGCCCGCACTTCCATAGCGTGGCCGACAGGCATTGCCCGTGCCAGCAGGCAAAATCGTCTCTTCCGATCGATGATCCGTGCGCCAGCGTCGCGGTCCGCTGCACACAGTTCTCCAGCTCGCGGACATTACCGGGAAATCCGCAATTCATAAGAACGTCAACCGCACTTGAATCGAAGACCAGAGCACGGCCGTTCTCATTGTTGAAGTTCTTCAAGAATCGAGTGGCGAGAAGCGGAATATCAGTGCGTCTATCGCGCAGCGGCGGCAGTAGCAGAGGAACCACGCTGATGCGATAATAGAGATCGGCACGAAACTCCTTCCTTGCCACCGCCTCTTCAAGATTCTTATTCGTGGCTGCAATCACGCGGACGTCGACTTTGATCGTCTGATTGCCGCCCACCCGCTCGAACTCCTGCTCCTGAAGTACGCGCAGGAGTTTCGCCTGGAACGAGGCCGAGATCTCGCCAATCTCATCCAGAAACAACGTTCCCTTGTCGGCGAGTTCAAAGCGCCCCTTCCGCGCGTTGAATGCGCCCGTAAACGCCCCCTTCTCGTGACCGAACAATTCGGATTCCAGCACTGTCTCGGTGAGGGCTGCGCAATTCAGCTTGATAAAGGGGCGTTTGGCGCGCGCTGAACGCTCGTGAATAGCCTTCGCGACCAGCTCTTTGCCGGTACCCGATTCGCCACGCAACAGAACGGTGCTATTCGATTTTGCGATCAGCTCGATCTTCTCAAGCATCGCGCGCAGCGCCGGGCTGTCGCCGATAATTCCATCGACTTGGACCTTCTTACGCTCCCACCCATGAGGCTTGAGTTCGGACAGCTGCTTCTGCGGCCGGAACTCCTCGTCCGTAGGCCGCCCGCGATCGCGCGCAAAAACGCAATGCAGCTTCGCCGTCTGGCCCACAAGGCTTGCGACCATCGTCAGCACGCGGAGGTCGTCCTCGAGCTGCGCATGCGTCCCGTTGTCTGCGATGCGGTCGATGCTCAGCGTACCCACAACCTTCTCGTCAATCTCTATGGGAACGCCGATGAACGCAACACACGTATTACCGGCGGCGTCCAGCATCTCGACGTCCGAAGAACTGAAGATCGGCTGCAGCGCTACGTTCTCGACGATGAGCGGCCGCCCCGTCGCCACAATTTGATCAATTGCTCCTTGCGGCAAGCGCCCCCCGCAACGCGCGTCGCGCCCTGCGCTCCGGCCCTCGTCTACGATGATCTGGGGCACCCCGTCATGTTCGAACAGACATACGATGCCGCGCCGCATCTGCACGAGCGATGGCAGACGCTCGATGACGCTCGCTAGCTTGGCTTCGAGCCGGCATAGGCCGGTGAGCGTGTGCGCTATTTCAAAGATCGTGCTTAGCGATTTCTCTTGCGACGGCAGAATAGAAGCGGAAGGGCCCGCAGAAGCGGAAGGGCCCGCGTCGGAGGTTGAGTTTGGTCTTTCGCGCAGGGAAACGCTGTCCAGCATAATGACTTCTCCGTTCCTTTCTTGATCCTCCCCATCACCTCGATCGGACTTGTTGGACTCGTGTTGCATGCCTGCCTCGATCTGACATCCGGTTCTCAGGGCGGGGCGAGAGATGACGCCTCTTCATGGCACGCCGGCAGCACTTACAGTGCTAGATTTGCCGCTTTATTCTTTCCAACTCGCTGCGCGGATTCGCCCCGGCCAACATGGCTTCCACCGATGAAACTCAGTTAGCCGGGTTCAGGGACGAATTCACTCACAAGTGTTGCCCGCCATTGATCGGCACTTCGGCGCCAGTGACATAACTCGCCGCATCTGAACATAGGAAGAAAATGACCTTGGCGACCTCTTCGGGTGTACCCACCCGGCGTAGTGGGATCTTTGGCACAAGATACGCTTCCGTGTCAGGCGACAAAATGTCCGTCTTGATTTCGCCGGGCGCGATTGCATTGACGCGAATGCCATGTGAGGCGTAATCGTGCGCCATTTCGCGCGTGAGACAAGCGAGCGCAGCTTTCGACGTGGCATATGCCGTTCCTGCAAATGGATGCACCCGCGCTCCGGCGATCGAAGTCACATTGACGATCGAGCCTGAAGCCGCTTTTAGCTCATCGAACAGACCCTGAGCGAGCAGGATCGGCGCCACCAGATTGAGGTGGAACACGCTCATCCAGGTATCGACTGAGGTCGCCAGCGACGTAAGCCGGGCACCGTTTGGCGTTTTTGGTGAGTTTCCGGCATTGTTTATCAGTCCCTGCAGCGGTGCGCCGGCAAGGCGCTCCTTTATCTGGGCAATCACGCGCGGTAACGTCCGATGATCGCTCAGGTCGACTTCGATATAGCTATCCCCCTCTGAGTCCCATGGGCAGCGCACCGCCTCGAATGGTTGGCGCGCGCAAGAAATGATGCGCCAACCGGCTTCCGAAAACAATCTTCCCGTGGCGCGACCGATACCGCGCGATGCCCCGGTCAATACCAGCGTTTTCCGCTCACGCAGCGGACGGCCCCCTCCATCGGCGTGAATTGGACCGCGAGCGTCCGTTTCCGACGATTGAGCTGTGACCGCATTGTCATCTGGTAGACCTAGATTCACACGCGACTCCCCTCCGCTCCCCTCGCCTGTGCACCTGGTGCAGGATCCGGGCCAGAGCGATGCAGGGCACAGGTGGCGCGCTTGTAGGACGCAAATGGCAGGTTCCGAACATCTGGCCTGTTTGCTTTTCGACACCAACCACGCAGCAATGGCTGTCGTCGAGCTCCCGGTGCTGCCCACTGCGTGCGCTAAGGCTTCGAGCCGAGAGGCTGGTGTTTCCATCGCGAGCTGACTGCGTCGTCCTCCATGAGTGGTCTGTGGGTCATGCGGGCTGGACGAGATAGGTAAGCTGCCTTTGGCGGAGATCAGGATTTAATGGCCAGTTCGTCCAAGTTGCTCTCGGCCATGGTACGCGCGGCCGCACATGCGGCTCTTGAGCAATATCGACGGGCCGCCGGCCCCGCGGTTCATCCACCTCCGTCCGAAAGGACTCTGCGAGCGGCGCATGAACAAGGCCGTCGTCCAGATAACGAGCTGACCGTAAAAGGGTTGCCAAGCAAAGGCGATCCATCTACCGGACGCGCCTCCTTGCTGCTGGGACATTCTGACGTGACTGTCTGTTACGTCAGATTTCCTCGGCGACCCGAACCGCCATTGCCGTGCTTTTCACCGTCTGGCCAGCGGTGGCGGATTTGGCCGGTGGATGACAGAACCATAACCTTTCCGCGCGACTCGACTTACACAGGAGGGCCCGAAGCATTGCGGGGCAAGGCCGCCGGTGCCCGCGGGCATTGGCCTTACGCTTCGCAGGTGTTCGCCCTCCCACCGCACCGCATCCGTGGTGGTGCGCCGGTCAGCCGTCGCTTGCGGGACGGAAGTAGCCATCCACCGATCCTGCGAGACGTTGCGAAACGCGATGGTGTCGAAGCCAGCAGTATCAGACCGATGATCTAGCCCGCCATTGCTCAGGCTCACATTCTGGCGCTTCATGAAGCCGCGAAATGCTCGTATGGGTTATCGATCATGGTCAAGTGCTCCGGCTTGCTCTGGTCGAATTCAATAATCCGTGGCACGAGCAGACGGGCATAGCGCGTGAAGGCGCTGGTGGGGGGAAAGCGGATCACTGTAGCGCATCGCGCAAGAAGATACATGTCGATGAGAGCGGAAGCTCCACCTTCAATTCCCATTTCCGCACTATGCAACGGCCCTGCCCGATCGGCCTGGAAACGTTTTGGTACGGCGAAGACATCGGGAAACAGATCCGATAGTCGATCGAGCACCTGTGCACTGTCCGTGCACAGGAAGACCTTTACAGGCTTTGGATATGGCAAAGCCTTGGCTCTACGGATTGCCATGCAGACCTGACGAAGGGCGAGCTCCGAATCGGCCCAGTACGGCGCATGCTCCATGATATCTTCGCCATTGCCGTGCCGAACATGAACGCCAATAATGCTATGGCCGCTAAAGTGTTCCTCATACAAGGCGTCGACCCGCGCTTGAATCTCGGACCTGAGCTTGATGTTCCGAAAGATCAGTCGTTCGGCTTCCTCGCCACAACGCCACATCAGGCAGGCGTCACAGACAATGGTGTTGGCTTCGTTATCTTCTCTTGCCTGGAACAGCTCGGTCAGTTCGTCACGTTCTTTGAAGATCTGCTCATCCGGACGATGGATGCAGTCGATCGACGGCCTATTCCACCACCGCGGGAAGAACGGTCCGGGAAACGAGAGCTGGTTGATCCGGTCATCGCAAATCACCGGCACCCCAGCGATGTCCTCAAGCGGCTCGAAGAACACCGGAAAGGCGTTGCTGAACGGTTGGTCGATGTAGCAGGAACCGCGCCAGTCAACGACGAGCGTCCGCCCGGTCCGCTGCGCGTACGACCAGGCTGAGGCCAGCGACCAGAGGCAGTCACCAAAGCCGGTACGCCTGCGCGAAATAACAAAGCGTTCCTTCGTCAAGTTATAAACCCTTCTCGTTGCGCAAGATTAGTTTTGTGTGGCGCACCTACTCCTGCGATTCCGATCCACGCCAAATGGACGGCTGGTCACCTGGACGCAAGGCGATCAACCCGCAAGCCCTCCTCCACGGCACCGCGATTGGCAGGTCATGCAAGAGCGTCCAAGGAGCCCTCTTCCGCATTGCCCACCTTTTACGACCGCGCAGTCTGTGACGGATGCAGCCGAATACGGCGCAGATCCCAGAGCCCGCGCAGTTCGTTCACGAGCGCTTCTCGCCTAGTCCTGTCAGAGGTGACCCTGGCGAGAAGATCGGCAAGAACAGCTTCCTTTTCAATTTGCATCAGCATGTCGAACAGGTCATGCGAGACGCGCACGCTGTCCTGGCTGGAGTGACCCATGCGGATCTCGCAGACTGTCTCCTGGCGTTCTCGGCCCGCATGAGCGCGAACCCGGTAAAGAGATACATGGGGCGGCAGTGATACGGTGAGTGCAGTCCAGCTTTCGAGCGTTGTTGCCCGCTTCTTGACGAGGAATGACCCGACTACAAGACCATCCAGCTCGGTCGATAAAAACGCCGTAATCGCATCGGCAACGGAATCTACGATCGGTTCGGCATTGTTGTTGAAGGACGTATTAAGCAGAATCGGGACGCCTGTCCGGCTCTTGAACGCATTGATGAGTTCCCAATAGGCGGCATTGTTCGTGCGGGAAACCGTCTGCAGCCGAGCCGTACCATCGATATGCGTGATCGCGCCTAGCAAAGCACGCTTGGATTCGTGCACGCGAACGACGAAATTCATGAAGGGATATTCTGCGCGACCATGCGGCAACTCAAAGAACGCGCCCGCATCCTCCTCCAGAACCGATGGCGCAAATGGTCGATAACTCTCGCGCTTCTTGACCATCGCATTGATCCGGTCCTTGTTCGCCGCGGGTCTCGGGTCTGCAAGAATACTGCGGTTGCCGAGCGCGCGAGGGCCGAACTCCGATCGGCCCTGTACCCAGCCGATCACGGCGCCATCAGCCATCCACTCGGCTGCTCTGGTTGCGACGTCAGCGGTCCGTTCAATCTCCAGGTGTGCAGCCCATCCCTTCAGTTCCTGTTCGATGCTGTCGTCGCTGCCGACATCTGGCCCCCAATAAACCGCCTGTAGTCGCTCGCGGGGCGCAGGCTGCCCGGCCTCGTTCGACACCATCAGTGCCGCGCCCAATGCGCATCCGGCGTCATGCGCAGCCGGCTGCACGAAGATGTCTTCGAACAGGCCTGAATACAGGAGTTTTCCGTTCAGCGTGCAGTTGTGAGCCACCCCGCCAGCCAGGCACAACCGTTTCATTCCAGTCGACTCACGGTAATGCCGAAGAATGTGAAACACGATCCGCTCCAGCGCCTCCTGCAACGATGCGCTCACATCTCGATGCTGTTGCGTGAACGGCATTCCCTTTCGCCGGACCTCAATATTGCGCAGCAATGCCGGACCGATACGGTCGAGGTGAACGCGGTAGCCACCGTTTGCGGAGAGCTCATAGAATTGGGAAAAGAGCTCGCGATAGCGTGCGGGATCTCCGTAAGGAGCCAGCCCCATAACCTTATACTCGTCGAACAGGCCGTAGCCGAGATATCGGATCGTCTCCAGATAGAACAGTCCGAGAGAGTTATTCTCTGGAAAGGTCATAAGCTCGGTCATTTCGGTGCCCGACCCGACCGCCAACAGACCCGACAGGAAGTCGCCACAACCGTCGATCGCGAGGACCAGGCTTTCTTCAAAACCCGACATCGCCAGAGCGCTCACGGCGTGGGCCTGATGGTGGCCTACGAATGACACCCGCGAAGGATCAACTTGGGTACCGAACTCCGTGGCTAGAAGGTGCCGTAACAGCAGATTGGCATCTAGCGGAATTGAGATTTCCGGTTGTGAGATGAACAACCGTTCGAGCATCGCATTGCAATAGGCTTCAGTAGCGTAGAACGCAATACGATCGACGTCGCGAAGCTCCACACCCGCGGCTGCAAGACAGTATTCAATCGCACTGCTCGGGAGCTTGTTTGAATGTTTGATCCGGTTGAGGCGCTCCTCTTCCACGGCAGCGAGCACGCGCCCGTCCTTGACAAGTACTGCGGCGCCGTCGTGCAGAAACGTGTTCGGTAGTCCAAGGGGGTTTTCATAGACCCTGTCGAGGCCGCCACTCAATCCTAGACACAGCATCTTGTTCTCCGTTAATCCTGAGAGGCCTGTCGGCCTATTTCGTATCGCTTGCTTTGGGAGTAGGCCGCACGTCGTCGCGGGGCCGATCAGGCGTCGCTAGCGTGACAAGACTCACATAAGCGTCGCACGCGATCGGAAGTTCGTTACGCCCGATATCTCATCTCGCACGCGCGATGCTTCGCTTTAGGTCTTGTTCCTCTCACCGCATCAGGCGCTGCCGAAGCAGCATGGCCGAGACGAGGAAGGGAAATGCTGCGTAGATGCAAAGTGCGCCCACATGCAATCCGACGCTGTCGACCGGCCGACCGAGCATTGCCGGACGAATGAGATCGACCGAATGAGTCAGCGGCAATAAGGCCGCGATGCGTTGAAATGAACCGGGCAACTGGCTCATTGGGAAGATCGCCCCGCTCAAATACATCATGGGCGTGAGAATGAGCGACTGGTAGAAGATGAAATAGTCGTGGCTCGGTGCAAGTGCTGAAACGACCATTGCGAGGCTCGCGAAAGTCACGCCAGTGAGGGCGATGGCTGGTAACGCATAGGGGATGGATGACCACTCTGCGTAACCCAGCGCGACGGCGACAATCGTGATCGCGGTCCCGGCGAGCAAGGCCTTGCTCGCTGCCCACGCCACTTCGCCGAGAACAATGTCGCCGAGCGTAAGGGGCGTACAGAGCACTGCCTCCCACGTGCAATTTGTCTGCATGCGAGCGTAAGCCGCATAGATCGTTTCGAAGGTTGCGGAGACCATCGCGCTTGTGGCGACCATGCCAGCCGCCAGAAACGAGATGTATGAGGTCCCCTCAACACCACCTATGATCATTCCAAGGCCAAACCCGAGACCGAACAGAGAGCTCATCGGCTCGGCCAGATTCCCAAGAATCGATGCCAGAGCGACTTTCCGCCAAACCAAAAAATTGCGGCGCCATACCGCGATCCAGTTCCATGGATTAGCAGGGAGCGCCGGCGCAAAACGTTGCCACATCGTTCAGTCCTTTATCTCTCGCCCGGTTAGCCGCAAGAAGACATCCTCCAGATTTGGAGGACGCTGCAGAAAGCGGAGATCCGTGCGGTTGGCAAGCCGGAGGCGCACCTGCTCTGGATCCGTGACATAGCAGAAGAGCGTCTCCCCGCTCACCTCAGCGCGCTGCACTTGGGGTCTGACCAACGGCAGCAGTTCATGCGGATTACCGCCGTAAATCTCGATCACTTGGCAGCCGATCTGCTGCTCGATCAGCGCGTGGGGCTGACCTTCGGCGATCTTACGGCCGTGCTCAAGCACGCACAGGCGGTCGCACAATCGCTCCGCCTCTTCCATGAAGTGGGTGGTGAGAAGGATCGTTTTGCCGCGCGCTAATAGCGAGCGCAAGCGTTCCCAGATCAGGTGACGGCCGTGCGGATCAAGGCCGGTCGTCGGCTCATCAAGCACCAAGAGCTGCGGGTCGTTAATGAGGGCCCGTGCCAACGTCAGGCGTCGCCTCATGCCGCCGGACAGTTCGGCGACGCGGGCATCCGCCTTGTTCTCCAGGCGCGCGAATTCGAGCAGTGACGGCGTGACCGCTTTCACCTCAGCCGCGCTCATGGCGAAGTAGCGCCCGAAAACGAGCAAGTTTTCGCGCACCGTGAGCTGAAGATCAAGGTTATCGAACTGTGGGACAACCCCGATCCCCCGCCGCGCCAAGGGCGCCCGTGCCGGCACTGGCTCGCCGAGCACGCATATCTTACCTGCGTCGGGCGATGCAACACCCAGGATCAAACGCGCGAGCGTGCTTTTACCCGCGCCGTTTGGTCCCAGCAGACCGAAGCACTCTCCCGGCGAGACCATAAACGAAAGAGCGTCCACGACGACCCTGTCGTCGTAGAACTTGCTCACCTGGAAAAGGTCGACTGCCGCGGTTGACATTTGCTTACGCCATCGCGACGGACGTTATTCGCGCCGCTTCCTCGCTTGCGCGTTTTTTTGTCCAAAGCAGCCCGTCACACCATACGTGATCGACGCGTCCCCACTGGCACGCGGCGGCAGCATCCGGGAAAAAGCCGCGTCCATGCAGATTGGCGCTGGTATTGCAAAGCAGCGGAATGCCTGTGAGCTTCTCGTATTCGACGAGAAGCTCGGCCACTTTATGCTGAGAGGTTCTGGAAACGGTCTGTAGACGAGCAGATCCGTCGAGATGTACGACGGCGGGAATTTTGTCCCGCCATTCCGGTCGCGTCTGGTGATCGAACAGCATGTACGGATCGGGTATTCCAGGGCTAAAAATCTCCGCCGCACGATCCTCCAGGCATATCGGCGCTACCGGCCTGAAATGCTCGCGAAGTTTGATGTCGTTGAGATGATCTTTCATTCCTTCCCAGCTCGCAGCCGCGAGAATGCTTCTGCCACCCAAGGCTCGTGGTCCGAGCTCGGCACGCCCGGCAAGGAAGACCACTGGCTTGTCGCAAGCGAGGATTGCCGCAAGTTCGCCCATAGTGCAGGGCGCGCCCTCCCATTCGGGCGGGACTTCGCTGGGACGCACGGCCGGTCCACTGTAGACCGACCATTCCAGAGCTCTAAAGCCTTGCTGTGCCGCCAGCGCAGAGCAAGCAGCACCAATGGCTGAGCCGCTGTCGTTCGGAAAGGGCGGCACCCACACGACATCGAACAGGCCGGTCGCACGAAATGCACTATTCCACTTAATATTTAGGCCACAGCCGCCGGCTATGCAGAGGTTACGCGCCCCCGCAAGATCCGAATGCCGCTCCACAACATCAGCAATGGTGCGAACCAGCAGACGCTCTAGAAAAACGTGAAATGACGCAAGGACGTCTTCGGCTTGCTTTTCCTTCAATCGCATTGCGCACGCTTCGAAGAAGTCGTGCAGAGCTTCAAGCGGCGATTGTGAGCTGTTGATCTGTTCAAGCTCAGGACAAGCGCCCTCAGCATCCGTGGCAAAGTGCGCTTCATAAAGTTCATGAAACGTCTTAATACAGTCCTCGTCGGGCGACCCCAGCGCGATATAGGCCATCAGCTTGCCGGCAATACCGAGATCCCAGCTGGTCCGGTCTGCCCGCCTGTAAGGTCCAAAGTGATGTCCTGCCGTCGCATAGGCGTGACCTATCATCGGAAACAGGCACTCGATGAACCGGATGCCGTGGGGCTCGACATAGTAGAGGCGTGGGAACATGCAGCCGTCCCACACCAAGCAGAAAGCAGATTGTGCGGATTTGGCAAACGAGCTGACGCAGTATGCGGACGCTACGTGCCCGGTGACATGGGGATAGCTTTGGTAGGGATATAGCTTCCCATCAAGCATGAGACCGATCCGATCGCGCGACGTCAGGGGGCTATCGCCTTGCCGTTCGACATACGGCGCGCCCTTGAGCTTGATGGTCGTCGTCCCACTAAGGACTTCAAACTGCGACTCGAACTCTCCATCCCAGCCATCGATGACGAACTGATCAACATCGCTCGGGTCCAGCCCGTGCTCCGCCAAGGCGCTAACAACGGCATCCAGGTTGTCGATGGTTTGATAACGCGGATTGTTGTTTAGCTTCTCCTGTTCGACACAAAACACCACCCGGCCGTCCTCGATGAGAGCGACTGCCCCGTCATGCGTCAGCTTGATACCGCAGATACGCATAGTGGCTCCTTTCAAGCTCGGCCGTTAGGACGGATCGAAGATCGCTCCGGATTGCGAAAGCGGACCAACAAGCAGTCTTCGTCAGCCGACTGCCCCTGGCACTGCACGCGTTCGACCTCAATGAGCGCTTCAGTCAACATCGTGATGACTGTCTCGGCGCCAGCGACATGCCCCCATCGCCTGCAGGTGGCATCACGTGCAGATCCGAAGACCAGATGCCCACCTGGAGCAAGCATCTTCACCATCTTGTCGATTGCGGTACGCATCCGTGTCATGTCCTCGAGATAGTAGAGAACTTCGGCGACCACGATCAGATCGAACAGCTCTTCGGTCGAGAACTGCAGAATATCGGTCGCCGCCCAGCTGATATGCGACCACCTCTTGGTCCGCTGGACCGCTCGACCGATCGCTCGCGGCATAACATCGATGACCGTGAGCCGTTTGCAGTGAGGAGCAAGCTTCTCTGTGAATGCACCGGCCGCGCACCCGATCTCGAGACCGGTTGAGACGGCGCCGTTCGACAGCGATAGCCGTAGCAATTGGGTGTGACGCTCACGTTCGAACGGATTGTCGTCAAGCCGCCACGGGTCATCGTTAGTCAGCTCCCGTTGCAGCGATTGATATGTCTTGTCCACGCTCACCACTCAATCCTCAACAAAGCTGTCAGTCAGTCTCGGCCGCGATGCCATCAGTCGCGATCAGCTGCGAGGGAGCGCGCGAAAGACCTGCCGCGCGAATTGAGCCAGGCGTTTTCGATGCCGGGTTAAGGCTTGGTCCAGTTGTGGCGTCTTCGATCGAGGCCTTCGATTCGTCAACGTGTGATGATTTCGCTACTTTGCGCGAGAGCCAGTCGCTGTTGCTCAAGGTACAGAGCGCATAGGCTTTCATCGGGAGCAGGAGGAAGATGTTGATCGGGGTGTGCAGCGAGAAGCCAATAAATCGAAGCTGGCCGGCACGAAGGGCCGCCACGCTGCATCGAATCATGGTCATCGCGACAATGGTCAGACCGGTCCACCAGGGTACGGTGCCGATTAGTGCGAGCTGAGCGAGCGCGGCAATCGAAGAGATGGCGAGCAGCAGCGGCCCGAGGTTTTGTCCGAGCACGTCGAGCGTAAGGTACCGGTCCAGTCCGGGCAACAGGTGCAAACCCAGCAGCGTGTCGCGGTAAGTGCTCCGCGCCCAGCGGAGCTGTTGCCGCAGATACGGCAAGAGCCTGTCCGGGACCACCGTGGCGGCGATGGCGTCCGGAACGTACTCGGTTCGAAACCCTGCCTTGAGCATGAGGATCGTCAGATGGCGGTCCTCACCGAAGTCGCTCGGCTTTCCCCGGAAGAACTGCGTCTCGTACTGGTCCAGCAGCGACAGCAGCGCGGAGCGGCGGTACATGGCACACGGCCCGCAGCAGCACATGACGGCACCAAAGCGCGTCTGCGCCGCGCGCTCCTCGTTGCAAGCCAACCAGTACTCCATGTCGATCAATCGGGTCAGCCAGCTTGCCTCCCGGTTGCTGGCCGTCAATTGCCCCATGGCCGCGCCGACGGCTGGATCCTGCATCTTGCGTACGAGCTTGCTGACCACGTCGCTGGCGATTTCCGTGTCGGAATCGACATTGAGCACGAGATCGCCGAACGACCGGCGTATCGCTGCGATCTGCGCCTTACGCTTTCCAACGTTGCTCGGCAGCAGAATGACGTTGAACCTCGGGTCATATGCGTAGCTCGCATGGACCGGGGCCACTGCAGCGACATTTGCAGAGCCGTCATCGACCACATAGACCTGCAATCGCCCTGGGTAGTCCTGGCTTGCGAGAGACTTCAGGCAGGCCGCCAGCGTGAGCGGGTCCTCGTTGAAGCAGGGCACGATGACGTCCACGCTGGGCAGAGCACCGGTGTCGACCGGGTCGTACGGCGGCAGTGAGGCGTCGGTTCGCAGCGCATAAAGCGCCTGCGCGCTCTTATGGACGCTGGAGAGCAACGCGTAGGAGGCAACAGCAACGGTGCTGATGGTGGCAAGCAGGCTCATGGGAATTGATCTATTCAGTGAGTTTGAGGAAGCGACCGGATTGCAAATCCACGGTCATGCAGTGCTGGAATGAGCTGGGCGAGCGCCGTCACAGTCTGGTCGCGCCGACCAGAGTGAGGGCAGCGTTCCAACTCGTCGGGAGGACACCCGTCGTGCAGGAGCACGATGGCCCCCGGCCGGACCGAGGCCAGCACCGCGGCAACAATCGCCTCGGCGCCAGGACGAGACCAGTCTTGCGGGTCGACTGACCAGTGCAGGGCTGCCAGTTCGGCCTTCGCCGACGCGGCGAGGGCCTCCTTGGTCCAAGCCCCATACGGCGCACGCATGTGCCGCACAGAGGCTCGGGGGTAAGCCATTCCGATGACCTTGTTCGTCGTGAGGATCTCGTATTCCACCTCATCCGGCATGCATTTGGATAAATCCGGGTGCGTCATTGTGTGGTTTGCGATTTCGTGCCCTTCTGCAATGATGCGCTGGATCAGCCCCGGCTGACCCGCGGCATATGCACCGATCACGCAGAAGGTGGCGGGGGCCCGATGCTGCGCCAGCACATCCAGGATGGCCGGCGTGCAATGCGGGTTGGGCCCATCATCAAATGTCAGATAGACGCAGTGCTCTCCGCCGAGGTCGGCGTAGTCGCTCCGCGCTTTAGTTTCGTCGTCTGCGGACGTCACAGTTCTGGCCCGTTTCGCTCAATCATCTCACCGGCCGGCCATTCGCTCATTGGCCTTGCAATCGGCAGAACCAGGACGACCACGTCCTCCACGCGCGTGGGAGGCACAGTGAGATAGATATCCGGACGAGTGGACCGGACACGGAGCCCTGGCAAAACAGTCGCCAATCCCTGTCGCCCGAGCAGCCTGGTAATATGTTTCTGCAGGGCGGATCGGACCGTGCCAAAGCCGAACGGCACCCCAAGATCTCGCAATACGGGATACATCACGCGGATGGAGTGGCTGATGCCGAGCCCCTCGAGATCCGGGCGTACCCCGTACAATCCGAGTTCAGCCACAAGCAGATCGATCTCACCAACTTTTATGAAGCGGCGCAGTGCGCCGACGTGAATCGCGACGCCACGATCATCGTAGCCGATTGCCCGAATCTCAGGCCTTGCGCCGGCCCAGCTTCGATGATCTTCAAAGGGCTTTGCATTGAATGCCCCGGTCGGACCATAGGTCTTCCGGAAGAAGTCGGACAATTCAATATGGTCAGCAAGTTGAAGCTCATTCTCCCAGCACAGCCTCCAACGAACTGGAGGGCGCGCCGAAACACCTCGTGTGGATTCGGGCGCGATCATTTTCATAGAGAGTAATTCCTATTCATTATCTGGCTCCTGACGCAGGCCAGCAGTTCGCTACGCTCGAAAGGCTTGCTCAAGAACTGGAGTCCAGCTTGCAGGACTCGCCTCAAGTCGTCTTCGGAGTTGTCTGTGAGCAGAACGGTGGGAATCGCGCCTCCGGATGCAGCCAGATGATGGAAAAGCTCAAAGCCACTCATCACGCTCGGCTGCATGTCCGCGATCAAGCACGACGTGATCAAACGGCGGCCCGATTTCAAGAATTCGTCTGCGCTCTCGAAGGGTTCAGGTACGTAACCCGCAGAAAACACCATGTCTGTCAGAGCTTCACGCACTGACCGATCTGCATTCACAATGGACACGACGTCGAGCGTGTGCGCAACTCGCATGAGGTTCGCCAGGGACGCCTTCGCTTGCATGTTCCGCACGATTTCTCCGCAGCAAGGACGCAACCGGATGCGACCAAAACACATTTGGCACCCGCAACCGAAGGGGTTCAACTGGAGGGAAATCTACGGCCAGGTTGAGCGTTCGCTCAATTCTACGGCGGTACACGGCCGGTATAGAATGGGTTGGCGAAGCCATACGATGGTTTGCTCGTCCTATACGCCCACGCACATTTTCGGATCCCCACCGTGCTAGCTCGCCGAGATATGACTTGCGCAACACGCGCGAAACTGCGACCGCACGGTCCAGATGTCTTGATCGATCCCTGGCGCTGGGCTGAGACGCGCTACGATTTGTAACCATTCTGATAGATCTGACATCTCGCTAAACTATCCTTTGCTATCCTCATTCGGTACAAATGGTAAAATCGATTGTATCGATCGAACACATTCATACCGTGGATCACTCAAGATTATGCGTTTCAAGGGCCTCGATCTGAATCTCCTCGTCGCGTTCGACGCCCTGGTGACGCAAGGCAATCTCACTGCGGCGGCAAGAAGCATCAACCTCAGTCAACCTGCCATGAGTGCTGCCGTCGCGCGGCTTCGCACTTACTTTCGCGATGAGCTATTCACGATGAGGGGCCGGAAGCTTGTCCCAACGCCGCGGGCTCAAGCGCTCGCAGTCCCGATTCGCGAGGCTCTCGCTCACATTCAGCTCTCCATCATTTCTCCGGACGGCTTCGCTCCGTCTCAATCGAATCGGCGATTCAGAATCATCCTGTCCGACTTCATGACTGTCGTGTTTCTTCGACGAATCGTGGACCGCGTCGCGCGGGAAGCTCCGACAATCAATTTCGAGTTGCTGCCGCCCGTAGAGGAACCCGATGAACTTCTCCGGCGCGGTGAAGTCGATTTTCTCATGTATCCGGAGATGTTCATGTCGAGTGCGCATCCCAAGGCGGCACTGTTCGAGGACACTTTCGTTTGCGTGGGCTGCCCCATGAACAAGCAGCTGGCGCCGCGACTTACGTTCGAGAAGTACATGTCGATCGGGCACGTGGAAGCCCAGTTCGGGCGCTCCCTGAGGCCCTCCTTCCACGAATGGCTCTTGCTCGAGCATGGTTTCAAGGTACGCACCGAGGTCGCTGTGCAGGGTTTTGGTATGATTCCGCCTATGATATTGGGCACCAACCGCATAGCCAGCATGCCCTCAAGATTGGTCAGCCATTTCGCAAACACGATGCCCCTGCGGGTCATCGAACCTCCGCTGCGACTTCTCACATTCACCGAGGCCGTCCAATGGCCCGCCATTCATAATACTGATCCTGCAAGCATTTGGATGCGCAACATGTTCTTCCAAGAGGCATCCATGATGGTCTCTCCGTCCGAGACCAACCAATGTCACGGATCGTTCTAGGATTGTTCGGCCGTTTGCGACCTACTCTTCGTTAACCAGATCTACGCCAGGCTCGAAGCTCCGGTCCTCGCTGGTGTTCGGATTGGCGCGCTGATCGGGTCGGCGGCGCTATTGATTTCGCCGTGGCGTGACGATTTTGCGCGTCATACAGCTCGTTCGGCGGCGCTCCGCAATGACTTTCCGCGGATCCGACGGGCTGCATCGCACTGTTCTACATGAGCTGAGCTCAGAGCTCGCGAAATGATCCGGCCGGTCAGATAAACGAGATCCGGCCTCGGCACTAAGATCTCTTGAATCGTACACCGCGTCAGGTTGTAGCCCAAGACCTGCGATCGAGGCTGCAAACGTGGACACTGGCAGCGCACCCGCACCGCTCTTCGCCTGCCGGTGGGCATTCTCCTTGCGGTCTACTGTCCCGGCGATCGCAGCAGTAATGCCGAAGCATGTCAGTAGCTAGACGCCTCTTCGCGGGCCGCCCCACAGGGTTGACCTTTCGGATCTCGCGACAGTCGTGTTCTTTTCGAAAGTGTCGTGGCGCGTGGCGCGCGGGATGCCGCCGTTAGCCCCGAGTTGCGGCCCCTCACCGCTGTCCCCGAAGAGCTACTTCGGTGCGGTAACATGATTTGCCTATCTTACCAAAAGCATCTATGTCCAGCGCTCGCAGACCAAAATCGATACTGTTCGAGGATGAAAGTGAGTGAGCTTCTGGACGAGCAAGCCATTACCCGCGACAGCTGGACTGTGCTGCCCAACACTGATCCGGCTCACGTCTGGATATGCGAGTTATTGCTGTAGGAGCTATGGCACGTCATTGTTTTCCCGGCGCGGCCGCGCGGCGCCCGGTGCCTGCTGACCCGTTTTGAGCGCCTCCAGGTCCAACGGATATCGGAGCGAGCCTTCGAGGCTCGGTCCTCAATCGCGAGTAACCTTTCGCCAGCCGCGCGAGGTGCGCTTGCGTTGAGATACATGCCGGGAATGGTTTTGCGGCCCGCCTTCTCTCATTCTACCGACGCTTTGCGTCGCGGACTTGCGCCGTTGAAGAGCAGCCATCATCTTGTGGCATTCCAAAACCCGATGTTGCCATGCGCGAACAACGCCTTCGCGCCCACAAAGCCATCTCAACAGGACTAGCAGCGTGTCGAAAATGCTCTTAGGCGCCGAGCGGGCGGCCGCGCCACGATGTGGTGGTACGACTAATCTGCGTTGATTGACCAGCCAACGCCGGCTCGACGATAGACATCACAGCAAGAATTCGACCGAAAGAGGCCCATCTGATCAGATCAGCACTGTGTCTGGGCCGCCGTTCGTGAAGCTGTCTCTCGAGAGCAAGCGGGGCTGCATGTATCTGCTTTCGCTTCGCGTGGCGATCAGACAGCAGATGGCCACCGCTGCGCCAGCATCCAGCAGAAATTGCACAGTTTCGGTTAGGGCAGTGTTGGACAAAAGGGAAGCAAACGCCTGTTGCACAACGGCACCACACGAACGTCCTGTCACATTCTTTCGCGCACGTCGCCGCTCCGTCTCCTTTTTGCCCCACCACAGCCAAACGGCTTCGTCACGTGCGGCGCCGGTGCGACAATCAAAGGAGCTTACTGTTGGATAAGCCGAGCGGAGTCTACGATCCGGAGGATCTCGCGAGCTTGGGAAACCTTTTTGATCGAGCAATCGCGTTTTTACCGGCATGCATGCGAACCAGCGAGAATCGCGTGGCGATCGCAAGACTTGTGATGCAACGCGCAGCGAGGGACGAATTGGCGTCGCTGGCGAACTTGATGCTTCACTTGTCTCGGCCGCTTGATCAACTGCATGCGCTCAGTCCTCCCGGGGGTTCGCAGCAAGAGACCATCATCTAGATCATTGAAATAACTTGATTCTCACGTGACGTCAGGTTGTAGGCTTGCAAATTGAGGACCATGACAAACGCCACACCACGACGGCGCCGATGGCGCATTGGAGAACTTGCAGAGGCGACCGGCGTAACGGTACGCACTCTGCATCACTACGAACATACCGGGTTGCTGACGGTCTCGGAACGTACCGATGGCGGTCACCGCATGTACGATCGTGAAAGCCTACAACGCGTCTCTCAGATTCGCGCGCTACGTGAGCTCGGCTTCTCGCTTCCTGAGATCCGCAAAGCCATCGAGGGGCGGACATCTCTCACGGACCTATTGCGCAACCATCTGGAGCGAATTGAAGTTCAAGTCGCGCGGGCGACACTATTACGGGATCGATTGCGCAATATGACGACCCAAGGTGAGACAGAAGTCAGTGTTGACGAGCTGCCGGCCACGTTAGATGCAATGTCGCGGATTGAGGAGCGTACCCCCTCGGCCATCTGCACGTGCGCCTCTAACGCTAGCCGCGAAGATCGGTGGCGCAAGATTCGGGACGAGCTACGTAGCTGCATGGATCGGGGCGAGCCTCCATGCAGTGATCGGGCAAATGCGGTCGCGCGTCAGGCCCGTTCGCTGCTGACTGAGATCGCAGGAGTTGACTCGACTGTCTCGATGATACTTAAGGTGCTGACGCGATTGACCGAACCACACAATCTCGCGGGCTGGGATGCGAGCCTCATGCGATACCTGGATCTCGCTCTCGCCGCGCTGGAGGACCAGCTGGGAAAGAGTTGACGCACGGGGTTGCCCGCGACTCGGTTACTGCAATGTCTCTAAACCCAATGAAGTGATGCTGATCCTTGTCTGACTGAGGATCGTTGGCCCGTAGCAATTCGCTGCGAATCCGCGTTGTCGGCACTCTTTGGGGTTCTTCGCTCTGTGGATTTTGACAATCGCCCTCGACGAGCACCCTTCGAAGTACTTGATTCGCACGTAGCGTCACATTGTACCTTCTAAAAGCATCGACGCAGCAGCGGGGCGACCGACAGAGCGCCGGCTAGGCCGACGGAGACTCCAATGATCGGCATCACTTTCGGAAATTCCCGGTGAGAGCGCTGAGCGAGAACAAGTCGGTGGATGATCGTCTTTGGCCGTTGCCGGCGACTGCACAAACGGCACGCTCTTTACCTTTATGCCGGACCCGACGACGAATGCTGCAGGGGCAACCGTCGTCGCCAAGCTCAAGGGTACGAGCCTATCTGCCGCAGGTTGCACGCTCTAGATGCCGCAGTTCAAGCATAGGCAGGCTCAGTCAAACGGACGGGCACCTTCGATGCCACGCGGGTCGCTGCGGTCCCTACTTCGGGCTCAATCGATACGGCCATTGCCACGTCCAATTCGACTCCAAGGGAGACAATGCCGCTTCTGGGTTCATCGTTTACCGCTGGCGCGACAATACCGTCGAAGCGGTCGCGCAGACCTGACCGCCCGCACCAACACCGCACGGAGCGTTCGAATGATCAACCATCCTCGACATAGCGATTACGCGCTGCTCACGTGCGTCGCAGTCGCCGCAGTCGCAGCATTTCTCGCCCTGGCGGCAATGCTATCAAAGCTGTCGTGCACGCCCGAACGGCCGCCCGAAGAGTACGTTCCCATTCGCCTGGTGCCACTAGAGTGAGCATCACTTCCACATTCGTAAGGCCGACGAACATCGGTGACTTCTTCCCGCTGGTGAAACTGATGCGCACCTCGCTCTCGGGAGTGAGCTGCCAGGACCTCTTTAGGAGGAACGTAGCTTGTGGCAAGATGTCAGTCTTGCGCAGTCTATCTGCGGATTACGCGAGTTCAAGCCAAGCGTTAGCAGCGCTGTTCGGCCGAGTGGACGTGGCGTTGCCTCCCCTCGTGAAACAGGTATTCGCTGGAATAACGCCACGCGCCGCCTGATCCGTGCTGATCGCTGCCGGATTTTGAGACGGGCTCTGATCCGGTGCTGCGCTTAGATCTGAGCCCGCCTATGGCACCCCACCCCTCACATTCATGCACACCTTGCGCTTCCCGGCTCCGAACACAGCGCGCGCATCACATAGGCTCGATGAAGGCCGTCAACTGCTCTCGTCGACAAAAGGGAGAACACCAAATTGGATGCAAAACTACAAACTATGCTTTCCTCGCTCTCGCCGGTGGCTCGCGAATTGGATGCTCTGCCATCCAGGCGACCCACTCTGGATAATACTTGCGTGAAACTGAACACGAATGAGAACCCATTTCCTTTGCCAGCCATTGTGATGCGAAGCGCAATTGCAGCTCTTGAGGCGCAATACCTCTATCCAGAAGACGACAATGTCAGCTTGAGACAAGCGGCCGCAGCGGCCTATGGGATTGCCACTGATCGCGTGATGGCTGGCAATGGATCGTCTGAACTCCTCAGTCTCATTTACAGAGCCTTTCTTGCCCCGGGCGACGGCATCGCAATGATGTCGCCCGGCTTCTCATTCAATCGCAAGCTTGCCATGTTGCAAGGGGCCCGGTTCATTGAAATTCCCTGGTCTGAACCCGACTGCTTGCCGATGGACGAGCTGCTTTTCGGTCCGGCTAAACATGCCAAGTTCATTCTGCTGGCCAATCCGAACAATCCGACCGGAAGCTTTGTTCCGCTCGCTGAGATCGAGCGCCTCGTTATACGATCTGACCGATTGATCGTATTGGACGAAGCTTATGTCGATTTCGCACCTGAGGACGGCCTACGCCTCGTTGAGCGCCATTCGAATCTTTTGGTCTTGCGCACGTTTTCCAAGAGTTATTCCGCCGCTGGCATTCGCGTCGGCTTCGGTTTCGGCCATCCCGAGCTGATTGGGCGGCTTCGCAACATCCAGAATGTTTTCAACATGAATGTGGTCGCTCATGCCGTTGGCATGAGCATCCTTGCGCATCGCGACGCCTACGAGGAGAACCATCGCCACGTAAGGCTTCAGCGTCAGCGCGTAGCGGCCGCCCTCTCGGAATTTGGGTTCTCCGTAACGCCTTCCCACGCGAACTTCCTTCTCGCCCGTGTGCCGGTAGGCCAGGGTGGCAGATGGTGGCAGGCGGCGTTGCAAGACCAGAGCGTCCTCGTTGCCTTCTTTCCGGATGCCGGCCTGCAAGAGTGCATTCGGGTTAGCATCGGTACAACGCGCCAGATGGATGAGTTTCTTGCGGCTGTCGGCCGCATTCTTAAGAAAATGGGATGCCGTGGCTAGTGACCCCTTGCACTCAGGTCACAGATCCCCGTTCGTCATCGATCCGGACCCACACATGATGAAGCTTCGCGACGCAGCCGGAGTCAGTTTTTGTCCGATCGGCGCATTGCGAGCTGTTGAGAACGGCTTCGCAGCATATGCACCGCAGTGCCAGCGAGCGCCTCTTGCACCCCAAGACCCGGAGGACTCCGGTCCTCTCTATAGGAGATAACTGAGTGAGAAACGTTCTTCCCTCAAACCTGACCTGCGGCATCTTTGATCATCTTGACGAGGACGGCCCCGATATCGCGCGGCAATACGCGGACCGCCTCGCGCTGGCGGAGGCCTACGACCGGCTCGGTTTCTATGCCTATCATCTGGCGGAGCATCATTGCACCCCCCATGGACGCGGTCCATCGCCGAACTTGTTTCTGTCAAGCGTCATACAACGCACACGGCGACTTCGCGTTGGTCCATTGGTCATGCTGCTCAACCTCTACCACCCGTTGCGGGCATTCGAGGAGATCTGCATGTTGGATCACCTGAGCAGCGGCAGGGTCGAGGTCGGTCTTGGTCGCGGCTCCCTACCGATCGAACTGAGTTATTTTGGAGTTGGAGCCGATGTTGCCTCAAGCCGTTACGAGGAAGCTTCCCAAATCTTCGTTAACGCGATGAATGGCGGCCCGCTCTCGTACGAAGGGCAACATTTTGCGCTGAGCGACGTTCCTTTGACGCTTTCACCTCATCAGCGTCCTTGTCCCCCGACATGGATTGCTACAAATCGGCCAGAGTCCGCGCATTGGGCGGCGGCGAATGGCGCTAATCTGGCGTGCATGGGGCCCTCTTCTGCCGTTCGCAAGGTAACAGATCGCTACCGCGCTCATCAGAACGCCAAGCATGACGCCAACGGTTCAGCACCATTTCTCGCATTACTTCGCATGATCGTAATTGCCAGCTCTGAAGCAGCCGCCCGCTCCCTCGCCGCGCCAGCCTACGAAACATGGCTCAAGAGCTTTAAGTTCCTATACGAGCTCAATGACATCCCGCCTCCATCCAACCTGCCCCTAACCTTGGATGCCGCAATTGAGAGTGAACTGTGCGTTGTCGGAACGCGCGCTTCGGTGCGCCAAACTCTTCTCGATCATGTGGAAGAGGCAGGCGCCAACTATCTCCTTTGCCAGCTCGCCTTTGGATCTCTGTCACTGGATGCCTGCCTCAGCACAGCAACTGCGATTCACTCCGAGCTCATAGCGGCAGAGCACTGACGGTGACCCAACATCGGTTCCAATAAGTTCGTCCTTGACCAGGCAATAAATGGCAACACCGAGGGCCGTGAGCACCGCAGCCGGATGCATTTGTCAAGCCGCTCTTATGATTCAAATGGCTCTTACGCGCATGAGACCCTTTCGACTACATCACGCTTTGGCGCGCCAGTTCGTCAATTGCATTCCACACAAATCCAAGGTTTGGCTTATAGCCCGGGCGGGCCTGTCGTGACGCGGTCCTGGCAGCGCTCCGACCAGACGGAGGAGATCGCGCGTAAGCTCGAGATCGTGCTGGCGGAGTTGGCTTCGCTGCGCATTCTGCTGGCTGCGCACGGAATTAGCACCCCTCCACCTCTGCATGAGGACTACCTCACTGTTCAGCGATTCGCAGCGATGAACCACATAAGCCCCGAAGGCGTGCTCTCTCGGATCCGCCGCGGCAAGTTGCGCGCGGAGAAGCGCGGTGGCCGCTGGTGGGTGAAATGCACGGTTTGCACAGCATGGCCGTGCAGTGGCGAGGACAATAAGACAGACGAAATGAACCAATCCGAGATCGGGAATCCAGGACATGGAAATGATCTGCGCGTTTAAGTCGCTAACTTTTTTGAGCTCGACCGGACAGCCGGTGGAGACTCGAGAGATCGATCGAGGTCGACGTGGCGCACGACCAACACACCATCGCCAAATCGGAAGGCTCGATCTCGATGCACCCACGCAATCACAAAACGGGTGGGCGCCCCGAGCACCGGGATATCGGATGACCACCTTTGCGTGACCGGGATCACTCATTCAATTCGGCCTCGTCAACAGAGCGATCCGAGTGAGAAAGCGGAAGAGCACGGATGCGTGGCAGAAGTCCAACTCCGATGCAGCTGCATGCATTGCGGCAAATGGACAGCGGCGCACACCCTCGATGTCAGTTTTGCACGTGAGCCGCCGCACGCTACCGTGTTACGGCCTAGAGCACAGGAAAGATAAATGCCTTGCTCGCAAATCGCACAGTTTGTGAGTTCCCCTGAGCATATCTTGAACGTCCGTCTCACGCCCGCTGGGGCGTAGCAGGGGACATGTATCCCAGTCATTCGCCTGTTCAAGGTCGCCTAGCGCGCCGCTGTCAAAGGGGACAGGTCTGATTTCGCTGGGATGGTCGCCAGAGTCTGGCTGGAGAAGGAGATAGCCAATGATGTCACCAAGACTGATATCAGTCCTCGGGTCGATGGCAGCAGTCGAGCGCATGTTTTGGAAACTTCGAGAACTGATCGATGGCGATAGGTCGATCTCACCTGAAGTTCGAGAGACGCTTCATGTAATACTAGATGCAAAGCTTCTTTCCGCAAAAGATAAGATTATGAGCGACGCGCGCGCTGCGATTGACGCAACTCCTGGTTCGCCTCAGGCGGTCCGCGATCGAGCATACAGGTCGCTCGACTTTGCAATGAAAATGTTCATGACCAGAACCGCGCCGCCCTAAGGACCTCTTAAGGAAGTCGGTATCTGCAGCGCTCATCCCAAGATGCATTGATCCATGCCCCGCTCCAGCGAGCCCTTGCCCGGACACTTTTCTGTGCAGCGTTGGTTAGCCGAGCGGCTTCGATTGAGCTCCTGAGCAGCTATGAAGCTGATGGGAATGGAGCAAGCTTGGGTGCGCAGCTGCCGAAATGCTGCAGGCTGTTTTTCTCGAGCATCCCGAAGCAGGCTTCTCTGCCCACCTTTAATGGTCCGCGCGCGACGATCAAGGACGCGTTGACGGCGCTGTGGGAGGCGTCGGATCGGGTGGTGCGGCAAGTGGCTCAAGATGATGATGCCGACCTTGCTGCCTGCCCTTGAGCAACATGGCCGATTGCAGCTCGGCCAGTCGGACCGTGATCGTGTTCTGGCTATCAGCGCCGCCACCATCCATCGCCTGCTCGTCGATGTGAAGATCGCGGCGAGCGGCTGCAGGCGGCGCCGTGCCGAATTTTATTCGGCAATCCGGCGCGAGGTCCCGATCCGCACGTTCAATGACTGGAACAGCCTGGTGCCCGGCTTCTGCGAGGTCGACATGGTCGCCCATGGCGGCACGTCGGTGGCTGGCTCGTTCATCCAAACCCTCACGATGCTCGATGTTGCCAACGGCTGGACGGAGTGCCTGCCGTTGCTGACGCGGGAAGGTTCGCTGGTCGTCGAGGCGATCAACCGCGCACAGAGCCTGTTCCCCTGGCTGTTGCGCGGCGTGGACTTTGACAACGACAGCGCCTTCATGAACGATGTCGTCGTGCCATGGTGTCGCGAACAGAAGATCGAAGTCACTCGCTCGCGCGCCTATAAGAAGAACGACCAAGCGTTTGTCGAGCAGAAAATGGTGCCGTCGTCCGCCGCCTGATGGGCTATGGCCGCTTCGATGGCGTCGAGACGGCGCGTATGATGGGGCGCCTCTATGCGGCGGCACGGCTCTACATCAACTTCTTCAGCCGTCATTCAAGCTGAAGGAGAAGCGTAGCGAAAGTGCGGTCCTTTCGACGTCACACTCCCGTCATCGGTGGTTGACTAGTTGGTCGGCGCGAGGCGGCGGATGCCTGGTTCCTACGACGTGACGCTACGGCGAGCACGATTGCGACAGCATCGACAAGGAGCACCTTTCACTCTCCCGCGGCATCTACGCCGCTTCGATGCCCGTGGCTATCTGCACTGGGCGAGAAGAGAGATCCAGAGTGATCGCACGACTTCGACTTTCATCTCGCGCAGGATCAGCACCGCATGACCGTGACAAATGCTTCCTGGCCGAGTTCGATTCACCTGAACTCGCCTACCTAAACTGAGAGGTTTCGAAGGTGAGGCTTCCCTCCTAGAACTCGATCCGCGATAGTCAGTACAGCGGATGCATCATGAAACCTGACGAGCGCCTAGCCGAGGTCCTTGAGAATAGCGCGTGTTTTGATGATGAGGCAGGGGAGGTGTGGGCACAGTGCCTCTCACCCACTGAGCGGCTGGCGTATATTCGCAAGCATCGCTCTCACTTCCGTTTCGCAGATTACGATGAAGTGACAGCTGTTGTACGGGGTCGGCGCTTCACCGGTTGCTCATCGCAACTCCTTCGATGGCGTCACAGGATCAGAGCAAGAGCGTTGCAAAGCGCTTTGCTCTTTTCGGTTGCGGTGTGGCTGGGCGTCATGTGGCTTGCGGTGCGCTTCATCCGCTGAGATCAGCAGCCCGCTTTTCGCCCACGCTTGCGCAATCTACGTTCGCACGCGAAGGAGCATAGCGAGGCAGTTGAAGATGATCCGCAACGCCGCAACCTGACGCAGGGTTCGGTTCAAGCATTCCTTTCGGCCCAAATGTTGCGATGCAGCTACAGCTATTCGCGCGGATGTTGTTAAGACGCGCGAGGCTCGGGGCACTCAAGACATGAGAGTAGAAATGAAGAACTTGTTGCTTGCGACTGTAAGCATTGTGGCGCTTGGCGCGGTGGCGCCCGCATTCGGTGCGGATCTGGCTGCGCAGCCTGTCCAGCCTCTCTATACCAAAGCTCCGCAGCCTGTTGCGGCTACGATCTACGACTGGAGCGGCTACTACGTCGGTATGAACGGCGGCTTCGGCTCAAGCTCGAATTGCTGGGACTTCAATGGCGGCACGCCTGAGGGCTGCCATGATGCGACCGGCGCTACTGTGGGTGGCCAGATCGGCTATCGAAGGCAGATGGGCCAGATCGTGCTTGGTGTTGAAGGCCAGGGGAACTGGGCTGATTTGACCGGCTCGAATGACAGCGTCGCGTTTGCGGATATCAACAAGACCAAGATTGATGCGTTCGGCGTGGTAACGGGGCAGTTCGGTTATGCCATGGACAACGTATTATTTTACGCCAAAGCTGGTGCCGCAGTGACGAGCAATACCTATCAGATTAGCCCGACCCTCACGGGCGCGCAGCTTGGGAAGAGCGACCACATTTTTTGGGGTGGTGCATTGGGAGCTGGGATTGAGTACGGTTTCGCGCCGAACTGGTCGGTCAGTCTCGAGTACGACCACCTGTTCATGCAGCCCGGAGCGGTGCACTTCCCCACGCCCGCAGGCGGAACCGATCGCATCCGCCAGGATCTCGATCTTCTGACTGCACGGCTCAACTATAAGTTCGGCGGCCCGTTTCTTCTGAAATATTGATCCGCAGTACGAACGGCGGAAGCCCCGGCCATGGCCGGGGCTTGTTTTTTGCGAGGGCGGGTCCCAGGCGACTAGGTTGTCGCAATTCAAGCCCAAAAACTGCTCCCATATTGGACGAGTGGCGGCATCCACAACCAACCAGCTTGCGAAGATCACTGTCGCACGCGTGTCATCGATGCGGCGAATGGTGTCCCGTCATGGCCAGTCCACGTCGGATTTAGGCAATCGTGCGAACCTCTCACGCATCGAAGACACAAACAACCCTCGGCGGGATGCGCATCGAGGCTCCCGAAGACGATCGAGATGACAGGCTTGTCAGCTATTCGCGGCAACAGCATCTTCTCCACCTTGGGCTGAACGTCCTCGCTGCTATTGTCATATTGTCACGCTGGTCAGATCGCTCGCTCGTGACTCCGGCATAGCTCGATACGGGGCAGCGGCGCCGAAACGTCAGATAAGACCGAGGCGAATCGCCTTGGCAACGCAGTGGGTACGGCTGTTCGTCTCTAGCTTTCGCATCGCGTTCTTCAGGTGAAAGTTCACGGTATTTTCACTTACTCTCAGGATGACTCCGATTTCCCAGGATGATTTCCCCTCTTCCACCCAGCGGAGGCAATCCTTTTCTCGTTCGGATAGGGCCACTTGGATTGGATATGGCATCTGCCCTCCGATGACGGCGCGATTTCTGCAAATGCATGATGAAACTGCCAAGCCAATGCGTTGAGACGACTGAAGCGATACTCAGGGTCGACATCGTCGAACCTGGATGCAAAGGATGCGACAGATAGTTGTCCAAATGGTCCGAACAGTGGTACGGTTACGCCGTGCTTCAGACCGGCCTCTTTGGCCTCGTTCAACACACGCATTTCGCCGGGTTGCAATTGATGTTTGTGAGCAAGTTGATCCCATAGAAACGGAGCCGACTGCATCGTCGTACGCCGAACCACGGGATCGATGGCATTGTATCGGCGTTCAGCATTGCGCTCGCACCACGCGGAAGGAAAGTTCACTGTCACGGCGGCTGGCAGATACTCTGGCCGGCGGGTCGGCTCCGCGTCCGTCAGCGTCCCGTAAGCGACTTGACTGAAGCCCTGTTCGCTCGAACAGCTCACAAGCAGATTGAACAACACCTCGGGAGATCGACTCTGTTTTGCGCATTCGATGAAGCAAAATAGATCCATTTGGTGCCTCCGCCACCGACTTAGGCAACCGGTGCTGCGTCTTTTGAGTGGATCGATTTGGGCAGGGGCCCTGCGCCACTTCAGCCTCCTCTCTGCGAAGTGCCCGACCGAACGCGACAATCATACTTCTCGTCATGAGCTGCAATCGGCTTGGCTGAGATCGGATAGTTGCTCGATAAAGAACATTGTGCATGCGCTTCTTCGGGAGGAGGCGGACCTGAAGCGTCCAGCAAATGTCGTACCAGCTGAGGCGCCAGGAGCAGTGCCGCAAAAGCACGAGTGCTGGAGAACTGGGGACGCAACGTTCACTGTTAGAATTCGGACATTCGTCGCAAGAGAGACAACCTTGTTCGCGCTAGCTGAAAAATATATGTTGCATCGGCAAGTACGCGAACGATCGTTTACGCGTTGGTCAGCCTCCCGCCCCTGCCCCGGGGGCCAGCCGAGCTAGCTAGGCCGCGCCCGCGTCATAGGGCGCAGAGGCAATTAGACGCAGAAATGGCATGCATCCGCTGCGATACCGGTCTGCCATGGCGGTCGCGCCGTACCGAACGCAACCCTGGAGATCCCCGGTTGCGCGATCGCGTCTTGCCAAGCGCTCGTGTTCAAAAGCACCCGGACATGTTTGGGCGAGCGAATCATCCGAATACGGCAATGGCACCTGCGGCTTAAATGACATTCACCTGACCGCACATCATGGGCGTTCTGTTCACGCACATTGACAGACAGAAGCCGTGCGCATGGTCTTCCTGCACGGGGCTGGTGCTCCACCTCGGAGATGCACGGCCATAAATCCGCTTTACAAATGGTAGATCATCGGTCCGCTCGGCCAACATGCCCAGAACTCGCGACCGTCTGCACTACTGACATCTGCTCGGATTCCAGTTGCCGCGTTTCGGGCGGAGACGAGTTCGGGCGTGATCTCGCGACGATAGTGGCTCGTTGTGCGGTAAGCATAGCACCCCCAAGCGTCGCTTTTATCGGTCTCCTCCGCGCCATCAATACTGCCCTTGAAATCACCCGTCTCTGCTCTCATCCTGGTAAGCAGCGTCGCTCACGCAGTGTTCGCAGGCGGCTTGCAGCGCCTGATGCATGTCCGCAATGAGATCACTCGGCCCCTCGATGCCGGCGTGAATACGAATCAATGGTCCATCAAATGAAACCGTTGCTTCCGTTCGTTGAGGACCATCGACAGGCAGCACAAGGCTTTCGTACCCACCCCACGACAATCCGATTCCAAAAAGGCGCAGTTTCTGGAAGAAAACCGAAAGCTGGGCCTTGGAGATAGGCTTCAGAACGACGCCGAATAGGCCACTTGCACCCAAGAAATCCCGCTTCCAAATATTGTAGCCAGGATGGTTTTGGAGCGCAGGGTGTAGAACCCGGCCCACTGCCGGGTGGTCTTCCAGGCTTTGAGCCAGCTTGAGGCCATTTTCGTAATGCTGCCTCATGCGAACGGCTAGTGTGCGCAGTCCACGAAGAGCTAAATAGATGTCATCTGGCCCAGCAATCTCCCCGAAATGATGAGCGCTTTGCTGCAGGAGCGGCCACGCTTCCTTGTTAGCGGTAGCAATGCCCAGAAGGGCGTCGGAATGACCAACGATATACTTGGTCGCGGCATGGATCGAGATGTCGACGCCATGGAGAAAGGGTTTGAAATAGAGCGGCGTCGCCCAAGTATTGTCCATGAGCACGAGCGCACCCGATTGATGTGCGATCGCGCACAGCGCGGGCAGATCCTGTACCTCAAACGTCATGGACCCCGGGGATTCCAGGTACACAGCTCGCGTTTTTGTCCCAATCTTCGCGAGTAGATCCGAAGGCTGAGTGGGATGGAAGTACTCCACCTTGACCTCAAATCTAGTTAGAACCTGGTTCGCGAACATCCTCACCGGTTCATAGACGTTATCGCAGATCAAAACATGATCCCCGGCCTTCAGGATCCCGAGAAGTGCGTGGGAGCACGCAGAGAGCCCCGAAGGGAACAAGATCGAACGATACCCGCCCTCCAGTTCACAAATGGCAGCCTCGAGAGCACGAGACAACGGTGAGCCGAATCGTCCGTAGTTCGTCACTGGATTCTGCTTGCGCCTATCCCACTCTTCGAGGGTTTCCGAAACGATCGTGGAACCTCGATAGACAGGAACATTGACCATCCCGGCGTGTTTAGCGGGCGCGCGACCGAGATGAGACAATTGCGTGTTGGGCTCTGGCAAGAGTTTATCCCAAGCGATGCGATCCATACCTCTCCTATCTGGGATCGCGTCGCTTAAATGCGCGGCGAATGCCCACTACTATAAATCTGCAACTCGTCTCAGGCGCTACAACTCGAGAACTCTGTATCGTATCCCAACCTTGGAGCAGCTCTCTTCCCAGATCGAAAGCGCTGTCGACCGCACAGTGAGACCGCGCCGGACCGAGCTCCCCGAAAATCGGTGGTCAGCTTCATTCAGCTCTACAGTTGGTCCATCACTACAGCAAAGGGCGGGCCAGACGCGCCGGCTGCGCGCTGCAGGCGGATTAAGCCGGACTGGTCGGATGCCTCGGCCACCAGGCGGATTTCTTGTCGGACAAAAGACGCTGCATGTGGGCTCCTCGCCAAATCGGCTAAATCGGGACGATCTTGATGTGGGTTGACAATTGCACTTCTATGAACTCGCGCGTTGGCGTTTGTTTTTGCAGCTTCCCAATGAAGGCCTAGTTGCTGCACTGCTTATAGCGAAGCGCGGAGCATGATTTGCGCCATTTAAGCCACGTTGCAATCGTTACGCCGCCGTCATGCAAGTTCGTGGTGCAAGAGCATTTCGCAGCCCCACTACGCTGCATGATCACAACTAACAAGAACCGACACCTTGAATCGTACCTAGCGTCAAGTTGTACCAACTAGCGGTTCGATTCTTCGAACCGAGACACATTCCGGGCTCAAGGTGCCGGCGCGGCACATTGAGGATCTGCGAGGCGCGCTTGAGATGATGATGGCAGCTCTTATTGTCCTTTCGATTGTCGCCGCCGGTGGGGCCAGCTACGGCGTCCGCACTCGGCGTTTTCGCAGCCGACGAGAGCGCGCGCGGCTGCATATGGCTACGGCCCGCTCCGCAGAGAGCTGCAGCAGTCACGCGCCGTCGCGCAACTCGCCCGAGCAACCTGCCTGCTGGCAACCAGAACCACATCTTGCGGACCAGAAGCGCTCGACAATAGCCCGCGAGAGCTAAACAATTCACGCGCCTGGGATCTCTTCTCATCTGCAGAATCAGCTGCCGGCCCCCTCGGCAAGGTGCAGCTGATGCGCGAGTTCTTACGTTGTGCTGCGGCGTGTCGCGGCTCCAGAACTACGACAGATGCGTTTCTTCGGCGAGGATGTCCGAGGATCTTTGCGCTGTACGATCGTCGATCCGCTCTCGGAGGCTTAACATTCGGGCTCATCAGCCTCATACTATCAATGATCGTGGCAGACCCCGCTTTTTCAGTGTCAATCGGCGTTCGACTGGGACCCCCTATCGGCATCCAAAAGGGACCCCTTTGATCGGCGTGCTCTGCTGGGAGCGCTCGGGTCGTCGGAGCTGGTC